>SLMJ01000197.1 GCA_007133615.1 Thermomicrobiaceae bacterium | reverse complement strand
TCACCGGCGAAGGTATCCGCGGCGATGACCATTGCGACCAGCAATGGAATTAGCAGGTAGAACGGCGCAAGCAGGAAGACATTCCCGAGGAGGATCATCCGCTGGGCATCTGTCAAACCGGGATCGATCACCAGAAGCGTGTTTCCGGGAAGACGTTCGGCGAAGTTGTCCCACTGCTGCATCACACCGGCGGGCGCGTCGGTGTTGGCTGCTGCAAGTGTCGTCGCCAGCGGCAGGACGACCAGCATCAGAACGGAGACGGCGATCAGTGGATAGAACATCGGCCGGCTGCGCCGCATGATGAGCATGTCCTTGCGGGCGATCGCCTGGATTCCGCGCCAGCTCATCAGCGGCTTCTGCTTTCGTGTAATGCGAAGTAGACATCTTCCAGCGAACTGACCCGAGGTTCCACCCGGTACACAGGAACTCGTGCGTTGGCGAGAGCTTCCACCAGATCCGGAATTCGATTCCTCGGCAGACCATCCACTCGAACCAGGTGATCTACGGTGGCGATCCGAACTCCGGGAATCGCCCGGGTGATCGCCTCGATTGCACGATCCCGGAAACGCGGCGCGATCTCGACTTCCACTTGCTGGTCGGCTACTCGACTCGTCAAATCCCGAGGATTGCCCATGGCGATCATCTGGCCGCGTTCCAGCACCCCTACCCGATCGCAGAGCCGCTCCGCTTCCTCCAGATTGTGGGTGCAGAGCAGGACCGTTCCCCCTTCGGATCGGAACGCCCGGATCATGAGATGCACGACACGGGTTGCAACGGGGTCGAGCCCGGGAGTCGGCTCGTCGAGCAGGAGCAATTCCGGTTCGTGCAGCATCGCTCGGGCCAGTGCCAGCCGCTGATGCAGGCCGCGACTGTACGTGCCGACCCGATCCTGTTCATGCTCCTGAAGCTCGAACGCATCAATCAGGAAGTCGATGCGATGGCGAGCCCGGTGTGGCTCGATGTCGAAGAAGTCAGCGAAGAACGCCAGGTTCTCGCGTCCGGTTAGCCGGGAGTCGAGCGCCGGTGTTTCCGTCAGAACGCCGGTTCGCGCCCTGATTTCGGATCCTTCGAAGGTGGGATCGAGCCCGAGCACCTGGGCGGACCCGGACGTCGGCGTGATCAACCCGGTCAGCATGCGGATCGTTGTTGTTTTGCCGGCTCCGTTGTGCCCCAACAACCCGAACACTTCGCCAGCGAATACCTGAAGGTTCAGGTCATTGACGGCCGGCTCTTCTCCGTAATGGCGGGTCAGATTCTGAATGTCGATCGCAATCGACACATCAACCCGTTCGGAGTTCGCTCCCGGGATATCCGTCTGTTTAGCGGTTTCGGCCGAAACGCTAGTCACGAAGCACCATCATATCCTGAAGCGCCCAGCCGATTGTCACCTGTCGACCCGGCTGGAAATCGGATGTGCGCCCGCTGTTCTGACGCTTGATTGCGAGTTGCTCCCCGCTCGGCACCCGGACGGTCAACCGGATCATCTCTCCAGCGAACGACTGGTCGATCACCTCGGCGGTGGTGTGAACATCCATCGGATCCTCTTCGACGAGAATTCGCTCCGGGCGGATCTGCGCATGAACGCGGTGACGATCGCCCGCACCGGAAGCATCGGCCAGCGGGAGTCTCCATCCCGCGTCGGTTTCCAGTTCCACGCGGTTACCGGTTAAATGGATCGTCCCCTGCAATACGTTACTCTCGCCCAGAAATCCGGCAACGAACGTGTTGCGGGGCCGCTCGTAGAGTTCCTGAGGACTCGCGATCTGCTCGATACTGCCGTCCCGCATAATGGCGATCCTGTCCGACAGCGCCATCGCCTCATCCTGGTCGTGGGTGACATACAGCGTGGTAATACCGGTGCGTTGCTGGATGGCCTTCAATTCGCTCTGCAACTGGTCGCGAAGTTGTCGGTCGAGTGCGCCAAGGGGTTCGTCCATGAGCATGACCGGAGGATCGAAGATGGTCGCCCGAGCCAGTGCGACGCGTTGCTGTTCGCCACCGGAGAGCTGACCTGGCTTCCGCTTTTCGTAGCCGCGGAGCTGGACCATGCGCACCGCCTGCCGGACAGCTTGATCAATATCGGTTTGCTTCCAGTTTCGCATTCTGAGCGGGAACGCGATGTTCTGTTCCACGGTCATGTGCGGAAACAGCGCGTAACTCTGCACAACCAGTCCCAGATTGCGCTCATTTGGTGGGAGTGCCAGAAGATCACGCGAGTCCACGAAGACGTGCCCGGAGGATGGTCTGACGAATCCCGCCAGCGCCATCAGGATCGACGTCTTGCCGGATCCGCTCGGTCCCAGAAGGGTTACGAACTCGCCAGGCGGAATATCGAGGTCGAGCCCATCGACCGCCGTGATGTTCTCGTCGTAGACAACGGATAGTGACTGAATCTGCACGTATGCTCCAGCGATGTTCGATCGCTGGGACTGCTCATCGAACCCGCTGGTCACGATCAGGCCGTATCCGCGTCATCTTCGCCGGTCAATCCTTCTGGCCGCTCATCGAGTCGCTCGATTGCCCGGAGTGCCGCCCGCCGTTCAGCCTCGTAGTAGCCGATTCCCCACTCGGCGACAACGGCCGGATAGAAGAACTGATCGCTCTCTGAGATCTCGTCAGAAATCCCCTGCAGATCTTCGATAACCTCGCTGACCTGTTCGGCATAGTCGGCCAGAACCTCGCGCAAGCGATCCGGATCTGCCACGTGGCCGAAGAACAATCGGAGAACGACGCTGTGCTTAAGGGATACCGGCTCTACCGGCGATTCGTTCATCCAGGTTTCGAAGACGTCCTGACCGGCGTCTGTAATCCGGTATACCCGCTTGTCCGGTCGCCGAACCTGACGCACTTCCCGGTGCGTGACGTAGCCGAGTTTTTCCAGCCGCCGCAGTTCCGCGTAAATCTGGCTATGTGCCGGGCTCCAGTAGAAGAACCTGAGGTTGTCTGCCCGTTTCTTGAGCTGATAACCGGAGAGTTCGTCTCCGAACGACAGCATTCCCAGAACGGCGTAGCTGGTGTTTGGCAGCCGTTCCCGGTCACTTCCGGATTCGTTTCGGCGAGGTGAATTGAAGCTGATCATTGAACCATCCCGGATTGCAGCGCAGGTGAATGACGAGGTCCCCACGATTCGTCTCCGTCTACGATACTCTCGGCGTCCCGGTCTGACAAAGGTGAGTGCCGATTTCGGCGCGTGTCACACGAGCGACGGTACCTGAAAAACCCGGGAAGCCACCATCGCAGGGCGATCTCCCGGGCATGCACGTTCAGCTTTTCGTGCATTGGTGAACGCGCGTCATTCGCCGCCCGCTCGCCTGCGGAGTATCTCGGCACAGCCGAAGGCACTTACGGTGAGGACGGTCATCATAGTGGACACGGCTGCGATCGTGGGGTCAATTTCGAGCCGAAGCCCCTCGAACATGCGCAGGGGCAGCGTCCGGTTCTGTGCCCCGGCGATGAACAGCGAGATGATCAGCTCGTCGAAGGATGCAACGAACGCAAAGAGGGCGCCGGCAAACACTCCGGGGGCAATAATCGGCAAGGTGACATAACGAAACGTCTGGAGCGGGTTGGCTCCCAGGTTGTTTGCGGCGTGTTCCAGCGTCATATCGAACCCGCGCAGTGTCGCCGTGATGACGATGACGACGAAGGGAAGCGCGAAGACGGTGTGACCGAGCACCAGCCCGATGTACGTGCCGGTGAGCTGGAGTGTCGAGTAGATGCCGAAGACGGCGATCGCGATGACGATGGAAGGCACGATAATCGGTGACAGGAGCAGGATATTGATGACCTGCTTGCCGCGGAACCGTCCTCGCACCAGCGCGAGTGAGGCCATGGTGCCGATAATCGTCGCCAGGACGGTGACCGCCGCGGCAACACGAAAGCTCTGAATGGCCGCGGATGTCCAGTCGGCGCGGCCAAAGAAGTTCTCGTACCACTGCAGCGAGAAGCCAGTGGGCGGGAACGATAGTGAAGAACCGGCGCTGAAGGACATCGGAATGACGATCAGGACCGGCGCCACGAGGAAGAACAGCACGAGGCCACTGAAGGTGCCAAGCGCTACGCGCCCCCAGTCGACCCGTCGTTGAGGAGGTCGTGTTGCCTCGGCTGCCGTGGTTCGGGTTCGCACTCGCTGTTGTGCCTGTTCTGCAGACGTCATACCAGGTTACTCCCATTGACCCGCTGGTGCATCATCGATCTTCTCCGAATACTCGTTCGGTTCCCAGGATTCTGTTGTAGACGGCAACGATGATTACGGTGACGATGAGCAGGAAGGTAGCGATCGCCGTCGCAAACTCCCAGTTGAGCCGGTCACGGACCTGGGCCTCGATGAGCTGGGCAATCATTGTGTCCTGTCGTCCGCCCATCAGAGCCGGGGTGATGTAGAAGCCAATTGAGAGAATGAACACGAGGATCGAACCAGCCGCGATACCGGGCAAGCTGAGCGGCAGGAACACACGCCGGAATGCCTGGAACGGCGATGCCCCGAGATTCTGGGCCGCCCTGATCAGGTTGCGATCGATGCCGATCATCACTGCGAACAGCGGCAATACCATGAAGGGCAGCATCACGTGCACCATCCCGACGAGCACGCCCATGCGGTTGTACATCATCTGAACTGGCTCGCTTGTCAGCCCGAGACTCATCAGCCAGTCATTGACGACTCCGCGCCGCTGCAACAGGACCATCCAGGCGTAGGTGCGAACCAGGAAGCTGGTCCAGAACGGGACGAGGACCAGAATGATCAGAATCCGTTGCCAGCGTGTCGGCACCGATGCGAGGAAATACGCCAGCGGGTAGCCAAGCAACAGGCAGATCAGTGTCACCTGAAAACCGATCGTCAACGTGGTTCTGAGGACCCGGATGTAGGCGTCGACTTCGATAATTCGTCGGTAATGGTCCAGCGAGAACGAGCCGTCGATCAGAAAGCTTGTGTATATGATCCGGCTGATTGGATAGACGAACAACACCGCGAGCAGCGTTACAGCGAGCGCGAGCAGCCCCAGATGTGACAGCAATTGTCTGCGGTGCAGCCGCTGCAGACGCGGATCAGGCTGGTAATGCGAGGAGCCGGGATCCCGCTCCCTGGCAATGCTAGCCACGAGTACCCCCAACACTGGTTCCGTGCCGGGCCGGGATAAACCGGCCCGACAGATAATCCGTGATCGTCTGGACTAAACGAGCAGCCAGTCCTGCCAGCGCTCGAGAATCTCGTCCTCGTGCTCCAGCCAGAAGTCGATGTCCCGCTCATGCTGCATTTCCATGAGCTCTGGTGAACTCGGGAGATTCGCCATGATGTCGTCATCCAGATGATCAAAGGCTCCTTCATGGATCGGTCCGTAGGGAATTCGCTCCGCCATACGGGCCTGGACCTCCGGACGGCTCATGAAGTTGATCAGATCCATCGCGATCTCTGGCTCAGGGGCTCCACGGGGCACTGTGAAGGTGTCGAACGTCATACTGCCCTCGTTCCACTGGATCGCAATCGGTTGACCGGCTTCTGCAGCGTCGGTAATTCGACCGTTCCATGCGGTGCAGATGTCAAGTTCACCATCGGCCAGTAGCTGCGGCGGCTGTGCACCCTCTTCCCACCAGACAAGGATCTCGTCCCGGATCTCGTCCAGCTTCTCGAAGGCAAGGTCAACATCGAGCGGATAGAGGTCATCCATCGGAACGCCAGCAGCGATCAGCGCGAACTCGAGGTTTGGCACAGGCCAGTCATACAGGCCGCGCGCGCCAGGTACATTATCGAGATCCCAGAAATCTTCCCATCCACCGGGAGGATCATCAGGGAAGGTCTCCGTGTTGTAGGCGATGACGGTGGACCAGAAGAGACAACCGAGCGCGTGCTCGTCATCAATTCCCTCGACCAGACCATCACGCTGGATGACGTCGTAATCAAGCGGCTCCAGCATGCCCTGCTGTCCCAGGAGGATCCCCGTACTGCCGCCCTGCTGAGACATCGACCACTCGACGTTTTCACTCTCCACCTGCGAGCGGAGCAGCGCGCTATCGCTGGTGTCTTCGACAATCTCGACGCCAGTCAATTGGCTGAACGGGTCGTAGGCGATCTCCCGCCAGATGTCGCGCATGGCGCCGCCGAAGTCCGTGACGACGATCGTCCGGCCCTCATAGCGCCCGTCCGCTTCGTAGCCTTCGACATTGGTCATCTCGTCGTCGACGTCGGGATCGTCCGCGGTGTCGTCTGCCGCGTCATCGGCCGGCGCATCGTCTGTTGCCGTGTCATCAGCTGTGTCATCCGTCGCTGCGGGTGCATCGTCTGCGTCATCGGTTTCGCAGGCCGCGAGGGTCTTGCCGCCGATCGTTGCGGCGCCTGCCATTGCCATCATTTTCAGGAAGCGGCGGCGCTGCATTCGATCGCGATAGTCCATCCATCGCAGATATCGCAGCAGCTTGTTCGGATCTCGTGGAGCCATAGGTCTCCTCCTCACTTGCCGGGCGATGCCGGCCCCTCCTTGACCACAGTCCCAGGGGGAATCCCCCTCGTGTCCCGATAACGTCGAAGAATTGAACAGATCGCGATCACGCGGTCTTTGCTGGTTCGGGCTCGGCTTCCTGGTGAGCCGCCGATTCCGGAAGATCGTCGCGAAGGATCACCATGTCGTTGATGTTCCATCGCACGGTTACCTCTTCGCCACGTTGCATCTCGCGGTCGGTTCCGAGATTCTGTTCCTTGACCACAAGCTGTTGGCCGTTCGGCAGATTTACGCGAGTCTTGGTTGTCTCCCCGAAGTAGATGATCTCGTCGATCGTGCCCGTGACTTCGACCTCGGCGTTACGATCGCCCAGTGACAATCGTTCGGGGCGCAGGGCAACCTCGATCGGGTCTCCGTCCGAGCGCCCCTCCGCGCCTGCGAGCGGGACCGACCAGCCGGATTCGGTCTTGAGTTTCGGCGTGCCCTCGTCGGTCGTCAGCGTCCCGGAGATGAAATTGGATTCCCCGATGAAGTCGGCTACGAACTTGTTGACCGGCCGCTCGTAGAGCTCCGTGGGTGAGCCGAGTTGCTCGACCCAGCCATCCTGCATGACGGCGATCCGGTCCGACATCGTCAGCGCTTCCCCCTGATCGTGGGTGACGTACACGGTGGTGATGTTCGTTTCCTGCTGGATGTGTTTGATCTCCAGCTGCATTTCCTCGCGGAGTTTCTTGTCCAGCGCGCCCAGCGGTTCGTCCATCAGCAATACGGGCGGCCGGAACACCAGTGCCCGGGCGAGGGCGATCCGCTGCTGCTGACCACCGGACAGTTGTCGAGGATAGCGGTCGGCATGGTCAGGCAGACGCACGAGGCGCAGAACCTCATTGACCGCGTTCTCCGTGTCGGCTCTGGACCAGCTCCGCATTTTCAGCGGGAATGCAACGTTTTCGGCCACAGTCATGTGGGGAAACAGCGCATAGTTCTGGAATACCATCCCGACATTTCGCTTGTGCGGTGGCCGAAATGCGATGTCTTCGCCTTCAACGAGGACTTCGCCACTGGTGGGGATGACGAATCCGGCGATCATCATCAGGGTGGTTGTCTTGCCGGATCCGCTGGGGCCGAGCAACGTGATGAATTCGCCCGGCTCGATGTCAATACTGACCTTGTCTGCTGCTATAACCGACTCGTCGTAGACCTTCGTCAAGTCGATCAACTGGAGACGTGCTCCTCCGGCCTTTCCGCTCGGCCCGAGGTCCCTGTCACCGTTACTCCTGAAAAATGAGAACATGCGCCCCCTCCACGCGAGATCACGTTTCCTGACAGTCGAATCGTTCCTGTCAGGTCTGCGCTCGCGGCTTGCGTGTTCCGATATATCCCGCCGGCGACTTCACGTATTACGAGCCAGCCGGTTCGATGCTGCATTTTCGCGTAACGACGAACGGCCGCGCTTGCGACTTGACCGCATCTGCCGTTCTGTTTGTGATGCGAGGCATAGTACTCAATGCGAGTCAGGTCGTCAAGTATGTGGTCATTTTTGATGCGTAAGATGGGGTTACTCTGGCGCCTCGGTCTGGCAAAGGCGATCGCCGGTTTCGGCGTTGAGGTAGACCAGGCGCTGGGTCTCACTGCCGCTCGGTGTCACACCGTCAACAGTGACCAGCCAGACGCCAGATGGTCGACCGTCGAAGTTGTGGCAGGCGCCATCAACGGCGGTTCGGGCATCCCGCTCGGAGACGAGCCGGGCCTCGATGACCTGAGCGCCGGTCATTCCGGATGCGGTCAGTGCAACGTAATGGGCATCAGGTTCCGAGAGGTAGGGGCCCTCGCCGAGCTCCTCGCCGGCCGCGAGCACAGGGTCCATCGGGTCAGACATTGTGACATCGCCGTCGAACTGGATACGGCTGGCAATCTCGGAAAATACACCCAGCGACTCGGTGTCGAGTTCGATGCCGTCTCGAGTCACCATGGCAAGGAATATGGTCATGCCCTGATGGTTGAACACCAGTCGCACCTCGCGTTCATTGCTCGAGGTGCGGCGACGATCATCGACCAGGCGCGCAGTCGCATCGCCGACTTCGGCGAGTTTTCGCCAGTCTCCGCCCAGGACGTCGGGCGGGTTTCCGCCGTCCGCATCGGGATGCCAGTAGGTTTCACCCTCATTGACCTCGAGACGGATCGTTCGGAAGGGTTCCGGTCCCAGGAATCGGTAGCGTGCTGACACCCCTGTATCCTGCTCTTCCACCTCCCATTCGGCCGGATAATCGATTGTGATGGCGCCGGTCTCACTCTGAATCGAAGCCCATTCTCCGTTGAACTCGTCCTGATTATCTTCTCGGTCCGCCGGAAGTTCCTCGACCACTTCCTCGAGAACGAAAAGTGAATTCGCCGACGGGCAATCGGCATGCTCCTCGTCGAGGACATATCCGCGAAGAGTGGCGCGTTCCGGGATCTCGATGAATCCGAGTCGATACGGCACGACCAGCCGCAGAACAGGGACGTCTTCGGCGAGTCGTTCGTTCGGAAGGGTCGTTCCGGCGATCTCAAACTGGGTGTCGATGGGCGTGTCGCTCAGCCAGTCCTGCTTTTCTGGCACGACCGGGCATCCCTGGGGCGGCGTGCTGGGGACGCCAGTGGTGGTAGGTGGTGGGCTGATCCAGGCATCGACCTCAAACGCGTGCCCGCGCAGAACATCATCCTGATTGCTGACGACAAGGCTGGCAAGTTGCTCGATCGTGTTGACGTCGTTCAGGTTTATCGTCTCCGGTTCATCAGACGCCTCCGAGCCTGACAGGTCAGCGTCGTCCCCCTCGTCGCCACAGGCAGCGAGAACCAGGACGAGCACTGAGAGTAACGAGTAAACGAAGAGCGATCTGGCGAGGCGATCAGAACGTTGCATGTAACGCTTGCCCCCGGAAATCGACGGACCAACAGATACCGGTTTAGTATAGACGAATCGCAGAGCTGCTCGTGCCCCACAGTCACGGCTGTGCGCCTGCAGCCACGCCGCAACATCGACGTGGAACCTACAGGAAACGGAGAAATCACGATGGCAGATCCCCGGGTCCAGAGAATGGCAGACGTTCTCGTTCGGCACTCGCTTGGCCTGCAACCCGGCGACCTCGTTGTCATAAATGGTAGCACGCTGGCTTCTGACCTGATCACTGAAACCTACCGAGCTGCTCTCAGAAGCGGGGCAAATCCGGTTGTTCAGACACAGTTGCCTGGCTTGACAGAAGTGCTCCTGACAGAGGGGTCGGAGAATCAGATCAGGACAATCTCGCCTGTTGAAGAACTACTGAACAACCAGGCCAACGCCGAACTGAGGATCATCGCCGAGGAGAATACGAAGGCCCTCAGCAGTACGCCGAACGACCGGCTCAACAGCTTCACGTCTGCCAGATCGTCACTGAACAGAAATCGGATGGAGCGAGCCGGACGGGGAGAACTGCGCTGGTCACTGACGCTGTTTCCGACCAACGCCCACGCCCAGGATGCCGGGATGTCGCTGTCCGAATATCGGGAGTTCGTCTTCGAAGCGTGTGGCCTGAACGATGACGATCCTGTCGCCCGTTGGCGAGAGCTTTCCGCTCGACAGGCGAGGATGATCGAGTGGCTGGAACCCAGACGCGAGGTCACTGTCATTGGTTCAGAGACGAATCTGACGCTATCGATCGCGGGGCGAAGCTGGAACAACTCGGATGGTAAACGAAACTTTCCCAGTGGTGAAGTGTTCACTGGACCAATCGAGGACTCCGCAGAAGGTCATATCCGCTTTTCGTTTCCGGCCAACATTCAAGGGCATGAGGTTGCCGGCATTCGGCTCCGGTTCGAGCACGGCAAGGTCGTCGACGCGTCCGCGGAGCGGAACGAACCGTTCTTTCTCTCGCTGCTGGATACCGATGAAGGGGCCCGCCGAATCGGCGAGTTTGCCTTCGGGACCAACAACGGCATCCAGCGATTCACCGGCAACACGTTGTATGACGAGAAGATCGGCGGAACGATCCACCTTGCCCTCGGGGCCGGTTATCCGGACACCGGCTCGACCAACGTCAGCGCCATTCACCAGGACCTGGTCTGTGATCTCCGGGAAGTGGGCGAGGTTCGGGTGGATGGGGATGTCTTCCTGGCTGAGGGGAAATATCTGGTGAACTGAGCTCCGGTATTGCAACTCGAGTCGCATTAGTGCAGAGTTAAAGCTAATGCGACAGGAGTTGCGACAGTGTGTGCTGAACAACAACCAGGCCAGGTTCGCCCGGGAGGGCGGACAGCCCGAAACCGGGAAGCAGTCTGCCGGGCGACATTGCTCGAACTCGCCGAACGTGGATACGCTGCGTTGACGGTCGAGAATGTTGCCGAGCGGGCTGGTGTGCACAAGACAACGGTGTATCGGCGCTGGGGAGGTGTTCACGGGCTGGTGGTCGATTCGCTGCAGTTTGCGATCGATGACGACTGGCAGCCGGATCTGAGCGGCACCGTTGAGGAGAACCTGCTCGATCACGCCCGGGTGGCGCTGGATGCGTTTCTGGATGCCGAAATCGGCCCGACCCACACCGCAGTTGTCGCCGCGGCGTTCCAGTCCACTGAAGCGATCGAAGCCGTCCACGCTTTCTTTGCAGACCGGTTCGGACGTGCAGCGTCGATCATCACAACAGCGATCGAGAACGGTGAGCTACCACCCGAGACTGATTCGATTGCGGTTATTCGCGCGGTAATGGCCCCGATCTACTTCAGGCTGTTCATTTCCCGTGAAGGTGTCTCCGACGGCGACCTCCAGCAGGCCGTGCAGGCGGCAGTCGCGTCGGCTCGCGCCGGAGTATTTTCCAGCTTCGATCAGGACGGTGAGCGCTCATGATGCAGGGTGATCAGGAGCGGATGTCGCTGGCGCCGCTAATCCCGCTGGGGCTAGCAGCATTCGCCGGTTTTCTCAACCTCTTCGGGATGAACCCGTTCTTCGTCGATATCGCGGATGATATCGGCGCGACGGTCTCGATGGTCGGCTACACCTCAACCGTCGCACTGCTAACGACTGCTGCTGCGGGATTGATCGTGGGACCGATTTCGGAACGGGTCGGAATCCGCCGGATCCTCGTCATTGGCCTGGTTCTGGCGGCCGGCGGGGCGATTGCCACCGCGCTGGCGATCAATTTCGGGAGTCTGGTGCTGGCCCGGATTCTGGCGGGCGTCGGCGGTTCGATCACAGGTGGAGTTACGATCAGTGCAGCAGCCTTGCTCTATTCGGGCCGTCAGCGCCAACAGGCTCTCGCGATCATCACAGCGGCGGCGGCAATGGCCGTCGTCATCGGTATCTTCGTCATGACGATGCTCGCCGAGCCGTATGGCTGGCGCGGAGCATACGTGATCCTCGGTGCGGCACTGTTGCTGATCGGCCTGCTAAACCGGCTCATGCTTGATCGAGCGGGACGTTCCGCCGATGCAACCGGCCTGGGAATCCGGGCGCTGATCGCACCGTATCGTCCGATTCTCGGCGAACCTTCGCTGAGGCGGCTGTTCGTAGGCGCAACGCTGCATCCAGCCACGCTCAACGGGACAACTGCCTATCTGGGAGCCTTTTTGATCAGCCAGCACGACACCTCCACGCAAATGGTCGGTCTGGTCTTCAGCCTTGTCGGTGCAACCTATTTCGTGGGGAATTTGCTGGCCGGGAATCTCGGTCAACTGCCACAGCACGTGATCGTGGGCACCGGAATCCTGCTCATGGGTGGGTTCTGGGCGGCCGGCTATCTACTGCCAGTTCCGACGCTGGTGGTGACGGGGTCGTTCGGGCTTGCGACCTTCGCAGCGGGGATCGCCTGGGTTACGTTGCTGAACATGATTGCGAATCGGAGCCCATCCAACGTTGGAACGGCAATGGTGCTGAGTTCGTCGCTTCTGAGTCTTGGAGGGGCGATCGGGATCGGGCTCAGCGCTGTTCTGCTCGACATAACGGGATACGCCGGGCTGGCGATCGGAATGGGTCTGCTGGCCGTGTTTGGTGCGGCGGCTTCCTGGGTCGGGCCGCCGGTTCAGGCGAACGAGCCCAGTTCCCGAGCAGCAGCGCATCAGAAAGCTGCTGAACAGAGCCAGGGTTGATCAGGCGCGGCTGCGATCAAGCGGATCGTTGCGAAGATCACCGTCCTGGCACCGATAGGCCCGATAGACGAATAGCACGAGCACCGTATGGATCACGATGATGAAGCCCATGATCATGAATGGATTGACCTGCTCGAGGTCGCCCAACGCAACCCACACCTGCGACCAGACTATGCTCAGCAACATCAGAACACTCAGCGCATTCAGCCAGATTACCATCGAGCGAGCGAGGCGGTATTGGATCGCCGCGTTCTGCTCGGTGATCGACCACGGGTAATTGTAGATGTGCGGTACGCGGGCCAGAACAGTCATAGCCGCGAAGATAACCAGGGCAACCACCACTCCGACTGCGGCGCTCCAGCGGCCGGACCACTCCGCAGGGTCATCGGTGATGCCGAAGAGGCCGGGTACCTGTTCCGGGAGTGCGCCAAGGATTATCAGGATCAACAGCAGCCCGGAGCCCGCTCCAGCCAGTGCCAGAACCTGTCCGAAATAGTCCGGTAATGTCTTCGGAACATCGATCCGCGGTCTGCGGCTCGGTTTGACCTGCATGACTCACCGATATCGTCGCTTGAGCACCAGGGCCGAACGATCGGCCCGGTGCGGCGGTTTACCAAGCGATGAATCTACGGTTCACGAACCGCTGCGTCAAGTCAGCCCCGGCGAGCGTTAAGCAATTCGTTGTAAACGGTTTCGGCTGTTTCGGCGCCGGCGATGAACTGCTGCAGGACACCGGTTCGATGGATGTACTGCCCCAGTTCGGCCGCCTCCGGGTTGAGTTCCTGGAAGCTGACGATCATACGTTCCGGGAGATCGCTGTCCGGATACAGTTGCAGGAAGACGGCCGTCGTCAGGGTAATACTCACGAACTCGGCCCCGTCCGGCTCCGGGCCGGAAATGCAGATTCCGGATCGCCGCATGAACTCTGTTGCTTCGAGGAGCCTCAGGCTTCCAGCAACCGGATCCCGGGCGGCGAACCTGACCGTTCCGACGTGCATCATCCGGATTGCGCCGGTGCACATCGGGCATGGTTCCATCGTTGAGTAAAGAGTGAGTTGTCGGGTATCGATTTCGGTTGTCCGCAGGCCCGCTAACGCGTTCATCTCGGCGTGTGCCAGGTGATTCCCGCTCAACCCTCCGGGGGGAGGATCCGGTTCAAAGAGGCGATTGCGGCCGGTTCGGATAATGTTGCCACGCGCGTCCGTCAGTGCTGATCCGATTGGCAGTGAGCCGGCGGTTGCCGCTTTCCAGGCTTGCTCGAACGCAGCCTGACCCGGTAAATCGAGTTTGGCCCATGACACGTCGCGATAATCCTTTCTCCCGGAAGGTGGATCAAGTCGGTTTTTCTCACTTGAGTCGATCCCTGTTCACTCGGTTGTGATGGCTGGATAGTATGAGAAAAACCCCGGTCTGCAGTGGTGACTCGAGGTGATCTGGCACGATGAATCCAGGCGTCGAATTCAGCTGTTTGACAGCAGGTAGAATAGCACGCGGCCGTTCAGTTTACGAGACGTTCAGCCGGATCGCTGGATCGTGTCGGGTACCTATCCGGTTCCGAACGAGATCTTGGATGTATGTTGAACATGTTGCGAGTGCTGGCGATTGTGTCAGTCCTCATGCTCCTGGCAGCCTGTGGTGATTCGAGTGCCGATGATGGACCTGGTGTTGAGTCGGATACCAGCGAACTGGCGTCTCCAGAATCGAACGGCAACGAAGAGACTACCGAGCGGCCGTCGATAACAGTCGCCATTGCCTGGCTGCCGGATTCGCTCGATCCAGCTCCCGAGGGAAACAGCCTTATTCAGCGAGGGGTAGGGGAGACGTTGACGCGGGTGGCCCCGGACCAATCCATCAAGCCGTGGTTGGCCGAATCGGTCGAGCACATCGAAGGTCCGGAGTGGGAGATCGTCTTGCGGCAGAATGTCTCGTTTCAGGATGGAGAGTCTCTGACAGCCGATCACGTCGTGGAATCGATCGAACGCAACTGGCAGGAGCAACCCGCGGCGGGACGCTTCCTCCCGGAAGAGACCAGCCTGGAGGTCATAGATTTGCACCCGAGCGAGATGCACTTTGTCCACACCGACCTGACGGCTCCTGCAGAGTAGCCGCGAGAAGCTGAATCGCGGTCTCGCCTGGTGTCAACCGAGTCAACACCAGGTGCGACCTTTTTGATTATCCGGCACAACACTTCGTTTCGCGTGTTGGAAAACTGACAGCACGCACGGTCGTGTTTCCGACAACTTTCTCCCCGGTCAATTCCGCACAGTAATCCGGTGATGTGCTGACGGCGTGTGCCGGAGCACTGGAGACATTTTCCGGACCTACGGGATTGGACGGATGACATGCGCGACGTGCGGACGTTGATTCTGGCACTGCCACTGCTGCTGCTGGCAATCGCAGGATGTGCCGACGCAGCGACTGAGGATGCCGACGACGCATCCGCTGCGACGAGTGACGCCGTGGCTGATGAT
>SLMJ01000106.1 GCA_007133615.1 Thermomicrobiaceae bacterium | reverse complement strand
TTACTGCCGCAAGTCCACCGGAATTTCGATGATGTTGATCCGCGATCCGTCCTGCGCCGATTCTTCGAACATCACGATCGTCCCGAAGCCTTCAGTCTGGATGTCTACGTCGATGGCTTCATCGAATGTTCCCCGGGTTCCGGTTCCAGACGTGGCTGTCGCGAAGTCGCGGTAGATGACTTCACCAGCAGCATCGATGATTTCGATCTGCATCGTCGCCTCAAAGGTGTTTGATGTTCCCTTCAGGCGAATCGGGCTGCTGACTTCCTGTCCGGGAGTCGGCGACTCGAGCAGTATTGCCGGCGAAAGATCTTCGAAATCGTCACGCGTGAGCGGTTCGTCGACCATCACGCCTTCTCCGCCGATTGCGTCGACTTCCTGTCCGTCAACTCGAAATTGCACACGATCAATGGTGTCAAACTGTGTTGCAGTGAATACGATCTGAGCGACACGCATCTGCATACTGAAGCTTCCCCCACCAGCTTCGAACTCTGGAGAGAGATCGACAATTGCCGTGCCGTCGTCCTGAAGCGCGATGTCCTTCAGACGAGTCTCGGCCGGGATCTCTGAGCCGAAACCAAGGTCCTGCTCATATGGTGTGATGCCGGTAAGCAGCTCGTTCAGCGAACCTGCTGCAACTTCCGGGCTTCCATAGATCTCGCGTGACGCTGCGGCGATTTCTTCACCGCGTACCAGATACACGAGGACGGAGTGTGGGCCGGAATGATCAGCTTCCGCATCGCTGGTTGTGTCGCCGTCATCATCCTCTTGAACTGTCGGAGTCGGTTCCGGCTCGGGTTCCGGTGTCGGCGCTGGCTCGTCTTCAGCGGCGTCGTCATCGTCGGTGGCTGGGACTTCGGCCGGCGTTTCTACCGGTTCCGGGGTAGGCGGATCTTCCGCTGCCTCTTCGGTCGTCGGAGTTTCGACGTCGTTGGGCTCGTCGTCCGCGTCGTCATCACAGGCGGCCAGTACCATCGTCATCGCAAGAATTGCCGCCAGCAGCACGAACAGCCGGCTGATGCTCCCTGTCTGCATTGTTGTCATCGTGGAGTTCCACCTTACTTGTGCCGAACGGAACGCGCCTTCGAATTCTACACCGGTTTTGATACTGCGTCCGGGAACGCGTGCCGTCAGTTGAATGGTATCCCGGGCTTATTTGCGGTCCGGTGGCAATAACCGAATCTGTTATATTCTTGCGCGGTGCCGGCGGGCAGGACCGGTACATGACGTTTTCCCGTTCGGAGCAAGCGATCAGGCAGTCGAATCAGCAGCGTTCTGAGAATCCAGGAGCAAATGAGTTCTGGCCGGCGCCGTTCTGGTTTACCGGCCGTTTCGTGTTTCTCCTGATCGTGAGTATCGTCGCACTAATGTGGATTGCCTTCATTCTCCACGATCTGGTGCGCGTGTTCGGTCCGGTCGACTTCCCGATGTGGGTCTCGCTGTTCGGGGATAGTCGACCGATCGAGTGGCTGCAATGGTTCCTTCTGGTGATTATCACCGTGCTGGCAGGGTTTCTGTCCGGGAAACTCACTGGACGACCAGCCCGGTTCTTCCTCCTGATTGCGTTCTCGGCCGCGCTGATCTTCGTTGAAGATTCGTCCGACCTTCGTTACATGCTCTATCTGGAGTATTCGTCCGCGGCGTTTGGTTCCGAGATTGCCGGTTGGGGAACCCGCATTGTTAGTGATTTGACGTTCTCCCTGGCGATCATGATATTGCCGGCCTATACATTGATTCGCTACGGCGGGGCGATCTCGCATTGTTCCGTACCACGCAACTTCATGTTGGCCGGGTTCGGACTCTATGCGCTGGCTGCGGTCCTCTCGGCACTTCGGCATGTGGATGGCTTCTATCATGACCTTGGTGTTCGGATCGATGCATGGCTCATGTTCGGGCGTTGGCCATCTTCGTTGCACGTTCCTCCGGACATGACCTACTTCCACGTGGTGGATGCATTTCTCAAAGAAAACCTCGAAGTTCTCGGCGCTGCCTGTTTTCTGGGGATGGTTCTCTCATACGCCTGGCTCCATCGGAACGCACCGAACAGACCGCCTGCACCGGGTATCGACGCGTCCCCAGGGCTCCTCAGAGTGGACGGACGAACAGCGTTTCTGGCGATCGCATCATTTGTCGCGGTTACGTGGTTGCTGGTTCTGGTGTTCGATCTGATCCAGATCATCGGCCCGCTTGATCGACCCGTCTGGGAGCAGGTGTTCCATAACAATAGACCTGCGGAATGGGTGCAGTGGTCGACGCTGCTGATCGGTGCTGTGCTATCAGCGAACCTGGCAGCGAGGCTGCACGGCGATGCAGCCAGGTTCTTTTTTGTGATGGCGTTTGCCCTGGCATTGATTTTTTTCGAGGACGCTTCCGACTTGCGACACGTGCTTTTCTACGAGTACTGGACTCCCCGTTTTGGCGACGATATCAGTGGAATCCCAACGCGTGTCGTCAGCGATACCATCTACTTCGGGGCGATTGCTCTCGTTCCGATTTTCGCGGTTCTCCGATACTGGCTCGCTGTCTGGCCGGTCGAATCGACGAGGCGCTATCTGGTGACAGGCTTCATCTTCTTCGCGCTGGCAGGAGGGCTCTCGGCCATTCGTCATCTGGGAGACCTGTATATCAACATCGGCGCCTGGATGGATGCAAATCTGTTCGCTTCTCGCTGGCCGTACCCAGACTGGATGTCTGAGGATCGAGCCCACTTCTACGTCATGGATTCGTTCATGGAAGAAACCTTTGAAACTCTCGGCGCTGCCTGTCTGCTCGCCATGGTGCTGTCTTTTGCGAGTTACTGGAGGACGTCGCGGGAGTCTAGTGCTTCTCCACCACTCGATCCGCCTCGGTGAGCCCTTCGAAGAGCGGGGTAGAGAGGTAGCGTTCGGCGAGGTCGCAGCCGATGGTGACGATCGTCTTTCCGGCGTTCTCGGGCCGTGATGCGATGCGCGTTGCCGCGACGACGTTGGCTCCGCTCGAAATGCCGACCAGCAGACCTTCTTCACGCATGAGTCTTCGGGCCATTTCCAGCGCATCATCGGTCTTGACCAGTTCGATGGCGTCAATAACGTCGCGGTTGAGAATCTCTGGCAAAAAGCCCGGCGAGGTACCCTGAATTCCGTGCATGCCAGATTCGCCGGTTGAGAGAACCGGTGACTCTTCAGGCTCGACTGTGACAACCTGAATCCTTGAATCTCGCTCTTTCAGGGCTGTGCCGACGCCAGAGATCGTCCCACCTGTTCCAAAGATTGCGACAAAGATGTCGATCTCTCCCTCGGTATCGATCCAGATTTCATTCGCAGTGGTGCGATGGTGGGCTGCCGGGTTTGAGGGATTCCAGTGCTGGCGCGCCATGAATGCGGCCGGTTCTGTCTCTGCGATCCGTTTCGCTTCTTCAATCGCTCCGGGCGTTCCATCCTCGGCAGGGGTGAGCACGACTTCTGCCCCCAGCGCTCGAAGCAATGCGATTCGTTCCGGACTGTTCCGAGCGGACATCGTGACAATTGCCCGGTAACCCTTGACTGCCGCGACCAGTGCGATGCCGATGCCCGTATTGCCACTGGTCGCCTCGATGATCACGGTCTCAGGTGTAATTCGGCCATCGGCCTCAGCGTCTTCGATGATCTGCCGAGCGATCCGGTCCTTGACCGAAAATCCCGGGTTGAACGATTCGAGCTTCAGGTAGACCTCGGAGCCGGCTGGAGCAACCCGGTTCAGGCGTACCAGTGGAGTGTCGCCGATAAGTTGAGTGGCATCCTGAACGCGCACCATTTGTCAGGCCGTCCTTTCGTCGCCGGGTCCGTTTGTGATGTCAGGGTGCTCCCGGCTCAGTCCTGACCGTCTCCGGTTTCAATCGGGACGTCGTCTCGATTACCCCACTCGGCCCAGCTGCCGTCGTAGACCTTGACGTTACGGAACCCGGCGAGCCGGAGGGCAATCGCTGCGTTCGCCGCCCGCACGCCACCCTGGCAATATGTGATAACAGGGTCATCCTGCTTCAGATTCCCGAGCTCGGAGCGGGCCTTGATCTCGTTATCTTCCTTGAACGTGCGATCACCATCCCAGTTCAGGTTCTCATGCCAGAAAGAGTGCACCGCGTTCGGAATACGCCCGCCGTGCTTTGACCGGACTTCCTCACCGGTATATTCGGTGATTCGCCGGACATCGAGCAGCGTTACCTTCCCGGTTTCAACCGCCCGTTGGACGTCCTCCAGTGATGCAACGATCTCCGGATTCGGGATTCGGCCTGTCAGGTCGAAGTCACCCGTTCGAGGTTCCGGGATCTCTGTCGATACCGGGCGGTTCTCCTGGACCCATTTGGTCCAGCCGCCATCGAGAATTTTCAGATTTCCTTCGCCGCCATATCGAGCCAGAATGAGCCAGATTCTGGCTGCGAAGTGCCCACCTTCATCGTCATAGGCGACGACAGTGTTGGACCGGTTGATTCCCAGCGACCTCATAACCGAGACCACTTGTTCTGGCGGAGGAATCATGGACTCGACCTCGGAATCAGGATCCGTTAACGACTTACTGTGATCTACGTGTACAGCGCCGGGAATGTGGCCTTTTTCGTATTCTTCGCGGCCGTCGCGGTCGAAGTAGTATCGACAGTCAAGAACCTGAACGGTCGGGTCGTTCAGTCGCCAGCCCAGCCACTCGGTGGATACCAGGAGATCATCTCGGTATAGTGCGCCGATCATCAATCCTCCGTAAAGTCAGGTTCGGTCAATCCCGGTTCACGTGTTTCCGGGTCTTCGTCGGTACGTGTCGTCTTGGGTTCCGCTGAGGATCCCTTGGACTTGCCGGATTTCTTCCACTGCTGGAATCTGATGAATTCCTCGATTTCTGCCCGGGTTCGCGGGTCGGCCGCGAGCGAGTGTTGCAGCAGGTTTCTGGCTGCATCCCGGCGGGCAACATTTGGTACTTCGCCGGTCATCATTGCCAGCAGAACGACCCACATGAACTCGTCCATCGAGTGGCCGAACGCCATCGCGAACCGTTGCAGGACATCAGCTGAGGCATCCTTGCGTCCGGATTCCAGTTCGCTCAGGTAGGCCGGAGAGAGATCAGTCTGCCGGCAGAGTTCTCGTTGTGTCCATCGGCGTTCAGCTCGCAAACCACGGATTGCGGCAGCGATGCCCTCCCGGAATCGCAAGTCGGTCATTAGTCGTTTACTCTCCCATGATCTGGATAACGACCTCGCGACGTCGAGGATGCGAATCCAGTTCCAGTAGCGTGATTTGTTGCCAGGTCCCGAGTTCAAGCCGGCCGTCGGTAAACGGAACGGTTTCTGAAGGACCCATGATTGACCCGACCAGGTGGCTGTGTGCGTTGTCGTCGTGATTGAGCTCGTTATGCCGGTATCGGGCATCGCTCGGTGCCAGGCGTTCGACCTGTGCTGGAAAATCGTGAACGAGACCGGGTTCATACTCGCCGATCATGATCGCTGCAGTGGTATGCCGCACAAAGATATGGGCCAGGCCATTCTGACATTCGCTGCGCTGAACTGCCTGTTGCACTTCGCTCGAAATGTCGTGCATATCGCTTCCACCGCCAGTCTCGATAGTGATTCGATGCGTATGCACCGGCATCTAAGATCCTTTCCGCTCGTGCACCAGATATGCACGCAAGTGCCGGGCCGATAGCTCCTGAGGCTACTTTGCTCGCTGTTCCAGCAACGTCACCAGCGTATGTGCGCCGAAGCCGGTGCCACACTTGATCCGGTAGCCCTCTTCTTTCGTAGACCATGCCGGGCCGGCGATGTCCAGGTGGACCCACGGAACGTCATGTGTGAACTCCTTGAGGAAAAGTGCGGCTTTGATTGCGCCGCCATCACGGTTGCCACTATTGACGATGTCGGCGATGTCGCTGTCGAGATCCTGCCGATAGTCGTCCCACAGTGGCATGTGCCACATCCGCTCGCCGCTAAACTCGGCCGCCTGAAGGACGTCCTGAACCAGCGCGTCGTCGGTGCCGAACAGGCTGGCGGCACTGTTGCCGACTGCTACGACAGAGGCTCCGGTCAACGTTGCCAGATCGATCATGAACTCCGCGCCCTGCCGGGCGGTGAAGGTCAGCGCATCCGCAAGTACGAGTCTTCCCTCGGCGTCCGTGTTGGTGATCTCGACCGTCTTGCCGCTGAGCGTTTTCAGAACGTCACCCGGTCGATAGGACGAGTGACTTGGCATGTTCTCCGCGGCTGCGATTACTCCGTGAACGGTAAACGGTGGTTTGAGTTCGGCGATCGCCCGCATCGCACCGATGACCGCCGCACCGCCGGCCATGTCCATTTTCATATTTCGCATGCCGTCCGGTGGCTTCAAGCTGACACCGCCGGTATCGAAGGTGATCGCCTTTCCGACGAATCCGGCGACACCGAGTGATTGGCCCTCCGGGCGATAGACCAGGTGAATCAACCGTGGTTCCCGCAGGCTGCCTTGACCGACACCGACGATGGCGCCGGCACCCATTTCCTGAAGCGCTGCCCTGTCGTAGACAGTGCATTCCAGGCCGAAGTCGCTCGCCATCTCCCAGGCTCGGCCGGCGAGCCGTTCCGGGAAGAGATCAAGCCCCGGGGCGTTGACAAGGTCGCGCGCCAGGCTTACGCCAGTGGCGAGTGTTTCGCCGGCGTTCAGCGCCTCCTGATCGTCGATTCCAGTGAAGACGATTCGTTCGACGTCTCCCTCATTCGTATCTTCAGACTTGTAGACCAGATGACGGTAGAGGCCGAGCCGAACGCCTTCTGCCGCCGCGCGGGTCCCCGCGGAGCCGAACTGTGACGGGGGCGGAGCGCTGGCGATCTGGCGTGCCCCTGCTTGTCGCGCCCGCCGTGCCCCGGCGCCCCACGCTGCCCGGATGCGGTCGACTGTTACGTCGGAGGCCTCTCCGAGGCCGACCATGACGATCCGTTCGGCAGGGATCTGTCCGAACGTTGGAATGACGCATTCCGTTCCCGCTTTGCCCTGGAAACCGGTGGCGGCCAGGGCCGACTGTAACTTTCCATCCAGCGCCTGATTAACTTCATCTGCCGTATCACCTGCTGGGTTTCCTTCCGGTACTCCAACCAGCAGGGTATCAACCTGCTGTTCGACCAGCTTCCCGGATCCTGTTTCGAGCTTCATCTGCCCTCCCGATCAGAGCCGACTTCTGTTTAGTCCTGTTGATCACCATGGTACGCGATCAGTGGGCAGAATGGGATTGCTCCGGTTCAGACTTTATCCGGGTAGCTCTTCTCGCCCGCTTCAATCGGCACCTTCGTGACGTTTTCAAACGGCGGTATCGGGCAGGTGAAGTTGTCGTTGTAGGCACAGTACGGATTGTAGGCCATGTTGAAATCGATGATCAGTTTCCCGTCCGGTTTGCTCTGGGGATCGAGATACCGGCCAACGGCGTAGGTTTCCTTGCCCGCACTGCCGTCTCGAAATGGCAGAAAGTATCGGCCACGACCCGGTTCCCGGTACACCATCAGGCTGACCGGCTCGCCGTTGATCTCCAGGTGGGCTCGCCCGGCGGGCAGGAATTCCTTGGGTTCCCCGGTTGTGGTGCCCAGCGTGACTGGTTCATCTGATACGCCATCAGTATCCAGCTTCACTTCGAACCGAAGTGCTTCGTTTTCCGGGTAGTACTCCAGATTGCTGAAGCGCTCTTTCTGTTCCGGGGTAAGAGGTGAGTTCTCGTGTTCTGCGAAGAACTTGTCTTTGTTTCCGCGAAATCGTTCCAGCCTGCTCATTCGTCCTGTTCCTCCTGCATCGGTTTCGAACTGCGGATGCAATAGTGCACCGCATTGATATCAACGCGTTCTGTCACTCGTCGATTCCCGGTGAAGCGGGTTTGCGGCGCGAATCTTCTATTGGATCACCGGTAGCAGGGGTTTGAAACAAACGAGTGGAACGAATCCAGAAATACAGAAACCCGGTGGCATTCGCCACCGGGTTTCCGGGTCTTTGGGCGTCTACCACAAAGGGTGCCAGCAGAGCTCGTCTAGCTGACAGCCTCCATGGCGACACCCAGGGTACTACTACTACTCATATCTGGGCATCACCTCCTTTACCCTCGTTGGTCTCGTGTGAATACCTGCACGAACCATAGCACGCCGGGGTGAACCTGTCAATTAATCGGCTGGTCGGGCATTACGGTATCTGCATCTCCTGGCCGACTTGCAGCTGATCTGGATTCTCCATGTTATTGGCTGCCATCAGCTCGTCCATCCCGACTCCAAATTGAACCGCGATGTCGTAGAGCGTATCGCCTTGCTGGACCACATAGGTCCCATCCTCGGCAGCGTTCTCCGGCTCTGGCGCGCCTTCCTCATCGTCAACCGGGGCGTCCTCACCCGCATCATCGGGCTCCTCTTCGGGAGCGGCCTGCAGGTCTCCCGGTTCCGGATCAACGATGTCCATCATTGGCGGAGCGGTCGGCTCGGCGACCTCTTCCGACGTGACGTCCTCGTCGTCTTCGCCATTCTCACTGTCGCCGCAGCCGCCCGGCATACTGATCAGCACGAGTGCGGCGATGCCGAGCGCGAGCAGGGTTGAGAGATCGAAATATCGTTTACTGCGAAGGTGATTCATTGAGGCTCCAACAATTGCGATCAGTCACTCCGTGGGACGGGTTCCGAAGAGTCTGGATTGTACCTGTTTGACCCGGCTGAGACGCTGTTTGGTCTCGTGGAGATCCGGGGTGAGTTCGATGGTCAGAACGGTGCCAGCCTGGCACCCATCTGGTAAACGAGTGGCGTGCAGGATCAGTTGCTGTCCGTCGTCGAATACCAGCACGGCGAGTTGATGACCGGCTTCGTCTGTCTCAAATCGATCCACTGTGACGAATAAGCGTTCCGGATTCATCAGGGTGCCGTTCGTTCGGTGGTAATCAACCAGCCGGATCCATCAGTTTCAAGCGTAATTGTACCGTCGACATCGGTACGATAGATGTCAATTTCTGCCTCCCGAAGTCGCTGCATCACCTCTCGATGCGGATGTCCGTATTGATTGTCCCGACCTACCGGAATCAGACCAGCAGATGGGGTGACGGCGTTCAGAAAGTGCGTCTGGCTCGATGTATTCGAGCCGTGGTGGCCAACCTGCAGAATGTCGACATCCAGCGGGGCCGCCAACGTATCGACCAGAATGTTCTCTCCCTCACGCTCCAGATCACCGGTGAGCAGGATAGAGGCGTCGCCAATATCGATGCGCACCACCGTGCTGTTGTCGTTGAGATTGTGACTGCCGTCCGGCTCGAGCAACAGGTCGTCCGTTGGCCACAGAATCTCCATCTCGACGTGTTCACCCAGCGTATAGGTCTGGCCCTGCCGTGCGACTGTGACCTCCGGCTGCAGATCTTCGATCATCTCCAGGCTCTGGGCGTAGGTCTGATTGGTCGTTTCCAGTGCAGGGTCGACATAATGCGCGATCGTCGCCGACTCCAGTAATCGCGGCAGGCCGCCGAGATGATCCTGATGGGGATGGCTCAGAATGGCGACATCGATCTGCTCGACCTCGTGCTCCGCCAGGAACGGAAGAATCGTTTCCTCGGTATCCCCAGCCGTCAGACCGAAGTCGTAGACCATACTGTGTCCATCCGTCGTCACGAGCGCCGCGGAAAGTGCCTGCCCAACATCCAGCAAGGCGAAGGTTGCGATCGGATCAGATTCGAGCTGTCCGGAGGCGATTGAGTCGTCGTCACCCCATTGGAGGTAGACGAGCGCGAGCAATGCAGCGGAGACCAGGAGTGTTGCGATAAGGAACAGATTGAAGCGGTTCGTGTGCAACCAGGAACGAGGCGCATCGGAGCGAAACTGATCTCGGCTGTTCATCGCATCCACTCGCTCAGGTACGTCAGGTGGTTACTCGGACCCGTTTCGGGTCTGTCGCCAGACATGGAAGATGCGCTGCAGCGTCGTGAAGTTGGTGACGATCGCCAGAATCCAGAGTGCAATCACCGGCTGCTCGAAGATCAGAAGAATCGCCAGCAGGATGACTCGCTCTGGCCGCGCAAAGATCCCGACTTCTGCATCTACGTTGGCCGCTTCTGCCCGGGCACGGGTGTAGCTGACCATCAGTGATCCGATTACTGCTGCGAGCAGGACCGCGACTGAGGTAGTGCTTGCACCAGCGTTCATCAGATAGATGAGCAGGCCAAAATAGACGATCGATTCGGAGTAGCGATCGAGCGTTGAATCAAAGAAGCCACCGAACCGGGTGACCTGCCCGGTCGATCGGGCAACCGCACCATCGAGCATGTCGAATGCGCCGGCGACAAGCGCCATAATCCCGCCGATGACCAGATTCCCACTGGCGATAATCACCGCGACGACAACATTGAGAAGCAGTCCGATCAGTGTGAAGGCATTCGGAGAGAGGCGCGTCATGGCCAGGTAATGGCCGATACGCTGTAACTGGCCGCGTACCAGGTTACCGACCAGCGTGCTGAGCATCAGGTTCCCCGTTCCTAGGGCCGGCGTGTGGTGCTGAATAGCGACGATGGTGTGGCAAGTGGCGGCCGCTCTTCCCCAACAGGCATTCGCGCGTACTCATAGCATTCTACGATGCGCTCGGTAATCTGCGCCCAGGAACATGCTTTGGCTCGCTCTCGACCTGACCGTCCGAGTCGCGCAGCCAGTTCCCGGTCTTCGAGCACTGTGAGGATAGCATCTGAAAGCACGTGTGGATTGCGAGGTTCGACCAGCAATGCGTCCTCACCGTTTCGTGCTACTGAACGATACCCGTCTATGTTGCTCGCGACCACCGGTTTCCCGGACGCCATCGCCTCGAGCAGCACGATTCCAAAGCTTTCCCGGCCGGTTGAGGGAGCGCAGAAGACGTCGCAACTTGCGTATACCGCCGGCAACCAGTCTTCCGGAACTTCACCGAGAAATGTCACATCACGAAGACGCCGACGCTGCACCTGTTTCGCAAAAGCCTGCTGATCTCCTGGACCGGCAACCAGAAGCCGAACCTCCCCCAGCGCGTCCTGGACGCGGGCCATGGCATCCAGCAGGTAGCGGAATCCCTTTCGGGGTTCCTCGAATCGACCGACGAAAAGGACGGTCGGGCAATCTACCTGCTTTCGTTCTATTGGAGAGACGTGAGGACCGAAGTTATCAAAATCGATCCCGTTTGGGATCAGATGGTAATCGCCGGTGAAGTAATTGTTGATGAAATCCCGCGCAGTCGGAGAGACGGCGATCCGGTAGTCGATGTGCTGATCGAACCAGGCGAAGGCAGGTCGTCCCAACCGGTAGAGCAGATTGTAACCGAGGTACGAGGTATTGCAGGCGTGGAACGTTCCCACGACAGGCGTATTCTTCTTCGCCAGCACGGTCAGGTGAAGCATCGACGTCAGCGGATCGTGCATATGCAGGACGTCGAACTGCTCCCGTTCCAGAAATGCCTGGACAGCGGCTCCAAGAAACGGAGACAGCGCCAGACGAGCCAGCGACCCGTTGGCCGGAATCGGCCAGGCGTGCCCGATCTTGTAGAGATGCCCGTCGTCCTGAATTGAGCCATCCGTCGCCCCAGGGCTCAGGATTCGGGTGGTGTGTCCTAGACGCTGGAGCTCGCGATCGAGGTTTCCAACGTGCGCGTTGACCCCGCCAGGATAGCTGAAGTCAAACGGTGTCGAGAGCAGGATCTTCATCAATTGACTCCGGCGAATACCTGACGCACATCCTGCCTTCTTGCTCCAAATTAGTTCCCGCTTCGAACTTCAGCTTGTTCCAGAGGCGGATTATAGACTGGAGGAGAAACGGCGTCGACGTGTGAATGCGGATGGCCCGGGGCGTGCTGGTATGCTGTGATGCATGAACGTCGCGGGGTGTTTGCCCCCCGGTAATGACGGAAAGAGCGTCGCGAATGAACTGGCCTGCAGCACTGTTTGCCGCATCGATCTGGATCATTGCTGCATCTCTCTGGCAGCTATACCGGCCAATGCCGGAAACCTCTACACACAGGAACGTGGCCTATCGCGTGTTTCAGGATATTGCCCCGGCGGTGTTGATCGCGCTCCTCATGGCAAGGGTTCTGTGACAAAGCGTTCAGCTTCGAATGCGGTCGTCATCCTTGTTTGTCGCCTTGTCCGGAAGGGCGACCGGTTCATCGTCATCACGGGCTGCCCCAGCGGGTGCGTACCGGTCCGGAACCACAACCACATCCGATCCAATGCTGACGAGTTCGCGAGCTTCAATCGACTTGTTTCGCCGCAGGCGGTCGATCAGACCGGTGCCGGTGATCTCCAGATCGGTTATCACCCCGTTTCGCGGCTCGAATTGAACCGTCGCTACCTTACCGACATATGCTCCATCCTGCGTAACGACGCGAAGTGACGACAGACTGGCGAGGTCTGGGCGGTTCTGCAGATCACGCTCGTTCTTGAGTTCGCGTATCTTATCTTTGTTGCGGATCATGACGGCGTCTTTGCCAATGTTTTCGACATCCGTCATGGTCAGGACAATACCCCCGGAACGCATCAGTCCCGGCTTGATCAGTTTGAACGCGATGATTCTGCGGTTTTCGAGGTCGAAGAGGACGTTGTCGACCATTCCGACCTTCTCGCCTTGCTCAATCGATACGACCGCGATCCCTTTTAGCGACTTGACATCCATCGACTTCACCTGTCCATTCCACTTCGGCGGGTACATAGCTGACTGCCGGAACTGGCAATTCAAGCCTGTAGTCCCGCATCTCCACCTTGCCCTCGAATTGCTTATTCATTCGCGATTTTCGCGCCATGAATCGCGTGAGTTCGTGCATCATTCGGCTGATGGCCCGCGAACGATCGCGTGGTATTCTTGATCCCAGTCCCGGATCGGGGTAGGCAGCATTCCGGAATCGTGTTGGCAGGTCTGACTTGAGCAAGGGACCATTCTACCGGGAAAGTCTGAAGCGACCCCGTGGCAAGCGGCGCTCGAAGCGCTTCAACGGGCGTGCACCCCGTCCGAACCGGGTCCTGCCGAAGTTTCTGAGCCGGTCCAGGCATCAGGATCAGGGGATTACCGGGCTCGGTGTCGCTGTGCGTGCGGTCGCCGCATTTAGTCTTGCTCTGGTGATGCTGGCGACCGTCGTTGCCGGCGGTGCCGCGGCCAGTGCGGTTTACGGCTGGATGCAGGTCACCGAGGATCTGCCTGATTACCGCGACGTTGAAGCTCTCCAGTTTGAAACGACCCAGATATACGATCGTCACGGACGCTTGCTGCACGAGGTCTCCGACCCGCTTACCGGCTGGCGTACTGCAATCTCCTACGAGGAAGTGATCGAAAAGGTGGAGGAGAACCAGGATCGGGATGGCGCCCCTCAGGAGGCGTACATCTTCGATGCAATGGTCGCTGCCGAAGACTCCACATTCTGGACTAATCCCGGTGTTGATCCGGTCGCGATTTCCCGGAGTTTCGTTACCAACCTGACCGGCGGTGCAACCTCCGGCGCATCAACGATTACCCAACAGCTCGTTCGAGCCCTCTTCCCGGAAGAGATTGGGTTTGAGCACAGCTATACCCGCAAGATGCGCGAGGCCGTCGTCGCCTGGCAGTTGAATCGGGAGCACGAGAAAGAGGACATCCTGGAGATGTACCTCAACAACGTCTACTTCGGGAACCGGGCATACGGAATCGATGCGGCAGCGCAATCGTATTTCAACAAGTACGCCTGGAGTCTCTCCCTCGCGGAAGCTTCAATGCTTGCCGGGTTGCCGCAGGCTCCAAGTCTGTATGATCCAACTCACAATTTCGAAATCGCCAAAATCCGGCAACGCTACGTACTGGACCGGATGGTTCAGCTCGGGATGGTCAGCCAGCACGAGGCCGATGAAGCCTACGAAGAGCCACTCAACCCGCAGCGCCGCGAAGGTCGGCACGATCTCGCACCACATTTCGTGAACTACGTGCGCTATGTGCTCGAGCGGGAGTACGGAGCCGAGGCGCTGTTCCGGGGCGGCCTCGAGGTCCACACGACACTCGACTACGACCTGCAGCTCGAAGCCGAGGAGATTGTCCGGGAAGGCGTTGCCGAGCTGGAGCCGTGGGACGTTGACAACGGGGCGCTGCTCTCAATGCTCCCCTGGAGCGGCGAGATTCTGACGATGGTCGGAAGCGCAGATTACTACAACGACTCGATTGATGGCATGGTGAACGTGACGACCCGGGAACGCCAACCAGGCAGTTCGATCAAGCCCTTTACGTACCTTGCAGCGCTCGAGGAGGGCTGGCACCCGGGGACGATGATTTTCGACTATGCCAAACAGTGGGATACGCCGGATGCCGACCAGGATGTGTACGCGCCACGCAACGCTACCCGCCAGTTCTATGGGGCTATTTCGATGCGGGAAGCGCTTGGCAACTCGCTGAACATCCCCGCGGTTCAGGCGCTAGAACATGTCGGTGTCGAGGACATGATCAGTGTGGCGCATGATCTCGGAATTCGAAGCGGGCTCTGGCGTGGTATGAGTCATTATGGTCTGGCGATCACGCTTGGTGGTGGTGAAGTTTCGTTGCTGGAACACACCAATGCCTTCGGAACCATCGCCAACAACGGCAGATACGTTCCACACACGCCGTTCCTGAAGATAACCAACGCCGAGGGTGACGTGTTGTTCGATCTCGATCGAGACACCACCCTCGAACGCGGCGATCAGGTTGTTGAACCTGAACACGCCTATCAGATGACCGACATCATGGCCGACAACGATGCCCGGTCGATGATCTTCGGCGCAAATTCACCGTTGGAAATTCCGGAGCTGGGAGATCGTCCGATCGCAGCCAAGACCGGCACCACTGATGACGCCCGGGACGGCTGGACGATGGGTTATAGCACCGAGGTCGTGACCGGTGTCTGGATTGGAAACACCGACAACCGGCCGACCCAGAACCTGGACGGCATCGCCGGCGCGGCTCCGATCTGGCACGATTTCATGCGCCTGATTCACACGCATGAGGACTATCAGAACCTGCTGGCCGGCCCGGATGGGGAACGTCTCGACGAGGCATTTGCGAGGCCGGATGGCATTGTCG
>SLMJ01000315.1 GCA_007133615.1 Thermomicrobiaceae bacterium | reverse complement strand
GGCGTACGTCTCACCCGATCTTGCCCGGTCCATTGGCGGGTGCTCGCCCTGCATCTGCGCCTGGCGAACTGGTGGAAACAGGCCACCGTCGCTGTCCAGCTCGATCAGTTCATACTCACTCTGGATGAACGGATGATCTGCGCCGAGCTGGCTGATCTGCCGCTCAACGTATGCGCCGTAATCGGGCAACTCGGAGGCGACGTCTCGCCACGGCACCAGATACCGCCGGGGCGTTCCATCCCGTTCTTCCAGTTTCTGGAAATAGGTCAACTGGCGAGAGAGCAGCGTGTCGGCCGTCCAGATGGTCCCCATAAACAGCGACGGGGCGTTCGTCGAAGCCGCCATAGGAGAAAAGACAGCATCCCAGCGCCCGGGATCGATGTCCTGCGCCTCGTTCGCGACCAGAAGCAGCGAAGCCGTCAGCCCGCGAGCGTTCGCCATCGGGCTGGCGCTGACATAGTGGACGGATGCCCGGCCGACCTGAACGATCCGGCCCTCCCGAACGCGGGGAGTCACGCCGATCGCCCGGAGTCGGGGCGTTGCTAGACGGGCCAGGAGCCGGTCCCGTGCGATCAGACCCTGCGGATCGAGCGATGGCAGCGCGATGATCACCTGCCCGCCGAGCCGGCTGTTCCGTACCAGCAGCCAGGCACAGAGCTGCGCCAGCATCTCGTCCTTACCCGACTGCCGGCTGAACACCGCGGCGAATTCCCGTGGACTTGCGTCTTCAGGTCCGATGAGAGAGCCAGCAACGGCGTCCGCAACCTCCGCCTGATACCGGCGCATCTGGTAATCCGGGAGAAAGACAGCCGAGAAGGCGGAAGGCAATTCCAGTGCCTGCCTCAGTCCGGATTTCAGGCTCATCCGGTGCCAACGATTCGCCCGGTCCGGACCCGGCGCTCCCGGCTTCGCCAGGCCGATCGATATGCCTCCTGCGCCCGTCGCAATACGGTCTCGTACCTGGCGGGGAGCGATCCGCGCTTCCAGTCCGCGACTGATCGCTGCTCCAGGCACCACATGACCGCGCCGAGCACCAGCAGCGAAACATCCTCATCCGGCACCGGCATCTCTGTCGCGTCACTATCAGGAAACGCGCGTGGACCGAGATACCAGAGCGTGACATCACCGGCCGGCAGGCGCCGGGCGAACTCCACCCGGTCTCCCCAGACTTCCCAGGACTGCTCCGACCCGGCGGTGCCCCGCAGCGGGATCGGCTGCGGCGGGATCACGTTGCCTCGTGGATCGATCACCCGTCGGACCGAACGCGCTCCATCCGGCAGATCGAGCGACGATTGACCCTCGACCACCGGAATCTCTACCTTCAACTCCATGGGGTAACGGTGGCTGTACTCATCAAGTGCCTGGACGAGCCCTTCGTCGATTTCATCATCCGCCCAGCTCGTGCTGGCGCCGGAATCCTCCAGCGCCAGGCGCACCCGCTGGCGTGCGTCAGTCAGCGTGGTCATCGGGCACACCTCCGTCCCACTCGGCTTCTTCGAGCACCTTCTCCCACTCCTGCTGGGGATCGTCAACGCCAAACGAAGACATCGCGCTCCGCCGGCTCCGGACACCGTGGGAGATCAGCGCGGTCTCTGCCCGCACCTGCGCCTCGCGATCCCGCGGGAGAATCGGTGCCCACATCGCCTCACTCCGCCGGATTCCACTGAGATCCTCACCCCCGAAGCGCTCGAGCTGATCCAGCACCAGCGCGTTCCGGCGACGGTAGACCGAATCCCAGATCCGGCGTTTCCGCTGGACCTTCTGCACGAGCGGCTGGATCTCGACCTCCAGCGCGGCGCCAGAAAGCGCCCGCCCGGAATCGCCGAAGCTGGTTCGCGGGGTCTCGCTAAGATCGAAGAGTGTCCTGAAGAGCAGCTGCACGTAATCGAGATGCAGTTGCACCCCGCCACCCTGCAGCATGTCCAGCAGATACGCCCGCGAATCCTCCGGGAGCTCCCAGATCGCTCCTTCGTCGGCCCGAATGCCATCCGAACCGGAGACATTCTCCAGCACGACGATCGGGTTGCCGGAGACCTGCAGAATCCTGGAAATGACGGTCATCCGCCGGTTGATCTCCCGACAGACGTCCATCAGGTCGACCAGATCGCTCTCGCCCCACAACTCATGCGGCTTCCCCAGGTTGGGGAAGAGCACGAACGGGATCTGCCCGTACGGGTTGCCCTGATCACTGATCGGTTGCCCGTTGAGCTCGATCCGGAGACGGTCGGCCGTCCAGTCTTCGACAACGTGCACCCGGCCCTTGCCCGGGATGGTCAGCTCGAACAGCGCCTCGGCCTCTTCCGGCTGAAGTGCGTAGCGCTGGACCACCCGCCGAACCCGGCGGACGTTCCCGGGCTCACTCCAGGCCCAGAGACCGGACGGATCAACCGAGGAAACCACCGGTCGCCCAGCCTGACTATCCCAGGTGACCTTGAAGCAACCATCGCCCAGGACCGCGGCATCAAGCAGTGTCTGGAAATCGAGCGTGTGCAGGTCCTGTTCTGAGGAGATCCGGTCCAGCCAGTCCGCCGCCAGACGGCGTCGTTCCGGCGTTCCGCCGGCATCGTCCGGCACCTGGTGGATCACCGGCTCGGCGAAGACGTAGCTGCCGACTTTCCGAACCAGCGCCCGGGCGTAGTTCGCGGTCAGCCGGGTTTCGCCAGCCCGGGGACGGCGATCCCACTGCAGGCCCTCGTAGAAATCGAGGTAGGTCCGGTAGCGGTTGTGTCGTTCAACGTCCTGGCTATCCAGCCAGTCGGACAGGTTGCCAGGTACAACCCCGCCCGATGTCGGGAGCAATGCCATGGTGATCACCTGCCCTTTCGAGATTCTCAGGGTCGAGACTGCGTTGGCAGAATCGGAAAAAGATAAGTCTTCCTGTCATTGATGTTCCTCCCCTCTCCCAGCATTGGGAGAGGGGTTCGGGGGTGAGGGCCATCAAGAATCACGCCGCCTCAACGCCTTCCAGCCGGGCGATGCCGAGCTCAGAAAGCAGCACCGTCGCCGCATACCACTTCACTCGCCAGCGGGTCGCATCGGAACCCTCCAGCGAGCCGATTCGCTCGATCTGGATACCCTGATTCTCGATGCCCATCACTCCGTCACTACCCAGCTTGACTGCGTAGATGCTGGAGAGATCGGTGCCAGATCCAAGTTCCTCATCGACCGGCATGAAGTCGTCGACCAGCAGCGGAATGCCGTCGTAGAACAGCGCCCGGCGGCCAAACGCATCCACATCCGTCTCCAGCAAATTGCCGGATTCCCGTCGCAGGGAGGAAAGCTTGCGGCGAGTGCGTTTGTGCATCAGCAGCGCATCCGGCCGACCCGGGCGGACCAGATCGATCAACTCATCCATCTTGTCCAGCGTTAGCTCCCCACCGTCATCACCGGTGTTGATTGTCTGCTCTGTTGGAACCAGCTCGCGCAACCCATCGAACGACTTCGGATCATCGTCGTTGTCGCCGTTGAAGAAGCTGTCGCTCCACTTGTGCGCAACAGCCTTCGCCCGGCTTTCCAGAACAACGGCTTCCAGGTCGTTCGGATCCGAGTAGGTCTGCTGGAGGAAGTTGTCCACATCGGCGTCCCCACCGATGATCTTCAGTTCCTGGGTGTGGGTGGCCCAGGTGGGCGTCTGCGAGAACCAGGGATCACCGGGCGCGAAGAACGAGGCTTCCGGCATCGTCTCTTCCCGGTTGTAGGTCAGCGCGCTGCCGACGACCTGCATGAACGGCAGCACCGAGAGCACGCTGCTCTCCTTCACGACCGTTTCGATCACACCGCGGAGCATCATGTCCTGCGTCAGTTTCGCCGCTTCGGCCTTGGTTGTTGTCATCTGGTCTGATCCTTTCGGGTAGCCATCGATTCATCACCTGCCCTGGAGCGAGTTACTGGCGTCGCAGACCTTCGCTGATCTTGCCGAGCGGGGAGAGCGTCTCGACGTCCGCGAGGCTCGTGCTCCGTTGACCTGGCTGGGCGGCAAGTTTCGGGGGTGCGGGTGTTGAGGCAACCTCAGCGGTGATCCGCTGGTACGCCTCACGAGCCGGTTCGACCGACGCCATCAGCTCGTCGAAGTTCGTTCCCTGCACCATCTCCGGCACGACATCTGGATGGGCGGCCAGAACCAGATCACGCACCCGGCCGAGATCGATCTGTGCAGGATCACCTCCGGATTCATCCCCGGCTTCGGTATCGAGTGGCTGGTCATGAGTCACCTGTTCCTCGGTCATTTCAGGTCCTTTCGTTTGATAGATCGCAGGGTCCAGATCCGCTCTCGGAACCGTTGGTCACTGGTATAGCGGGCAGCTCCGCTTGCATTGAGCCCGCCGAACGTGTCTGCCCCGGGGCCTCTCGAACGGGTCTGCGCCGGGTCGACGGATTGATTCGCTGTGCAGGGCTACACGGAGGTAGCCGATCTACCGGATTGCGGCAATCGCGTTTCGTAGGGCACGCCAAACCGGGCTACACGGAGGTAGCCGATCTACCAGCAGAGGTGGCCAATCACCGAACTAGAGCCCAACCCCGATCAGTCGCATCAGCACCTCGAGCAGGATCGCCGCGATGATCAGCGTGATCAGTTGATTGATTCGGTGCTTCACATCCCGCACCTCATCCCGAAGCGAGCGGACCATCTGGCGGGTGACCGCTTCGTAGGTCGAACGCGGGGCTGGCTCACCCGAACCGGTGCACCCGTCGTCACGCCGTCGGGAAGCGATCTCCCGGAGACGGGAGCCATCCCGCATGCGTTCGCGGGACTGCGGATCAGTCGTCATGGCTCCTCCTCTCCAAGTCCAAGCTCCAGGAGCACCTGGGTAAGTGCTTCCGTGAGACCCTCGGCCTGATCGCCCTGCACCTGACGCTGAGCCCGGGTTGCCCGGACCATTGCGTCCACGATGCGTGGAATCGACGTCGCCAGGCGGCGGGGATCCTCCTCGGTTTCAAGCACACGCGCCAGCACAATGCGCAGTGCGCCGATTTCGTCGTCCAGCGGTGGGGCTCGATCCTGGTCCGGCACGCCGGCACGCAGGAGGATGCTGGCGATCCGGCGGCTCATCAGTTCATCAGTCGAACCGTCCTGCCCATCAACTGCCCGATCCAGCACGGTCTGATGTGACCGGCAGAACTCGCCGCCACGCATCGCCCAGGCACGGCACCCGCCCCGCTGGCATGCACGGCTCTGAGTCATGGTGCCCTCGGTCCTTTCCGGATTTCCGCAGCAGGGCAATCTACCCTGTACTGATACGGACACATCGAAGCCGGAAAATTGCGCCACCATTTTAGAACGCTTGTTCTATTTCATTTGGCGTGGGATGTCTTGTGCAGTGGCCGGCCGTATGTTCCAATCCGGGACTGAAAGGCCATGTGTTTCCCGCCGGAAACCAGCAGAATAGGACGTACGATCAGGAGCTTGTCTGGTGTCCAGATGGACTCCATTTGTGTCTCGGGCCAGGAACATCGCTGATGAGAAGCGAGTATCGGACAGTGTCACAACATCAGCGAACAAGCGCCAGACAGTCATTTTCGATGCCAGATCTTCAGCCGGATCCGGTCTTCGATCGGCTCACCCGACTTGCACTTCGGGTTGCCAATTGCTCGATTGGTCTCATCGGATTCCTGGGCGAGCGTCAACTCGGTATCAAGAGCGCACTCGGTTCTGCGCAGTTCAACATTCCCGGCAGTACGGTTCCGGTAACGGACCCGCTCGTTCAACACGTTGTCGATGTCGGCGAGCCGGTGTCCATTGAGGACGGAACCGAATCGGCACTCGCCCGCCATTCCGATCTCATCCGCCACGACCAGCCACAGGCAGTCCTGACCGTCCCGATTGCGCTCGAAGATGATGTCCCGATCGGCCTTCTGTTCGTTGGCGATACTCGGGCCCGCAACTGGTCAGGCTCAGACATCGCTGCGCTCGAAGATCTGGCAACCCTCGCCTCTGAGGAGGCTCTGAGACTTCAATCCGGCAATTCGAACGATCCCGACACCGCCCTGCTCGATCAACGACGCCGAGAGAAAGAGCGACTGCTGGAATCGATCGGCGAAGGGGTGTACGCCGTCGACACCACCGGTGAGTGCCATTTCATAAACCGGGCTGGTGCCAACATGCTGGGCTATGAACCGGCCGAGGTGATCGGCAAGCAAATGCACCAGCTGGTGCACTACCAGTACCCGGACGGGCGGCCAATGCCCCGGGAAGACTGCACGATTGTCCAGGCGACGCTCTCCGGCGATGCGATGTCCGTCTCCGAACACGTCTTCTGGCGAAAAGACGGAACGCCGATTCGCGTCGAGCTGACGACATCTCCCGTGATGGAAGTGGGCGAGGTCACCGGCACCGTCGTTCGCTTCAGCGACCTCTCCGAGCGGGAGATCCAGATGGAGCGCCTTCGCCAGAGCGAAGTCCTCAAGACTGCCATGTTCGAAGCCGCGCTGGACTGCATCATTACGATCGATCACGACGGGCACATTGTCGAATTCAACTCGGCAGCAGAACGCACCTTCGGCTATTCTCGGGAATATGCCGTCGGTCGGCTTATGGCAGACCTGATCATGCCGATCGAACACCGCGATCAATGTCTTGCCGCATTCCGGGATCATCTCAATACCGGCGAATCACAGGTCCTCGGCGGTCGCATCGAGCGGCCTGCTCTCCGGTCAGACGGGGAAATGATCCTGACGGAGATGGCGGTTACCCGGATCGACTTGCCAGACCAGCCGTATCCGCTTTTCACTGCCTACATCCGCGATATCACCGACAGAAAACAGGCCGAGCAGGATGTCCGTCTCTACAAGCACATCGTCGACGGCATCGGCGAGTCTGTGGTCGCCTCCGACATGAACCATCGCATCTTCTACCTCAACCAGGCGGCTGAACAAGCACTGGGATGGACAATCGACGAGCTGCATGGCCGCGACATCCGCGAGCTGATTCCAGCACCCGATTATCGCGAGAAATCGATACAGATCGGCAAGCAGGTTCGTGAGAAGGCAGCACCGGTCTCCGGTGAGTTCCGTCTGCTCAGGAAGTCCGGCGAAGAGTTCCCGGCGATCGTTACACTCGCTCCACTGTTCGATGACGGGGAACAAATCGCTGGTGCGATTGGCATTTACACGGAGATCTCGGGCCTCAAAGAGGCCGAGAACGAGATCCGTCTCTACAAGCATATGACCGATGCCGTCGGCCAGGCGCTGGTCGCCAACGATTTCGATCGTCGCATCACCTACTGGAACCGGGCAGCCGAAGAAATGTTCGGCTGGACGCAGGAAGAGGTACTCGGTCGGGATTTCTACGAGATCGGTCCGGCGGACGAGGTGCAGGATCAGATGCCAACCATCGGCGCCCATGTTCGTGAGGGCAACGCATGGTCCGGGGAATTCCTGCTCAATCGTAAAGATGGCACCACATTCCCCGTACTGATGAACGTCAGCCCGGTGCTGAACGAAGACGGGGAGATCGTCCAGATTATCGGTGCCTATACAGACATCTCGGAACTCAAGGAGACCGAAGAGGAAATCCGGCTCTACAAACATCTTGCGGATGCCACTGGCCAGGCACTGGTTGCCGACGATTTCGACCGCCGGATTACGTACTTCAACCGGGCAGCGGAGGCGATGTTCGGCTGGACGGCGGACGAGGTCCTCGGACATGACTTCGCTGAGATTGCCGTCCACGAGGACGTTCTCCACGAGGTTCCCTCCGTGAGCCAGCACGTTCGGCAGGGCGCCACCTGGTCCGGCGAGTTTGTGCTGAAACACCGCAACGGCGATCCCATCCCCGTGTTGATGTCGGTCAGTCCTGTCTTTGACGATGACGGGCAAATCACCCAGGTTATCGGTGCCTATACGGACATCACCGAACTCCGCCGCCGGGAAGATGACGTCCGGTTCTTCCAGCACGTTGTCGAAGCGCTTGGCGAGGCGGTTGTCGCAACCTCGTATGACGGCCGGATTACCTATCTCAATTCTGCGGCGGAATCGATGCTCGGCTGGAGCGAGAATGAGATCATCGGCCGGACATTGCTCGACACAATTCCCGATCAATCCCGCCTGGATGAAGCCCGGGGGATCGCGGCTCAAGTCAGACGCGGCCACGCCTGGATCACTGAATTCACCTTGCAGCGCAAAGATGGCTCGGTCTTTCCCGCACTGATCAGCGTCGCTCCCGTGTTTGACGAAAACGGTGAGACAGGCGGAGTTATCAGTGCCTATACCGACATCAGCGAACTCAAACGCACCGAAAACGATCTTCGCTTCCACAAACACATCGTTGATGCTGTCGGGCAGGCGGTCGTCGTGTCAGATACCGTCGGACACATCACCTACTGGAACAAGGCAGCCGAAGACATCTACGGCTGGACTGCAGACGAGGCCGCCGGGCAACTGGTGTTCAGGTTGTTGCCCGCCCATTCGGACAGCGAGCGGGCAAGCGGCGTCACCGAGCACGTGGCGGCCGGAAATCACTGGGCCGGTGAGTCACTGGTTCGCCGGAAAGACGGCACGGAGTTCCCGGCTTACTTCACCGTTTCTCCGATCCGAAACACCCAGGGAGATATCGTCGGAATCATCGGCGTCTCGCACGACATCAGTGAGCGCAAGGAACATGAGCGACAGATCGAATTCCACCGGGTCATGCTCGATGCCGTTGGCCAGACGATCGTTGCCACCGATACGAACCGGGTCATCACCTACTGGAGCGAGGGAGCCGAACAGGCGCTGGGATGGACCGCGGAGGAAGTTCTCGGCCGCCCGATTGCTGACGTAGCTCCAGCCGCGCACCTGAAGGATGAGGCCGGAGAACTACACCGGACCGTCCGTGAAGGGAACATTTGGACCGGCGAATTCCCGATTCGGAGGAAGGACGGCTCAACCTTCCCGGCAGTCGTCAGCCTGGCTCCGATTAATCTCGCCCAGCAGGGAATCGTTGGCGTAATCGGCGTCTACACTGATGTCTCGGAGCTCAAGGAGACTGAAGCCGAGCTCAGGTTCCACAAACATATGCTGGATGCCGTTGGCCAGGCGGTCCTTGCGACAGACGATAATCTGATTGTGACGTACTGGAATCGGGCAGCGGAAGAACTGTACGGGTACTCCCCGGACGAATCGATCGGCATGTATCTGCTTGATTTCCTTCCGCTGGGAAGTGCGGGCCGCCAGCAGGCGGAAAGAGCCATCGAAATCGTCTTCAGTGAGAATGGCTGGCACGGCGAGATCATCACCTATCACAAGGACGGAACCGAGATCGCCGCTCTCGTCAGCGCAAGCCCTATTCTCGGTGAGGATGATCGGCACGTCGGGCTGATTGTGGCTCTGGCTGATATCACAACCCGCCGGATGATCGAAAATGCGCTGCACGACTCCAACGAACAGATTACCGAGATCCTCGAAACCATGGGCGATGGCTTCATTTCGCTGAGCAGCGACTGGACCATAGAATACGTCAATCAACAGGCCGAACTTATCACTGGCAAGGATCGTGACGATCTTCTCGGCGATTCCTTCTGGGATCATTTCCCGGATCCAGACCATATGCCATTCTTCAGCCGTTTCCAGGAAGCATTCCGGACTGGTGAGCCCGTCAGCGTGACCGACTATGATCCGTTTCTGGAGATGTGGCTGGAGGTCCATGCCTCACCATCCCGGGATCAACTCTCGGTGTTCTTCAGAGACATTACCGAGCGGCGCAACCGCGAGGTTGCGCTCCGGGAAGCCGAACAACGCTACCGGACTCTCGTCGAACAACTTCCGGCAATGACATATATCGCTCAACCAGACAATGTGGAGAAGATCACCTATGCCAGCCCTCAGGTGCAATCCATGCTCGGATACAGTGCTGACGAATGGATCAGGGATCCCGACTTCTGGACAAATCTGCTTCACCCCGACGACCTCGACTTCGTGCGCGAGCACGACGCCATGGTGATGGCAGAGGGACACGATCACTTCGTTCTCGAATATCGTGTCCGCGATATCGACGGCGTCTATCACTGGGTACGAGACTCCGCGACGCTCATCCGGGATCTCGATGGCAACCCGCTTTATTGGCAGGGACTGTCACACGACATCACCGAACAGAAGCGGTCCGAACGCACCATCCGGGAAAGCGAGCAGCGCTTCCGATCGCTGTTTGACAACCATCCGGATGCTGTCTTCTCGATTGACCGCACCGGCTTCGTTCTAAGCGCCAACCCGGCGTTCGAGAAGATGACCGGCTTTGCATTCGAGTCCAGCGAACCGATCCTGTTTGTCGATCTCGTCGTCCCGGAGGATCAGCAGCGTGTTCGAGATCGGTTCGACGAGACACACCGGGGTGATCCGCAGGACTTCCGGGCCGGCGTCATGCATCCGGAAGGTCGCCGAATCGAGCTCAACCTGACGACGATCCCGATCATCGTTGATGACGACATCGTCGGGGTTCACGTCGTTGCTCAGGATGTCACCGCCCATCAGCAACTCGAGAATCAACTCGCCCATCAGGCCTATCACGATTCTCTGACAGGGCTTCCCAATCGGAACCTGTTCCAGAACCGGCTTGCCGAGCGCCTGCAGCAGGCACGCGTCCATGACAATAGATTCGCAGTTCTCTTCTTCGATCTGGACGATTTCAAGGTCATCAACGACAGCCTCGGACACTCCGCTGGTGACCAGTTCCTGATCGAGGTCGCCAAACGAGTCCAGACCTGCATCCGGAGCGGAGACCTGCTCGCCCGACTTGGTGGCGATGAGTTCACCCTGCTGCTGGGCAATGTCACGGATGATCAGGACGCCGTGGTGATCGCTGAACGAATCGCCAGCGTACTCGATGATCCGTTCGATATCGATGGCCAGGAAGTCTTCTCAACGACCAGCATCGGCATCGCGATCGGCGACAGCACCTCGGCCAGCGCAGATGACATCCTGCGCAACGCTGACCTCGCGATGTATGAGGCCAAGAACACCGGCAAGAACCGCTACGCTATCTTTGAGCCGTCGATGAACTCCCGAGCCTGGCTGCGGCTGACGCTTGAGACCGAGATCCGCCGCGGAATCCCGCGGAACGAGTTCGAGGTCTATTACCAGCCGATCATCAATCTGAACACCGGTGAGCTTGACGGGGTGGAGGCGCTCGTCCGCTGGGATCATCCCGTGCGCGGATTCCTCACGCCCAGGGACTTCATTTCAGTCGCCGAACAGTCCGGGTTGATCATTCCGCTCGGACGCTGGATCATCCGGGAAGCGTCGGCACAACTACGCGAATGGCAAAGCATCATGCCGGACAAACGCCCGCTCCGGCTCAGCCTGAACCTGTCACCGCGGCAATACCAGCACCCCAGACTGATCGAAGAGCTAACCCGGACACTTCAGTCCGTAGAACTCGATGCGAATCTCATCACGCTCGAGATCACCGAGAACATCGCGATGGATGATTCGGTCGATACCCTGGAAACACTGCAGCAACTGAAGGATGTCGGCGTGCAGCTCGCCCTGGATGATTTCGGCACCGGCTTCTCGGCGTTGAGCTACCTGCGACGGTTCCCGATCGACATCATCAAGATCGATCAATCCTTCGTCTCCGGCCTCGGGTCGGATGCTGAAGACACCAGCATTGTTCAGGCTGTCATGGCTGCGTCACTGGCAATGAACCTCAGAGTGACCGCAGAGGGCATCGAAACCGTCGATCAACTGGATATGCTCCGCGACCTCGGCTGCCACTACGGCCAGGGCTACCTGTTTTCCCGGGCGCTCTCTGCCGAGGATATGCGTGAGCTCATCGCGAGTGGACCTGACACCTGGAAATCGATGTTTGCACAACACGCTCGACTCGATGGCTCGAGTAACTAACTCTGTTCATCCTCATCCAGCATCCCGGCAGCCCGCGCCAGATCAACCGTCACTCGCGCCATCCTGATATTCGCCGCATCGATCATCTTCTCGTCCAGCGCTACGACGCCGAGTCCCTTCTCGTTCGCCTCTTCGTAGGCCGCGATTACTCGTTGCGCCCATTCCAGTTCCTCCACAGACGGCGCAAACACTTCGTTCGTCGTCGGAATCTGCGCTGGATGAATGCACCACTTGCCATCAAATCCCATCGACCGGGCGATCAAACAGCTCTTGCGGTGCCCCTCTTCGTCCCGAAAATTGCCGAACGGACCGTCGATCGCCCGAATACCCGCAACTCTGGCCGCGGCAAGAATCCGGTGCATGACGTACTGATAACGATGGCCGGGGTAAAGCTGGTCCCACTCGTCCATTACCCCGATCGAGCCGGACGGCATCCTCACCGACGCGGAGTAATCTCCCGGTCCATAAATCAGTGAAACGAGCCGGTCACTACTTCGGGCAATCGCCTCGCAGTTCACCAGTCCGTCCGCGGTTTCGATCTGGGCTTCCAGCCGGATCTGTCGTTCCATTCCCAGGCCAGCCTCGACCTGCGTCAGCAGCGTATCAACCACATAGACATCTTCCGGCCGATTCACCTTCGGGATAATGATCAGATCCACCGCGCCCTTGCTCTGCTCGACGATATCGATCAGATCCCGATAGAAGAACGGCGTATCCAGTGCGTTCATCCGGAACGTCCGTGGCTTCCCTCCCCAGGAGAGCTCGGTGAACGCGGAAACCACCACTGAACGTGCCTCGGCCTTGATACCGGGCGGCACCGCGTCTTCCAGATCCAGCAGAGCCACATCGGCCTCACTGGCAACACCCTTCTGAATCATTTTCCAGTTCGAGCCGGGAACAGAAAGCACGCTGCGTTCGATCTTCATTCGGATTCCTTCACTTCCCGTGCATGTCGTGTTCAGCAAAATGGCGCCATTCCGCACCTGCTATGGTACAGAACCGGTCCCAGAGCAGGTACAATATCGCCCGCCGAAGCTGCATGGGAGGTCATCATCAGCGCGCACAGAAAAGAACTTCAGGACACAGCAAAGCGTTTTGCTACCCAGGTCGGAGCACAGTTCAATGTCCGGCTCGACTTCTCTGTCCACTCGCTTCAGCGACTGGATGGCGTCCTCGAGCAATACATCGACCTGTCAGAGGTGTACTGGTCGGATCATCATGACTTGCTCCCGGATGCGCTGGCGCTGACCGCGTATGTCGGAGAGGTCTTCCGGAAAGCCTTTCCCAGCGCAGAGTGGGTTTCGGATCGCGAGGAAGACGGTGTCCCACCGCCACATCTGTATCTTCCACCCGGCATTCGGCTCAACCTGATGAAAAAATCGATCGAGATCCTCACCCGCGCAGACTCTCCGAGTTTCACCGGGTACTACCGGACCGTGCACGAGATCGTCCAGAATCAGGAGTCGGAATCAAACTAACATGCACTTTTCGTTTCCCGGCACCCTGATTCGAGCGAAGCAGATGCGGTTTCTCTTCCTGTTGCTGGGAGTGACAATACTGCTTGCGTCCTGTGTCGCCAGCCAGCGCACGAGTCCCACGCCGACTCCCGAGCCAACCCCGGAAGCTACCGCAACGCCGGAACCGACGGCAACCCCCGAGCCTTCCCCGACACCGTCCCCGACGCCAGAACCAACCCCGACATCTGAGCCGACCCCTACTCCTGAACCAACCCCGGAACCGACCCCGGAACTGATCCTCGATGATCCTCCACATCCCGTCGCATGTAACGTCGAACCGTTTATCGATGACGACCTGCAGGAGCTTGTCGAGGATCGTCTGGGAGAGTTCTCACCCGGATTCGGCGTTGTGGTTCAGGAGCTGACTACCGGAGCTCGCGCCGAAGTCAACCCGGACCGCTCGTTCTACGCAGCCAGCATCTACAAAACGCCGGTCATGTATGAAGTCATGCGTCAGGTCGAAGAGGAAACGCTGTCGCTCGACCAGTACGTGACGATCGACTCCTACTATGCTGCCCAGGACCTGGGAACCCTTGGCGTGTTCGGGTGGGGAACTGGATCACAGATTACCATCGCTGATGCCGTGGAAGCCTCGATCATCATCAGCGATAACGCCACCGCGTACCTGCTCGGAGATCTCGTCGGCTGGCATCAGCTGGACGAAACTCTACAGGATCTCGGCGCGGAGGAGAGCCAGTTGTCGATCGATTCGCTGCCCACAACATCCCGGGACATGGCCAGGGTCGTGGAAGCGATCGCCTGTGCAGAAGGAGTCTCTGAGGAGCATAGTCAATTGATGCTCGATCACCTCGCCAACCAGAGTATTATCGATCGACTGCCGCGATACTTGCCGGATGACGCCGTGATCGGGCATAAGACCGGTAACTGGTACGGCAACAGCAGAGACGCCAACCACGATGTCGGGATCGTCTATGGCCCGGACGCAATCTACGTCATCTCCGTGATGTCCGAGTATCCGGGCGCCGACGAGCGCATCGGATTGCTGTCACGCGATGTTTATGAATACTTCCACCCCGATTCCTTCGAACCGGATGACGACGAGCAGGCCCAGTGACATCCCCGCCGGAGACACCCGAACAGCGGGATTTCGAGCGCGTACAGCACCGAATTCGCCACTGTACGGCCTGCGTTGAAGCCGGATTTATCGACCGCGCCATGCCGATCTTTCAGGGTCACACCGGACACAGAATGATGATCGTCGGGCAGGCGCCGGCCTTCCGGACTGTTGAAACACCACCTTATTCAGGTGCCTCAGGTCGAAAATTACAGGGATGGATGGAACAGGCCGGATTCCCGCCAGGAACCCTTTATGAGCACTTCTATCTGACATCACTGACGAAGTGCTATCCGGGGCCGGGCGCCAGTGGTAATGGGGATCGCGCCCCGTCAGCCACCGAGATCCGGCTCTGTCGCCCGCACCTGGAACGGGAACTCGCCTTCGTCCAGCCAGAGGTCATCATCACCCTCGGCAGGCTCGCTGCCAGCCGGTTCCTCGGCCAGAAACCGCTCAGGGAGATCGTCGGCAAAGCGTTCGAACAGGAAAACTGGACCGTTGTTCCCCTGCCGCACCCGTCCGGCGTCAGCCGCTGGCTCAACGATCCGGAAAATCAGCGCCTTGTCGACGATGCGCTGGCTCATCTGTCGCGTATACGGGGAGAGCACGGTCTGTAGCGCAAATCTCGCCATTCAAAACCACGCAGGGAATCTCGAACGGTGGCGCGGTACCAT
>SLMJ01000358.1 GCA_007133615.1 Thermomicrobiaceae bacterium | reverse complement strand
TTCTTCTTGACCAACATCAACAACCCTTAGCACCTTCGTACCTTCCCTCATAGCACGGGAGTACGTTTCGTGGCGGGTCTCTAGTCCGATGCCCCCGCGTCAGAGCTGTAGTTAACTTGTGTTCAGTATGTGAAGGCGGAACCAATCACGTTGCAGGGGACGCAATGAGATTGACAACGAATTCACACCAGGTAGGTTTTCCGGTCTAAGCAAAGGGGAATTTCGCATGGCGACATCACGACGAACGTTCAAATCAATGTTTGCAGCGTCACTGGTTGCGGTTCTGGCACTCACACTGTTTGCCGGCGCTGCATTGGCCAACAATGGTAATGGCAATGGCAACGGACATGCCAACGGGCAGGGAAACAGTGCCCGCAGCGTTGCTGAGCCAGCTACCATCGCATCGGTCGAAGCTCAGGCATCCAACCCGGAAGCCGGCAACTTCGAGGAAGAGTTCACCTACTACGTCGTTCGGTTCGATGACATCGATCACATCGAGTGGACCTACCGCGAGCCGGTCCGCCTGGGTGGTAATGGCGACGTCAGCATGAACTGGGACGCCACATCTAACGCCTTCTGGTTCGGCGTTTCCGCACCGGATAATGACGGTATCCAGCACGAGGTCAAGCACAAGGGCCAGGTTTCGATGTACTACGAGACTGCCGACGGTGATGTCTACTCGGTCATCGCCCAGTTCAACGGCAAGGGCGAGCTGAAGCACGTCAACGGCGTGGCGCCGTCTAACTAATCTCAGCAGTCCCCACAAATACCGTCAAACCGCTTCCAGCTGATTACTGGAGGCGGTTTGTTCGTTGCTCTGGGTGCATCTTCAGTTCCGAATCGTCGACGCTTCTGTCCGACGATACCGCGCCAGTCCGTCGAAGCTAAGAGGTTGCCGATCGTTCACGCAGGCAATCTGCTCACCTCAAAGGGGGCGGCTTTGCACAAACCGAGAGAAGCGAAGTACGCTGCGGGCGGTGCATTTCTCCGCCCAGTACACGCGCCAACGGCAGTCCAGACTTACCGATGCATTCCCAAATGGTTGCTTGGGACGCACGCGCTTCATTCGTGTAAAATATCGAGCAATCAACGGCCTGCCCGGTAGCGCCAGACCGGCAGGACCGGCCAGGCGGTGAAGTTCGGGGGTTCGAGGGACCGCCTGGTGGACGTACGTAGGGGAGCCACACCCGGCTCCCCTTTTATTTTGCCTGCCTTCTCCGTGATCCCGATGAAATTCTAACTGAAGCAACACTTTGCGCAATGCAGCATTATCATGCCTGTGAGGCAACCATATAGCGATCTGTCATATGATTGACATCTCCGCATGGCCATGCTACTGTAGCTTCGTGTCCCGACAGCACAACGCAGGCGGGCCGAACGCATCCAGCAGACCTGTGCGACGGGCAGCCGGCACCTGTGTGACGGGTGTTGCTGCGATGCAATTGACAGTGGATTTGTTGATTACCCGATGGGAGGTGGCGGGCAACTGATCAGCAGGTCTCATTCTTCAATTCGATTGCGCGATGACATGATTAAATGCCGTCTTCGACCGAATCTTGATGGTCGGGGGACGGGATCTGCAGGAAAGGAATATCCCAGATGCGCCTCATAGTGACGACCGGACTTACCTTGCTGCTTCTCGCAATGGCAGGTGGAGCGGCGTTGGCAGCCGGTCACGGTGACGGACCTCCACCTCCTCATCCGCACATGCTGCTGCTGGGGATAGAGATTGAAGACGGAGCGCTCGTGGGCTTCCGTAAGTGCGTTGACGTGGCGAACAACCGGGCGGTTCCCCTCAATGCCCATCACGATGGCATCCACACCGGGACGGCCGGAGCGGCGCTTCAGGGTGCGGGCCACGCGGTTGTTCCCGGCGCACCATTGACGCCGTGGGCTGACTGTGCCGAGTTCGAGGCGGCGCTGCCGATTCCGCTGGGACCATAGTTTCGCCCACTAGAGGCTGTCTCCGATCACTCGAAGACAGCCTCTTATGCGTCCACAGTAATCATCCGATGTTCCAGGAATGAAGCGAACTGGAGATTGATCCAGAGGGCCGCGAGGCTCTAGATGAACGGAACCCCTGCTGTGCTACCGCTTACCTTCACCGGAAAAGATGCCCTGGTAGCCTTCCGCAGTCTCCCCGCTCATGACATGGAAGACCATCTGGGCGATGCGGGCATTGTGCTCCAGCCGGAAGCCATGGGTGTTGTAGACGACGAGCAGGGCGACGCCACGTCCGGAATACCCGGCATCCCAGACGGCGGTGTGCAGTGCCACGCCGGATCGCAACAGGCTGGAGCGCGGCCGGGTATAGGCCATCACGTTGTTCGGCAGGTTGATCGTCTCGTTGAATCGAACTTCGTAACACCCCGGCGAGAGATAGATCTGGCTGTCCGGGTCGAACGGGTGTTGCTGTGTGCCCGGCAGGCGCCGGTTGGCGTTGTCCATTGTAAGTGTCCCTGGACCGGTGTATCCAGAGACGGTGTCCAGACTGAGATCGACGCCATTCGGCTGGACCTGTGCGTCACGATCGACCAGACCGTCCAGCAGTGGCGGATCATGATCCAGCAGCGTCTCGATCTGCTCCCGGCTCAGCACCCCGATGATCGGTGTGTCGTCCATGATGGTTCCCTTCCCTGTGTCTGTCGTGCCCGGCGGATTAGAGCAAGCCCATATCGATCACCCCGGTCAGTTCCAGCACGACGATGATCACCGGCTGGTGAATCAGATAGATCGCAAGCGAGTACTGCCCGGTAACTGCAAGCCAGCGGACCGGAGCAAACTGGCTCCAGTCCGGGAGTGAAAAGCGCCTGATCCCGTTGCGATAGATCATGTAGCCAGCGGCAATGCCGATCAGCGCGACCCCGAACCACGGGATCATCGGCCGGTAATCGTACATGGCGCCGATGCCTTCCGGCCGGAAACCGAGCCAGACCAGCCAGGGGAAATCGACTCGCGGGTAGCCCATGAAGTAGCCAAGCACGATCAGCCCGATCCCGACCACCGCAGCTGCCTTCGGCCAGCGCAGGAAGGGATAGGCGAAGATGATCGACAGTCCGATGAGGTGCAGGATTCCGAAGATAATCGATCCACCCGGGGCGACGAGCCAGACCGCTACCGTGATGATCATGCCGTAGCCGAAGATCCGCATCCCCCGCAGGATGTACTTCTGCGCCAGCGACCATTCGTCGGTGAGACGTGCGGTTGCCCGGGTGTAGCTGAGCACCAGCGATGTGCCCACCAGGAAGACAAACATGAACGCGGTCAGGTTGGCGAAGCGCTGCCAGTTGCCGTCGCTGGCGCCGATATCGAAGTTGCCGAACTGGTCGAGATCATAGACGAAGTGGTAGATGACCATCATGATGATCGCGACGCCCCGGAGGGCGTCGACTTCCCACAGTCGCTGGTCCGAGACTTCTGCGGCCGGAGTTTGATTGTCTGGTCGACTTCTACGTTTCTTCCGCGCCATTTACCACCCGGTGATTAGATCGAGTCGGCGTGAATTTCAATTCTACTGGTACTGCTGGGAGGAACGAGCGGGCCGTCCGGGAGTGGCCCTCACCCCCGGCCCCTCTCCCAATGCTGGGAGAGGGGAGAGTCAACTGATCTCTCTGATCGTGCTGTTGGTTCCAGACCAATTGGCCTTATCCATAGAATCTCTCCCAATGCTGAGAGAGAGGAGTGTATTGCTGCCAATTCCTGATCCACACTGCTTTCGGGTAGCACTCTCATTGGTTCGACATGGCTACCCTCTGGAAGTAGCGGCTAGCCCAGCTCGACGAAGGCGCGTTCGTTGGCGATCTGCATCGATGTGCCGAACTCCGCGGAGAGCTTCTGGAAACGAGTCAGTACGCGATCCGCGATCTCTCCGGTTGCCACTTCCGGCTTGCCGCGGCGGTTCGCCTGGGAATTGAGCGCCAGCGAGATCGGGACGATCTCCATGCCCGTGACCCGGTCGCCTTCGAACTGCAGAATTGGCATGACGGTTTCCCAGTAGCGCTGGTCCGCCGGGAAGCCCTTGGTGTCGCCACCGTAGCGCTGGTCATAGACGACGGCCGGTGTTTCGGACGGATCGACCCGGAATCGCTCGTAGGAGTCGGACGGCAGCCGCCAGACGAGCTCGTTCTGGCCGAT
>SLMJ01000193.1 GCA_007133615.1 Thermomicrobiaceae bacterium | reverse complement strand
GGAATCATCTCGGCGAGAGTTCCTCAAGCGAGCAATGGCCATTGGTCTGGCCGTGCCGGTCGGCGGCGCGTTGCTGGCTGCCTGCGAAACAGACGATGATGACGATGACGACGTAGCGGCAGATCCTGACGACGACACGGATGACGTCGAAGTTGATGATGATGTTGTTGACGACGATGAAGACGACGAAGAAGTCGAGGAACCTGACGACGACGACGAGGTTGTCGACGATGAGGAACCTGAAGACGTCGAGGGCGAGATCCTGCAATTCGGCCTGAACGCGGCTGATCTTGGAACACTCGATCCACACTTCGCAGCGACGACGAATGACCGCACAGCTGTGGATATGATCTTCAATGGACTCGTCCGATACGCGCCCGGCGACAGCAACGAGGTTGAACCCGACCTTGCTGTCGAGGTCCCGGAACCCGAGGAAAATGATGATGGCCAGCAGGTCTGGCGGTTCCAGATTCGGGAGGGTGTTATGACCCACCCGCATCCTGACGTTGATTCATACGAAATCACCGCTGATGACGTGATCTACTCTCTCGAGCGCTCCGCAAATCCAGACCGATCGGCGTACGCAGGAGAGCTCAGCGGAGCTACGTTTGAGAAGGTTGATGATTACACGGTCGATATCATTCTCGACGAGCCCTTGTCTGCCGCGCTCTTCCTCCCAAAGGTCTCCGACTACGCGGGAGGCTTTGTAGTCCCCGAACAGGCAGTTGAGGCCATTGGCGACGACGGATTCCAGACGAACCCGGTCGGAACCGGACCGTTCCGATTCGAAAGCTACACGCCTCAGGATCGCATCCGGCTGCTCGCCCACGAAGATTACTTCCGCGGTCAGCCGCAACTCGGCGGCGTAGATCTCCGGTTCGTTCCGGACGACTCAAGCCGTGAACTGGCGCTGCAGACCGGCGAACTCCACGTGATCAACGGTCCGGCGGACGCCGTCTGGATTGATCGTATCGAGCAGATGGACGACATCACTGTCGACGTCTTCGGTGTCGGTGAAGTTACGTTCGTCAACTTCAACATCGAGGCGGAGCCATTCGACGACATCCGAGTTCGGCAAGCTATTGCCTACGCGATCGACCGAGACGAGCACCTTGCGCTGTTCGGTGCACCAGCAGCCGAGAATGTCTTCTCGCTCGTCCCTGAGCCACTCCTCGATGGTGGTCTGACTGAAGAAGAAGCTCGGGATATGGACCTGACGTTTGACTACGACCCGGATCGTGCACGGGAACTGCTCGAGGAAGCCGGTTATGAGGACGGCTTTGAACTCGAACTCGTCTCGTCGGAATCCGAATCGTATCTCCGTAACTACGAATCACTTCAGGCGGAACTCGCAGACGTCGGAATCGATCTCTCGCTTCAGGTCGTCGACCACTCGACGATGCACGAGCAGATCCGGCAGGAAGTCAATCCGCTGGTCATCTACATTGCATGGAGACCAAATGCAGACGTCTATCTGACCAGATTTGCTCACTCTTCAACGCGCGTTCAGGTCGGTGAGTCGCCAGACACGAACTTCACCCGCTACACTGGCATCGATGATCTGATCGAGGAAGCCCGGGTGGAGACAGATCCCGACCAGCAGATCGAACTGTGGAAAGAAGCGAATGCGCAGCTGCTGGAAGACATGGTTATCTATCCACTGCACTTCCTGAATCAGGTCTACGCCCGGTCCGAACGTGTCGACTATGGACACGATCTCGTTTCGGTGATGGCCCTGTACCCACAGATTACCGAAGAAACCACTCTCAGTTAGATCGTCAGCATGCCGGTGGGAGCACTTGTTCCCACCGGCCGGAAACTCTCAAGGGACCCGATGAATGCTTAGATATGCTCTTCGGAGAATCCTGGTCTCGATACCGACACTCCTCGCGGTGTTGACCATCATCTTTTTCGTGGTGCGCGTTGCGCCGGGAGATCCGGCATACGCCGCGCTGGGCGACTACGCCTCGGAAGATGCAGTCGAGCGGCTCCGTGAACGGATGGGGCTGGATCAGCCACTTTATGTCCAGTACTTTCAGTTCCTGTTCGGCCTTCTAAGGGGTGACCTCGGCGAGTCACTGATCACCCAGCAACCCGTGGCAGAGCAGGTTGCTGTGGTGCTTCCATACACTCTGCAGTTGACCTTCGCCGGCATCCTCCTCGGAATCCTGATGGGCGTGCCGCTCGGAGTTGTTACCGCAGTCAGGCGTAACACATGGGTAGATTACTTCGGGCGGGTATTCTCACTGACCGGTCTGTCGTTCCCGATCTTCTTCCTCGCTGTGTTGCTTATCTATGTGTTCTCCGTGCAATTGGGAATGTTCCCTGCACTCGGGGCAGCGAGCTTTGCCGAGCCCTTATCTAACCTGCACCACCTTGTGCTACCGGCGATTAGTCTCGCGGTCATCATGTTCGCCTACGTAACCCGAATGACCCGGTCAGCGATTCTGAACGTGCTGAGCGACGACTACATTCGCACTGCCCGGGCGAAAGGACTAACCGAACGAAAAGTGCTCTATGGCCATGCGCTGCGGAGTGCGCTTGTGCCGATCGTTTCGCTGGTCGGGATCTTCACGATCAGCTTGTTGGGTGGCTCGGTCCTCGTGGAAGAGGTTTTCGCCAGGCCGGGTCTCGGACGGTACATGATCGGTGCGATGAAACAGAACGATTACACGGCGTTGCAGTCGATCATGGTGATCTACGCGATCATTATCGTTCTGATTAATCTCATTACCGATATTGTATATGGCCTGGTTGACCCCCGGATAAGGTACGACTAATGGCAGATTCAAGTACGGAAGCGATGGAACGACTGCAACCGTCGCGGCAGATGATGACTGCCCGTCAACGCGCCTGGAGATCGTTTTCCAGTAATCGAACAGCACTCGTTGGACTGGTTCTGATCGGGTTCCTGATTCTCATCGCGCTCGCCGCGCCGATTGTCGCTCCTCATGATCCACTCGCACAGAGCGCGGTCAATAGACTGGAGTCACCAAGTGCTGATCACTGGTTCGGCCGGGACCAATACGGTCGTGACATTATGTCGCGTGTGATGTACGGTGCCCGAATCGCGCTTGTGGTCGGGATCGCATCGGTTGCCTTCGGCGGCGCGCTCGGGACTCTGATGGGCGTTGTTGCCGGATTCAAAGGTGGCCGCACCGAGACAGTGTTAATGCGTATTACCGACGTACTGCTGGCCTTCCCCGATCTCATCACGGGACTCCTTATCCTGGCAGTCCTCGGTGCCGGGATGTGGAAGATGATCTTTGCGATCGGAATAACGATTGCGCCGAGATTCGCCAGAATCGCCTACGGGGCAACACTTTCGATCAAGGAGATGGACTACATCATGGCTGCCAGGGCAGTCGGAGTGAAAGATGTCCGCATGCTCGGGCTACACGTGATCCCGAACATGCTCGGTGACATCCTGGTGCTCGGTAGCCTCTGGATGGCATCGGCAATTCGCCTCGAAGCAAGTCTCAGCTTCATCGGCCTGGGTGTTTCTCCGCCAACCGCCACCTGGGGGCAGATGATTCGGGATGGAACGCACCAGCTTGCAGTTCAGCCGTGGTTTGCGTTCGCTCCGGGGATTGCTCTGCTAATCGCCGTGTTCGCGTTCAACCTCGCTGGCGACGGCCTGCGCGACGCGCTCGATCCACGAGCACAGACCTGATAGCTTCTCCCCGGGTCTTTCGGGCCCGGGGACTACGTCCACTCGAATCGCACCTGCACAACCATGGAACCTGACTCACCTCGCCAACGTCACTAGAGATAACGGGCAAGCACTGAAGCGTTGAAAGTGAGGCGAGCGTGCGACTAACGTCATTCATCCTGGTGACGGTTTTCGCGTTGATCGTAGCCGGATGTGCCGACACTACCGATGACACCGGCGGTGAGTCGACAGCAACACCAGAAATCCCCGCCGAAACACCTGCCGAGGAGGAGCCAACACCGACTCCGGGTGAACCAGCAGACGAACCCGTACCTGATACCGACCCCACCGGAGCCGCTGCATCGACATCTGCGTTCGGGTTCGACCTGTTCACCGGACTCGCCGGGTACGATCCGGATGAGAATGTGATCACCAGTCCGTACAGCGCAGCGGTTGTTCTGACAATGCTGCTGGCTGGTGCCGACGGTGAGACGCGGG
>SLMJ01000142.1 GCA_007133615.1 Thermomicrobiaceae bacterium | reverse complement strand
GACTTGCTCCACGTCCTGTATCTCGCCATGCGCACGGGCAGGGTCCCGTTCGATGAGCCGGCCACCGAGTTCACTCTTGAGGACGATCGTCGAAAGGCTGTGCCCGAGTGAATCGTGCAGGTCCCGTGAGAAGCGTAACCGTTCTTCCGCAACGGCCAGCCGAGCCACATCGTCCCGGGAGGCCTCGAGTTCGATATTGGTAACCGTCATCATTCGTATGATCACCGCGCCGAGTGCCAGCACGGCCTGGGTGAGAAGGATTGGCTGGAACCCGTCCCCGAACAGCCAGGCGCAGGCAAAGGACAACACCGTCAGGCTGCCGATCATCACTTTCGCAGGGATCCATGGAAGGGTGAGGCCGGCGGCGACCATCGGGTAAACAAGCAGCCACCAGAGCTGGAAGTCGGGCAATGCCGGTATGAGCGCGATCGTTAGCGCAAGCATCCCGAGCGTCCAGAGTACCCGTCGAGTCAGGGTCTGACGCTCGATCCCGGACGGTGAGATGTCCGCCTCCGATAGCGAATCTCGCAATGTTGCCCAGAGAAACAGACCGACAAGCAGAAGCACTTTGGTGAGCCCGACGGCAAGCAATAGCACACCCGGCGACTCCAGGATGAGCCGCGCGGCCACCACTACGCTGAAGATCAAGCACACCATGACAAATACCGACCACATACGTGGCAGTGCAACGGTTTCGATTTGATCTGACCTGACAGTCTGGACGGATTCCCCAACGGTACTCGTGAGCATATCGATTCTCCAGCGAGTTCAGCCGGGGTCGAGACGATGCAGAACTCCGAGCGTGTCTTCTCGTTTCGACCCCTGGCTGCCTGATAGGAGCTACACTCAGGTGTCCCTGCGCTCGATCAGGACGCCGGCGACAACCAGTCCGAGGATGACCCATACTGTTAGGACAACCAGTCCGGCTAACGGTGAAAGCAACGTTGAGTGTTCGATCGACGAGATGGCCGAGAGACCGGCCGAGTGCGGAAGATACTTCGTCACCCTGCTCCAGGATTCCGGTTGCGCCTGAGTAATGATCGTCGCAAGCGAGAAAATCACACTCACTGCGACGATGGTGGCCGCGGTGCGGCGCAGAATGGCTCCAAGTGCCAACCCGATCAGCGCGGCTCCGGCGGAATACAGTCCGCCGCCGATCACTGCGATCAGCACCCCACTGTCGACGAGTGAGACATCGAGCGACTCGCGGGCGAGAATCGGCTGCGCGATAAGGAATGAGACGAATGCGGTGACCAGCGCAAACCCGATTGTCACCAACCCGATGATGATCGCTTTCGCAACGAGCACCCTGATCCGGTTCGGAACTGCTGCAAACGTCGAAGCGATCGTCCCCGAGCTATATTCGGATGTCATTGCCAGTGCACCGAGAACTGCGAACCCGAGGATGCCGAATACACTGAGCCCAATGAAGCTCTCGTGTACCGGATCGATCAGGCTTCGTTCTTCCGGGGTCATTCCGGACCAGAAGTCCAGGTGGGCGAATACGAAGACCGCACCGACGACAATCGAGACAAACGCGGCGGCTATCAGCGTCCAGATATTTGCGCGGAGAGAAATGAACTTCGTCCATTCGGCCATTAGCACCTGAGCAAACCCGGCTCGGTTCGTCGTCGTGGATCGTGTTCGTTGCACATACGCGTCTGCTGTGGTCATGATGTCTTCCCTGCATATTCGATCGAGTCGTGAGTCAGTCTGAGAAATGCGCTCTCCAGTGATGGATGCTGCTCACTTAGTTCATAGACAACGATTCCGTTTGCTGCGGCCAGATCTCCGACCTCTTTGAGCTCAAGTCCGGATACTCTGAGGATCCCTTGCTCCGCGTCGAACTCAACAAGCTCGGTGAACTGATTTAGGACTGCGCTCAAACGCGCGGGATCGGGGGTCCGAACGAGAATCGTGATCCCACCCGCCTTCGCGACGAAGTCGGCAACGGTTGTGTCTGCGACGAGCCGGCCGCGTCCGATCACAATAAGTCGATCGGCCACCTGGGCCACCTCCGACATGAGATGGCTGGAGATAAACACGGTTCGACCCTCGGCGGCGAGTTGCTTCAGAAAAGAACGCATCCAGCTCATGCCCTGAGCGTCCAGCCCGTTCATCGGTTCGTCGAGGATCAGGATCGGCGGGTCGCCGATCAGCGAGGCGGCAATCCCCAGTCGTTGCGTCATCCCGAGCGAATAGGCGCCTGGGCTCTTGTGTCCCACTGCTTCAAGTCCGGTCAGGGATAGCACCTCGTCGACACGAGCGCGTCCGATTCCGTGGCTCCGCGCCAGTGCGAACAGATGATTGAACGCACTGCGCCCGGCGTGGAAGTGGCGAGCATCGAGCAGGGCTCCGATCTCGTGGAGTGGCCGAACAAGGTTCCGGTATGGACGTCCATTGATCAGCGCGCTGCCGGAGTCCGGTCGGTCGAGCCCCATGATCAGACGCATCGCGGTTGTTTTCCCGGCTCCATTCGGTCCAAGGAAGCCTGTAATCTGTCCTGGCTCGAGCGAAAAGCCAAGATGGTCGACTGCGACAGATGAACCGTAGCGTTTGGTCAGTTGCTGAACGGTGATCACGAGTTTCTCCTTACATTTAGCGCGCCGGACGCTGAGGACGAACGCTCGGATCCAGTGGTCGTGCCTGTGCTGTTTACCAGCTACCGTTCTGTTCTGTCTGGACCGGAGCGTTGGCGTGTACACGACCACTGTTTCGGCGGACATGCAGTCCGATCGCGAACATCAGAATCGCGTTTAGCGGGTGGAACGCACCTGCCCAGTCGCCGATCGAAACCGTGACTTGCTGCATGACCACCTGAACCAGCAGCAGCGCGCTCAGCAATCTGGCCGTAAGCGGGAGTCGAGCGAGCAGTGACGCCCCAAGCATGAGCAGCGGCACGATTCCGAGTCCGTGCCCGACCATCTGATGCAGGTTCCAGCGCGCGCCGTCGACGAAGAGTGCCACCCCAACGATGAAAAACTGCAGAGCGATACCGGCGACAAATAGCGTTGCGAGAAAACGAAATACGATCCCGGCGTACCGTTCTGTCTGTGTCTGAACCGGAAGCATCTGAACATCGTTCCCGGTTCTCGACGTTTGTTCCACTGCCGTGACCATTGCTCCCCCATCCTGGTGACTGAGAATGAGCCTGACTGAAGCGGGCAGGTGCGCGATGCCCGTCCTGTTCATCGTAGGTCGGGCCGGGGACGATCAGAAGTGATGGCCATCGTGGATCCGGCGTGACATTTGTCATGGGTTGAATCCGCACGGTGGAGTTCGAATAAGTTGTGCTGTACACGATCTCGACACAGAGAAGGGGCGCCTTGGATTGCGCCCCTGATGAACCGTCGTGCTTCACGGGTAAGCGCTGGCACCGGCAGGTCAACCGCGTTCTGGATCCATCGAGATACCCAGTTCCTGCAGAACGCCTGCGATGTCGAAGTTGAACCAGCGCTCGACGATCCTGCCGTCTTCGATCCGTTCCATGGTCAGCCCCGTCGTTTCGATTCGTGTCCCGGTTGGTGGGTGACCCTGGAATACACCGGTATGCGTCCCTCGCATGGTTGTCCGGGTTGCGACGGTGTTGCCCTCGGCAATCATCACTTCGACCGCGAAGTCGCGATCGCTGAACGCCTCGTTGAACATGGTCACGCCCTGTAGATGCGCATCCCGCTCAATGGGCTCCGGAGCAAAGGGCGAGTGCGCCCGCAGGTCAGGTGCAAGCACCGCTTCGAGCGTTCCCCGATCGTTGGCCTCGAATGCTGTCCAGAAGTCGCTGACGATGCGCTTGTTCGTTTCGTTCGTCAATTGGAATCCTCCTTTATTACTGATCCGCGTTTCTGTGTGCGGCTTGTCAATGAGGTTTGTGCTTCCCCTTTCTTCAGGTAGCCTGCTCGCGAATACGCTTTCCCACTTGTCATTAGCTTATGGGGACTCCGACGCTCCAAGAAGTGATGGGTGTCGCGATTTTGCAGTGACAAATGTCATGGGTGCGCTATCATGCCGTGGGCCTTATTTCAGGGTCGAATCAGCAGGCGTTTTGCTGAACGGAAATGGGACAGATTGATGAGCGAGAACGTGAGCAATTTGAAAAGCGTCGTCGAACAGCAGCTTTCGGACTGGAACGTACCCGGGATTGCGATCGGCAT
>SLMJ01000357.1 GCA_007133615.1 Thermomicrobiaceae bacterium | reverse complement strand
GCACCGGATTTGTTGAATCGACACTCACTGGATCCTCCGCCAGCGATACATTGACCGTCCGAACCCGTCTGCGTTCAACAGCTTCCACCCGGATCTTGACCGGGCCGGCCTGCACTTCCTCGCCAGGCTCGGGGATATGTCCCAGCTCCCGGGCGACCAGGCCACCGATCGTCTCACTCTCTGTCTCGGGCAACGCCAGGCCGATGACTTCAGCCAGCTCGTCAACGCTCATCCGACCATCGACGGCTAGCTGCCCGTTCGAAACAAACTCGTAGAGCGGAACTTCACGATCGTATTCGTCCTGGATTTCGCCAACGATCTCTTCAATGGCATCTTCAATCGTCACCAGTCCGGCGGTTCCACCGTACTCATCGACGACGATCGCCATATGAACCCGAGACCGCTGCAAATCACGAAGAAGGTCGTCGACACGCTTCGATTCCGGGACAAACATCGCCGGCCGCATCAACTCATCAAGGGTCACGCTGGTAACGTCATCACTGACGAACCGCAGCAAGTCCTTCGCGTAGATGATCCCGCGCACCCGGTCGATCGAATCCTCGTAGACTGGGATCCGGGAGTGTCCTGCTTCCTGCGCGGTCGTTACCACCTCAGTTAGCGGCGTATCGACCGCAACGGCAACGATGTCCGGCCGCGGCACCATGATCTCCCGGGCAAACGCTTCCTCCATGCTCAGGATGCCGGAAATCATCTCGTGTTCGGCATGCTGGATTTCGCCACGTTCCACCGCTTCAGCATCAGATTCCTCACGAGTTGCGGATGACTGCTCTACACCGTTCTCCAGTGAACTCACCGGTTCCCGATCCATCATGCCGCGGACGACCTGCACCAGCATGATAAACGGCCCCACCAGTGCCGAGATAAGGACGGCCAGGCGATGAACGAAGGGAGATTCTGCGAGTGAGTACCGGTCGACAATGACGGCGGGAAGCACTCGTCCGATCATCAGCACGACAAGCATGACCGCCGGCAAGATGACCAGCAACCAGGCAAGCGAGAACACCCGGTTCGTCATGTGGGCGATGACCGCACCCACGACAAGGACAGAGACGAGCATTGCTACGTCGGTGGCAGTGCGGAGTTCTCCGCTCTGGTCCTCACCATGCTCGGCGCTTCCGCCACCGGTTCCATTTTCAAAGAGTTCACGGAGGGTCAACCGCTGACGTTTGATCAGGCTCGCATCAACAAGCCCGGCAGTGGCCAGCAGCAGAAGCGCGAGTACGAGTACGGATCCCTCTATCCAGCTCTCGATACTCACAGTTGCGGCACTCCCGGATCAGGTTCGGGGTCGGGTTCTGGTTCGATCCGTTTATGCACTTTGTGCATAACTCACTTTCTCTTGGCGCTCACGTGAAGAGCGCACTAATACTCAGGTCCTTGTGAATTCGCATGATCGCTTCCGCCATCAACGGCGCAACGCTCAGCGTTTCGATCTTCTCGGGGGTACCTTGCCGCCGCGGAATCGTATCCGTGACGTAGACCCGCTCGATGTTCGAGTTCTCGATCAGATCCAGCGCGTCACCGGCGAAAATGCCGTGAACCGCAGCAGCCCGGACGCTCTTCGCTCCCCGGCTCAGAAGCAGATCCGCTGCTTTCACGAGCGTTCCGCCTCCGGCAATCATATCGTCAACGATGACGGCATTCTTACCCTCTACATCGCCAACCATCTCGATGACCTCGGTCTGCTCCGGTTTGGGATGCTGCTTTGAAATGATCGCCAGCGATCCGCCGGCGCGTTTGCGGAATTCGTCCGCCCGGCCAACACCGCCTGAATCCGGACTGACGACCACCAGATCTTCCAGCCCCAACCGGCGGAAATGTGACGCAAGAATCGGGGTTGCCCGGAGATGATCCACTGGAATATCAAAGAAGCCTTCAATCGCCGGAGCGTGAAGATCGAGCGTCAGAATCCGGTCAGCGCCAGCGGTAACCAGCAGGTTTGCCACGAGCTTCGCGCTGATCGGTTCCCGACCGGTCGTCTTCTTCTCCTGACGGGCGTAGGCGTAATATGGGATCACCGCGGTCACCCGGGAAGCCGACGCACGGCGGACAGCATCCAGAATGATCAGCATCTCCATGAGATTGTGGTTGACCGGTTCGCACATCGCCTGGATAACGAAGACGTCCGACCCTCGAACATTCTCGTCGAGCTTCACCTGCGTCTCACCGTTTCCGAAGCTGTCGACGACGGCGCGTCCAATCGGCGCTTCCAGCACCCCCATGATTGCGTCGGAGAGCTCCGGGTTCGCTTTTCCGGCAAATACCTGCAACCGACCATCCATCACGTTTACGCAGTCCCTTCCCCATCGGTCCCGATCTGGTGACGGCGCGCCGGGCCTTTCACCCGGGCCGGAACACCAACGACCGTCTCATTCGGTCCAACGTCACGATTCACTACGCTTCCGGCACCCGTGACGGCGTCATTTCCAACCGTCACCGGAGCAACAAGCATCGTATCACTGCCAATGAAGCAGCGATCGCCGATCGTTGTGCGGTGCTTCGCGTTGCCGTCGTAATTGCAGGTCACTGTTCCCGCGCCGATGTTGACGTCTTCGCCGATCAGCGCATCACCAATGTAGCTAAAATGCCCCACCCGGGTGAGGCGGCCGATCTGGCTTTCCTTGATTTCGGCGTAGTTCCCGACATGAACATCATCAGCCAGTCTGGCGCCCGCACGAAGATGCGCGAACGGCCCGATATGCACTCGGTCGCCGACCGTCGCCCCGTTCAAGTGTGACGACACAATCTCACACTCGTTGCCGATCCGACTATCAGTGATGACACTCTGGGGACCGATGACCGATCCTTCGCCAACCACGGTGGTGCCACGAATAATCGTGAACGGCTCGATTCGCGTATCCATCCCGACCTCAACGGCGTCATCGATGAACGTTGAATTCGGATCGGCAACCGTCACGCCACCGCGCATCAACCGTTCGAGGATACGGTCCTTCAAGATCTGTTCGGCTCTGGCGAGGTCAATCCGGTCATTCACGCCGTACGCGACCGTCGGATCTGCCTGAACCGCGACAACGGGAACAGACATTGAATCGTCCCGCGCAGCCATCTCTACCAGCGTCGTCAGGTAGTACTCACCACCGGGACTTCGTTCGATTTCCGGGAGATGCTGTTCCAGCCAGCGACGTTCATAGCATGAGATACCACTATAGATCTCAACCGGGCCATCGTACTGCTGCGGGTCGTCTTTCGCCTCAACCACCCCGACGATCTGCCCCGCATTACGCTTGACTCGACCGTATGACGCGGGATCATCAACAATCGTCGTCAGAAGCGTAATCAAGCCGCCAGCTTCAGTCGTAGTCTCGACGAGACCATTGATCGCCGATCGCTCCAGCAGCGGATGATCGCCGAACAAAACCGCGACATGGGTGATGTCATCGTTGAGTTGATCCAGCGCACAGGCGGCAGCGTGACCGGTACCGAGCTGCTCATCCTGCCAGGCCACCTGCACGTCATCCGGCAACTGCTCGGCAATCGCCGATTTGGCCGGACTGAGCACGACAATCCGCTGCGCGATCGCCGGCACATCCGCAGCGCGGAGCACGTAATCGAGCATCGGTCGACCCAGTATCGGTTGCAGCTCTTTTGGCGTACGGGATTTCATTCGCGTGCCGAGGCCGGCCGCGAGGATGATTACTGCGAGGCTGGTATCGGAGCCATTCGTATCGTCGGCGGACACAATTCCCTGGCGATGAATACGAGCATCAAGCTCGGCAACGGTGCGCCGGCTGGCGGGCCAGGATTCGAACCTGGAACAAAGGCTCCAAAGGCCCTTGTGATACCCTTTCACCACCCGCCAACGGTGATTGCGCAACACGAATCTTACCGATTTGACGCCGAATCTGTCAACCGACGAGCGTTACCCCGGCCATCGACCCGCGTAGGGGCCGACGCCCCTGTCGGCCCGGGTCAGGCACCATCACACGACAACCGCGTAGGGGCCGACGCCCCTGTCGGCCCGGGTCAGGCACCAACACACGACAACCGCGTAGGGGCCGACGCCCCTGTCGGCCCGGGTCAGACACCATCACACGACAACCGCGTAGGGGCCGACGCCCCTCTCGGCCCGGGTCAGGCACCATCACACGACAAGCTACGTAGGGGCCGACGCCCCTGTCG
>SLMJ01000337.1 GCA_007133615.1 Thermomicrobiaceae bacterium | reverse complement strand
GCCTGGCCGGTCTCCTCGAAGTAGTGATCCTCGTTGGGGTCGGCTTTCGGAAACTCCCACCAGTCGATGCCCATCTCGAGCAGGACCTCGTTGCCGATGCGGCCGAGCAGCACTTCGTACGGTGTTCCTTCCAGGTCTGGATGGTGTTCCAGCCGTTCGCGCTCGAAGTACTGTGTCTCGTACGTTTCGCCGGTGTCGAGGTTCAGTTCTGGCGCGGCATCAGTCATGGGCATGCCGAAAATCGGCAGGCCGCCGTGGGCTTCCCAGTACTCTTCGAAGACATCGCAGAGATTCTGGCTTGTCTCGTCGAAGAACGTGCATTCATCCTGTGGTTCCGAGGGTTCCGTGGATGGTTGTGCGAGCACTACGCTCGAGGTTGAGAATACGAGCGCCAGCATCAGTGCCACACGAATAAGTCTGCTCATAGCAGAAGACCTCCTCCCGAACGCCGAATTTGCGGCGCTCTCATCTGCGGTTGGTTGACCGGGATTGCTCCCCGGCCGTTACCAGTTGGTACCTGCAATGGTCGAAGAAAAGGGGTTGATCGGGCATCCATCAGGTCACCCATTTGGGGGTGGTGGTAAGCAAATGGGTGACTTCACCCAGTGACCGGCGGATGCTTCAAATGAGGTCTTCTGCGACAGCCTTCGCTGCCGCAGCGGTGCGAGAGTCTAAGTCCAGTTTGCGGAGAATGTTGGCCACGTGCCGCATAACCGTTCGGTGGGAAATGAAGAGTTGCTCGGCGATCTGGCGGTCAGTGAGGCCTTCGATGATCAGTGAGAGCACTTCACGCTCCCGGTTGCTCAGTCCGTACGAGGTGTCTTTTCGCTTCGTGCCCAGGGATTCTTCAAGTTGACGGGCCCGCTCAAGTGTCGGATGTGCCCCGAGTTCGGTGGAGATTTGCTGTGACTCTTTGAACGCTGTCAGGGCATGCTCATCGTTTCCGCGAGCGATCTCCAGTTCAGTGAGCGAGAGGAGTGACTGCGCTCGCTCGAACGGCAACTGACACGATTCGGCCAGCATCAGAGATGAATGCAGGTGGTCGGCAGCCGCATCGACATTCCCATTCGCGGTTGCCAGTTCCCCAAGGAAACGGTCGATCGCAATCAACGCCATCGGCTGTCCGGGGTCCTCTGCCTGCTGTCGGGCCTGCTCGGCAAGCTCCCGCGCTTTGTCCGCGTTTCCTTCTGCTCGACGGATCCGCGCCCAGAGCAGGGTTCCGTCAGCCAGCCCGAGGGTTGCCCTGCTCCACTCTAGCCACCGATCATGGGCGGACATCCACGTTCGCGCGTCCTCGATGTGTCCCGAGTGCAGCGCCATCTCGGCCGCTATCCGGTGCGGCTCAGCGGGGAGCATATGAATCATCTCGTCCGGGGTAGTGTCGTATCCTTCCGGGAGGAGCTCCGCCAGAAGAGCCTGAGCGAGTTCCAGGTTCCCTTCGTACCAGGCAAATCGCAGCCGGGCGCACATACTGACAAACCAGTAATCAAAGAGAGGCGGGGGATCTGTTGAACGGATTAACTCGCGAAGCTCTTGCCAGCGTCCGGTATGGACGAGGAAATGCTCGTATCCCCAGAGCGCGTTTTCGTCGCCGACCATGCCACTGGAGGTTTTCGCGTGGGCTTCGATCATGCTCGTGAGATATTCTCGCTGGTCAAGGGCTTCAGTGTGGTACGGGAAGTGGTGCAGAATGAGCTCCAGGCTGGCCAACAGGACCTGCGAGGGACCGTAGTCCAGCTTTCGATGGATTTCGTGTGAGCGATCGAATACGATTATCGCGTCGTCCGGAATCCCGAGTGCTGAAAGCGCGATCGCGATGCCCTCGTAAGCGTCGAGAACGCTGTGCGTCTCGTCTTCCTCAGAAGCCGGCCCTGTGTCGGAGATGATTTCACCCAGCGACCGTTGAAGACTCCGTTCTGCCGCTTTGATACCTTCGTCGTACCGGCCTACGGAACTCAGTGTGACGCTGAGATTGCCCAGCCAGGCCTGGATTGGAGATGTCCTGGCGGAAAGTGATGTCTGAGACCAGCGAGAGATTCGCTCGGTCTCACCTGGCGACGATGTGAGAATGTCCACCGCTTCGCTCATCTCTCGCAGTCCATGGCTGATCTCACCCAGGTTACAAAGGGTGTTTCCTATGTTGAACTGAGCCGCGGCGGCGATGGCTGTCTCGCCGCATTTCAGCGCGGCATCTCTTGCCATCTGGAGATACTCGCTCGACTGGTGGGGATCGGTATAGCGCAGCAAACGGGCGGACTTGAGGAGAACTCCGGCAACGATGTGCTCCGCACCCGGTGTCTCGCGCAAGATCCGGAGGGCCTCGTTGTTCCGGGCGAATGCCTCTTGCCAGGCAAAACGCCGCTCAGCCTGTTCGGAAGCCCGGATGAGCCAATCTGCCGCACGAGGGTCACCTGCTTGCCGAAGATGCCAGGAGACAACATCCGGATCAGGATCGCTTTGCTCGAGATAGTACTTGGCTACGTCTTGGTGGTACTGTCGTCTCTTTCCGACCGGTATCGTCTCATGTATGGCTTCTCGCACGAGCGCGTGTCGAAACGAAACAGCTTGAGCGGATACATTCAGAACTCCCGTGTGCCTGGCCTCGTCGAGTGCAGTTTCACGCATTTCGGCGGTCAGGAACCGTTCCCACACTGGCAAGGCGACCTGCTGCCCGAGTACTGCGGCGATCTGGATTGCGTCGATGGTTGATTGCCGCACGCGGGTGAGCCGTGCGGTAACCATCTGCTGGACGAGTTCGGGCACGGCCTGGTCGCTAATCTGTCCGAGTCTCCAGCCGTCAATGTCAGGTTCCAGTGCTCCGTCCAGTTCAAGTTGTCGCAGCTTTTCCTCGATGAATAGCGGATTTCCATTCGTCAGGTGATGCAGGTGGCCGGTGAGGCGCTGAATGTCCGCTCCGACAAGTTGATAGCTGTTCGCGACTAATATGGAAATTTCACACTGGGAGAGTCGCTGCGGATTTATCCGAACGGCTTGCGTCTCGCGAACCAGACTGGGGAGAGTCAGATACAAGGGGTGATCGTGAGTTAACTCGTCATCCCTGTAGGTCAACGTCATCAGTATGCGATGACCATGAATGGACCTCGCGACGAACCGCAGCATTTCGAGACTTGCTTGATCCGACCAGTGCAGGTCCTCGAGGATCACGACCAGCGGGGCAGCATCAGCGAGGTCGTAGAGAAACGACGTGACTGTGGTGTGCAATGTCTCCGGACTGTCCAGCTCGTTCAGTTGCTGTGGGTTGGCAAGGAGTGGCGGCAGTTGGGGCAACGATTCCGACGCGGGAAAGCGACTGATCAGATCGAGCCAGGGCCCGAATGGTGGAGTAATACTCAGATCATACGCTGCGCCTGAGAGTACGATCGCACCATCTTCACTGGCTCGGTCGACCACACAATTCACAAGCGAGGTCTTTCCGATCCCCGCTTCGCCACTAATGAGCAACACAGCACCGTGCCCACTGAACGCCCGGGCAAGCGTGCTGGAGAGAACCTCTTGTTCCGGTTCCCGGCCGACCAGCACGATTGGCTCCCCGGGAGTGGACAACTCCGGAATTGCATCGCGACGGGCTTCTTGATCCATAGTGGACATGATGCCTGCTCGCTTCTGTACGGTCGTAGGCTGTAAACGCAAAACTATCACCAGTATGGAGTTTGTGCAAATAGGCCCGTGCCTCTGTTGAATGTGTGTGGTAAGCACGAAGGTGATTGGTGAAGTGACCCCGTGGGATGGACCGGGTTTCTAGATGAGATGTTCGGAAACGGCCTTTGCCGCAGCCGCTGTGCGGGAGTCCACGTTTAGCTTGCGGAGAGTGTTGGTCACGTGCCGCATGACGGTACGGTGAGAAATGTAGAGTTGCGCTGCGATCTGGCGATCGGTCAGCCCCTGAACGACGAGTGCCAGGACTTCGCGTTCCCGGTCGCTCAGTCCGGACGGGGAATGCTGATGACTCGTCCTCTGCGTCGCTGATAGCTGACGTGCCCTATTGAGCGTGGGGCGGGCACCGAGTTCGGAGCAGATTCGGATTGATTCGTTCAACGCGGGCAGGACACCTTCATCGTTTCCACGAGCAGCATCCAGTTCGGCGAACGAGAGGAGGGACAGTGCTCGCTCGAACGGCAACTGACACGATTCGGCAAGCCTGAGAGATAACTGCAGATGACCAGCGGCGACATCGAGGTCACCATTTGCGGTCGCCAGTTCCCCGACCAGACGGTGGATCCCGATCAACGCCATCGGCTGTCTGGGATCTTCGGCCAGCTGCCTGGCCTGTTCGGCAAGCTCGTGCGCTCTGTCCAGGTTGCCTTCTGCCATATTTATCCGTGCCCAGAGAAGGAGTCCTTCCGCGCGTCCCTGGACGGCCTCAGACCAGTCCAGCCAGTGATCATGAGCAACCATCCAGCCTCGAGCCAGCTCGATGTCTCCCTCATCAATCGCAATCCCCGCGGCGATTCGTAGTGGCTCCGCCGGAACGAAGAACGCTTGCTCATCGGGCGGAGTCTCGGGCCCGTTTGGCAGTAGCTCCGAAATGATCTCGCGAGCGCGCTCGATGTTGCCTTCATACCAGGCAAGCCGGGCCCGAGCGGAGAGACTGGTAAACCAGTAGTCGAAGAGGTTGGAAGGCTCGTACCTGCCGATCAACGTTCGAAGCTGGTCCCACCTGCCTGAATGAATCAGGTAGTGCTCGTATCCCCAGAGCGCATTGTTCTGCCCGACAAGCCCTTCGGACAAGTCAAGATGATCTTCGATCAGGCCGGTGAGACGTTGTCGCTCGGCCAGATTGTCTGTGTCGTACGGGAAGTGGTAGCTGAGCAGTTCGTTGCTGGCCACGATCACGCGGTAGGGTCGATGATCAAGTCTGCTCACGGAGTTATCCGTTAGCGTGAACGCGAGCTTGCTGTCATTCGGATAACCAAGCGCTCCAAACGCTATACCGAGGCCGTAGGCTCCATCCACTCCGATGTACCTGTCCCTCAAGTCTTCGCCGCTGTCCCCGTTTCTGGCGCGCTCGCGCCAGTTGAGGTCAAGGAGACGTTCCGCGGTTGTCACTGACGCTTGAAATCGACCGAGTGTTGCCAGCATGAGTGCAAGTGATCCGTTCATTGTGTACAGCGGATCTCTCGACACCGCCGCGTTGTGCGTCCAGCGTTGAATATCGATAACTTCATCCGGAATCTCACGCATTCGTTCGATTGCTTGCTGCATGTAGTTCAGGCCACGCCGGACTTCCGCGAGGTTACAGAGGTTGTTTCCATGATTGAAAAGGGCGGTTGCTGCAATTGCCTGTTGCCCGCACGCGGAAGCAGTTTCATACGCGGCGCGCAGATATTCGTTACCCCGCACTGGATCGATGAACCTGAGGCTACGCGCCATCTTGAGCAGTAAGCCGGCTTTCGTTGGATCGCTGCCCGAGACCGCGTCTAGCACTACCAGGGCGTCGGAGTAGCGAGCGAAAGCCTCGTGTGAGGCGTATCGTCTGTCCGCTTGCTCTCCTGCCCGGATGAGCCACTCTGCGGCTCGGGGATCGCCGGCCATACGAAGATGCCAGGCAACGAGGTCGGGATCGGCGCTTGGACTGTTCTGATATGCCTCCGCTGCACTGAGGTGCAGGTGCTTGCGCGTCTGGTAGGCGGTGCGATCGTGAATAGCCTCGTGAACGAGTGCGTGGCGAAAGGCAACCTGCTGGCCAGCGTAATCGATGCTTATCAGACCTATTGCCGTGCCCTGATCGATCGCTGTAGACACATTGTCAATTCCGGCGAGGCGTTCCCAGAGCAGAATCGAGACGCGCTGGCCGAGAATTGCTGCCGCTTCAAGCGCCTCGACTGCTGCCGGGTTGATTTGTGAGAGTCGGCCTTCGACAAGTTGCTGGATCAGACCAGGTACCGGGTTGCTACCGTTCAGGCAGAACTTCCAGCTTGATCCTTCCGGGTGCAGATCGCCTTCGAACTCCAGTGTTCGGAGTATCTCGCTGAGGAACAGCGGATTTCCCCCGCTTCGATCGTGCAGAAAGGTGAGCAACCGGGACCGATCCGGTTCGTCCATCGCATAGGCCTCGTCTACATAAGTGGCGATGGCGTCATCGGCAAAGCGCGACAGTTCAATGCGCTGGGTGTGAGACTCGCGAACCAGGTTCGGGATCGCCGAGTACAGCGGATGGTCTCGGGAAACCTCGTCGTCCCGAAACGTTGCGAGAATCAGGACGGGAAGGTTGCGGATGGATCGTACGACGTAATGAAGCAGATCCAGACCGGAGCGATCCGACCAGTGCAGATCTTCGAGGATCAGCACGACTGGCGCCGTGTGGGTGAGAGACTCGAAGTAGTCGATCGTTTGGCGGAAGAGTTCACCCTGACTCTGAATGGAAGAGTCGAGTGTGTCGTGGGTCCAGTGACTCGGTGCCGGTGGAAGTTCTGAAATGCTCCTGGAGTCGCGGAAGAGTTCGCGCCAGATACCGTACGGTGATTCCGCGCTCAGATCGGAGCTACTGCCTCTCAGAACGATCGTTGATCCCGATTCGCCTCTGGCAAGAGACTCTTCGATCAGCGAAGTCTTTCCGATGCCTGCTTCGCCGCTGACGAGAACCAGCGTTCCTCGCCCGGACTGTGCGGATTCACAGGCACGTGCAATAACTTGTAGCTCTTGTTTACGTTCGACGAACGGTCCCGTAGCCGTGCGCATTGGAACCTCCGCGGGCTTGAATATTCACGTTGATTGTGTGCGCCGCCGGTAGCAATCTCGCCGGCGGGAGTGCCCGTTGGATCATTGCAAACAGCGCAAATTAGCCGGATGACCGATCCGAGCTTCTTCGCAACGTGTCTCGAGTAATTACTTCATTATAATTCACGTCAGATGGGGATGCACTCGCTTGCCTGTTACACAAGGACGAATCTGGGCAACAGGCGTCGCCAGCCGGTAAACTACCAATCGTGTAATTGACTGATGATTCACCCGATTCGGACGCCCGGTGTGAGCTGGTTGTGTCCGGGCACAGCAATAGGACTAACGGGACGCCAATGCAAGTTCCAGCACGTCACGAATCCCCTCGCCTCGTTCTCTTCGATCTCGACGATACCCTCTGTGACCATGATGGATCACTTCGGGTCCGCCTCAATGCGTCGTTTACGGCGGCGTTTGACGGGAATCCACCCGATAACATCGACGAGATTGTCGAGATCTCGATTGAGCGGTCCGTCTTTGGAACAGATCACTTTTCCGAAGTTCTGGAACCCTTTGGAATCAGCGAAGAGGAACAGATCCAGGCTGCGATCGATACGTATGTTGCCGATCGGTTTCGCGGCCTCAAGCTGTTCCCGGAGGCGGTCGAAGTTGTGACGACTGTCCGCAAGCAGACTGGTATCGGTATGATCACCAACGGGCCGAGTGATATCCAGCGACAGAAGCTGGACCTGCTCGGCATCGAGCCACTCTTCCCGTTCATCCTTGTCTCCGAAGAGGTCGATATCTGGAAGCCGGATCCTCGCATCTTTGAGCGCGCTATGGAACTTGGCGAAGCGCAGCGCCACGAGACTGTCTACATCGGCGATAATCCGGATCACGATGTCGGCGGAGCCAGAGCCGCCGGAATCACCAGCATCTGGGTCAATCGCTCGGGAACGATGTTTCCGGGTAGTGTAGAGCCCGACCATCAGATTTCAGATCTGCTGGAGATCTTCGAGATCCTGAATCTGCAACCACCACCAACGTACTGATGTCACCCACCCTCGCTGCTGGATACAATACCGTTGAGCTCGTGCCGTCAGCAGGCGGCTGCGTGTATCACGGTTGGTTGGGACGACATGGAAAGCGACACACTGGATGACCCAGATACGGCCAGCCGGGCTCATTGTCGGGCTGGGAATTATCCTCGGACTCGTCATTATCGTAGCCGGCGTACTCAGCACGGGGTCCGACAATGGCGAAGACGACACCACGGATGAACTTGCAACCGAGAATGTGACCCCCACCGATTCAGACGCCGACATGCCGGACGACGTGCCCGAGGACGATCCGCCGTCGCCGGATGCGACTCCCGACGCCACAAACGGCGCAACCAGTGACGTCTCCGACGACATCGATGACATTGATGTCGAAACAGATGCCGAGGCTGACGAAGAAGTAGCGGAGACGGATCATGTCACCCCATATCGTGAAGATCCGTTGACTGAGGAGGAACTTAGCGAATACCGTCCAAACGAACTCGGCAAAGTTCTCGTGCTGATGTATCACCGCATCGAGCAGCAGGATAACCCGGAAGATGTCTGGACCCGAACGCCGGATCAATTCCGCGACGACCTGCAATGGCTCTATGACAACGACTTCTACGTGATCCCGATCCGGGACTACATCCGTAACCAGATCAATATCCCGCCGGGCAAGCGACCCGTCATTCTGACGTTCGACGATGGAACCGTTGGCCAGTTCCGAATGTCGGAACACGATGGATCGCTGATGATCGATCCGGACTCCGCTGTGGGGATCCTGGAAGATTTCTTCAATCGGTATGACGACTTCGGGCGCGGCGGACTCTTCTCGATTCTTCCGCTGGCGCCGTTTGCCTGGCCGGACGCAGAGGATCAACGGGATTACGCGGGGCAGAAGCTTCAGTGGCTGATTGACAACGGCTATGAACTTGGCAATCACACGGTCGGTCACGTCAACATGGGGGAAACACCCGACGATGAGATCAAATCCGAACTGGCCCGTGCGGAGATTCTGATCCAGGAGTATGTTCCGGAAGCGGAAATCTCGGTGCTGGCGGTGCCGTTCGGCGTGTACCCCAATCAGGGAGAGACCGAAATCTTCGAGGGCTGGGAGTATCAGGGCGATGAGTACGCTCTGGAAGGTGCGCTCATGGTCGGTGCAGAGCCGGCGCCATCTCCATCTCACGTTGAGTTTGATCCAATGTGGATCCCACGGATCAACGGAGATGATGAGCAGTTGGGACGCTGGTTCAGCTATGTGGAAGACAACCCCGGTATAATTTACGTCAGTGACGGGAATCCGAACACGGTGACGATTCCTGAGAACCTGCATCCCTCGCTGGTTGATACACTCGACGAGACGAAGATCGAGGGCAAAGACGTTATTCGCTACTAACGCTGAAACAGTATTCAGTCGCGCCCGAAAGCCCGATAGGAGGCGATTGGCTTGTCGACAGACACACGACGCATCATCATGGCGGACGAGCTGGGATATTGCTGGGGAGTACGCCGGGCACTCGACATCATCGAAAAAGCCGGAGAACCCGAGGATCCCGTGGCAACTGTGGGAGATGTTATTCATAATCCGCAGGTTGTGGACCGATTGCGCTCACAGGGCGTGCAGACGGCCGAGACCGTTGAAGAGGCGGCATCCCGGGGGTTCAAGCGCGTTGCTATCACAGCACATGGAGCCGGACCGGAACGCGCCGAAGAGGCGAAATCCCGGGGAATGGAACTGATTGACACAACCTGCCCCCTGGTAACCAAGGTTCAGCGGCTCGCCCAGAAACTCGTCAAGCAGGGCTACTACATCGTTGTCTACGGCGATCATTTCCATCCCGAAGTCCGTGGAATCATCAGCTGGTCTGGCACAAGTCGGGCGGTGGCAGCGAAGAAGCTCTCGGATCTTCCATGGAATGCAAAGCGCGGAGAATCGGGCGAGGGCGTCGAAGCTCCGCCGCGCAAGGTCGCGGTGATGAGCCAGACGACCAAGATGGTCGAGGAGTTCCTCGATTTTACCCGTGATCTGACCGACATGGTTGCCCGTGAAGGTGGCGAAATCCGGGTCTGCAACACCATCTGCGAGCCGACCTATGAGCGACAGAACGCACTCAAGCGACTCGCCAGCCAGGTGGATCTGATTCTGGCGATCGGTGGTAAGAAGAGTTCCAATACGGCTCGCCTCGCCGAAGTTGGCAAGGCCTTCGGCGTTGAGAGTTACCACGTCGAAAGCAGCGACGAGATCGACCCGGCCTGGCTCGAGACGGTCGAGAACGTCGGGGTGACCGCCGGTGCGTCGACGCCAGATGACGTGATCGAAGAGATCATCGAACATCTGGCATCATTCGGCTTCCAGCCGCCGGCGAACGGCATGAAGCCGGTCAATCTGGATGAACTTCCTGCCTACTAGGTCCGGTCAGGGCAAATGTTTATTTAGCGTTTGATCTAGTAAACGGGGCGGTTGGATAGACCGCCCCGTTTGTCTGATGTTGGCAATGCAGCGATAAACGTGGGGGCCTCAAGCAGATGACTGGACGGAATAGCAAACATCAAGCCGAAAAGGCGACGCTGGCCACGCTGCCGCTTCTGATACTGTCCAGCGTGCTGTACCTGATTCTTGCAGCGGTGATCAAGCGCTGGCCGAGCACGCGGACCGACCTCCACGTGACTCGAACGCTCCAGTCGAACCACCGACCGGATGTTGAGCGTTTCATGACGTTCGTAAGCTGGTTTGGTTTCCGGCCGCAAAGCCTTCTGTTGCCGCTCAGCGTGATCGCCGGGTTCTGGCGCTCCGGACGGCAAATCGAGTCAGGTCTTCTGATTGCTGCGTGGGGAAGCAGCATGCTCAGCTTCCTCACCAAACAGGTGATTCGTAGACCCCGGCCGGACGGAGACGTCGTGCGCGTAGTGGTAGCCAAGACGCGGGATTCCAGTTTCCCCAGCGGCCATGTCGTGCACTATGTGACGTTCTGGGGTCTGGTCGCGTACTTGCTGGCCTTCCGGAGTAACCGCGCCGGCCTTCGCTGGCTTTCTGGCGCGGTGATCACGCCGATCGTTGCCCTGGTCGGGCCATCTCGCATTTATCTCGGTCACCACTGGTTTACTGATGTGCTCGGGTCCTACTTGCTCGGGAGTGCTTATCTGGCTGGATTGATCGAGATTCATTCGATCCTCAGCAGCGATCGAGACAAGCCGAGCGACTGGACAACTGGAGCAAGCCAGTGGCTGCGTTGATCATTGCTCATCGTGGCGGAGCGCCTCATCTGGGCGAGAACACCGCTCGCGCCTTCGAGCACGGCCTGAATAGCGGCGCCGACATGCTTGAGATGGATGTCCAGCGAAGTGCCGACGGACACCTGGTCGTCAATCACGACGATACCGTCACCCTGCGGAACGGACTGGTTCGGCCAGTTTCAGCATTGCCACTGGGCGAACTGATGCGGGAAGTCGAAGGGTTGCTTGGCTTCGAAGAGTACCTCGAGCAGTTCGGCCGGCGGAAACAGACAAATGTTGACATAAAAGGGCGCGGATTCGAACGCGAACTGGTTCAGGCACTGCGTCGACATAACCTGGTCGATCAGGTGCTGATCTCCGGTCGAGACGGCGGCGCGCTCCGGACCGTGAAGTTTCTGGCTCCAGAGGCAAAGATCGGGCTCTCGCGCGGTCAGATCGTGCCCTGGCTCGGTAAGGAGCCACATTCGACGATTGCCGCCCGAACGCTCCGGCCAACATTGCCCGTCCAGTTACTGGCACACGCAACCCGGGCGATGGCCGACTCGTTCATGCTCAACCATCGGCTGGTTGCTCCATGGCTTGTCCGGTTCCTTCATTCCCGCGGGTATCGCGTCTTCTGCTGGACGGTGAATGATGCAGAAACCTTTCGCCGGTTGGAGGCGACCGGTGTGGATGGCATTGCGACCGATCACCCAGAGCGTATGGTCGAGCGCTACTCAGAGGCTGGTTGCTAAACGAGCGAGGTGTCTCCGGTAAATCTCAGTCACAAAAAAACGGACGGGCGTGGGTGGCGCCCGTCCGAGGTGGTGGTGGTTCAGGTTCAACCAGGTTCAAACGACCTGGAACAACCAGGTACCCTTGATGGGTTACTCCAGTGGTTGCAAGTCGCGGGCCACCGGTTCGGTGTTACTTCTTGCTCGCGATTAGTCGCTCGCCTAGCCGTCCGGCAACTTCTTCCAGCAAAACGCGGTCGTCATCGTCGAACGCGCCGATTTCGGTGCCGTCGACATCGATCTCGCCCAGCACTTCACCGTCGTGCATGATCGGGACGACAACCTCGGACTTGGTGTAGCCAAAGCACTGCAGGTAGCGATCGTCCTTACTGACATCATCGACGACGATCGACTCCGCGTGCTTGGCGGCGTAGCCGCAGAGCCCGTAGCCGATCGGAATCCGTGTGTGCTCGGTCGCTTCCGGCCCGCGCCAGGCGTCGAGCACGAGATCGTCGCCCTCAACAAGATAGATTCCCACCCAGGAGTGCCAGGGTAGCTCGGTGTTGAGGATGTCGCACACGCCCTCATTGAGTTCTGTCGGATCTCCGGTGCTGCCGAACAGGTTCTCAAAACGGTGCCTGGCGTTCGAGAACGCTTCCGCCCGTGGATTCTCTGCCATACGTGACCTCCTGCGTGTAGTTTCTTCTTCAGATCAGGACGCAGGCCGGCAGCGTGCGTCCTGGATAAACGTAACATCTGAGCGACGTGGCTGCCGCTTGCCGGGAGCCCTGCTGTCCGGCCTAGTGAGGTGGAGCTTCGTCGTAACGCCAGGTGAAGTAGTGCCGCCCGACGTTGCCCATTTCGAGCTGCCAGGCTGGATCGTGATCCGGTGTGAACGTCAGCAATCGGCGCTGAAACGCCTGGGCGAGGACCCAGGTCGGCTCGCCATCAACGTTCGTGTAGACCCAGTGCGGATCAGTGATCGGATGGCCGACTGCGTAGATCCAGTCGTAGTGATCTGCGCCCGAGATCCAGTCCCAGAACACATCGGCCACGTTGAATCCGGTGGTCTCGTCGTAATGCGCATAATGGACGCCACCCGGCACTTCATCACCGTGGTGCAGCGTGCCGTCATTCGTGAGCCAGGTCCGGACCTCTTCACCGGTGCGATCCGGCTCCCGGTGACCATCGTTCATTGCCGAGTGCTCCCGGAGACTGGCATATGTCGGGGCATCCGGGTTCCATTGAAGGTTGTCGCCAGCGATCGCGATTTGCGCTGGTTCTCGTTCTTCGAACTGCTGATGGCCGGTCTGGACGACTCCCCGGATCATATCCCGCACCAGCAGGCCGTTGGTGACAAACCACTGCGATGATGGATCAGCGTCCGGATTGTTGATCTCCATGCGGCTCTTGTCGAAATAGGCGATTTCTCGTTCGCCACCAGGTGAATCAGCATACGGTTCCGTTCCGACCAGGAAGGTATCCGGTCCCCAGAGCCAGCTGCGATTGGCCTGATCCATCAACACGGGTCCATCGGCATCCGCCCATGTGTTCTGGAATGCTGCCCCGGCGCTATCCAGTCGCTCCGGTATTTCGACTTCGGGCTCCTGCGGAGGCGCCGGTTCCGATGGTGGTGGCTCCGGTGCACCGTCAAGCGTCGGGCGGCCAGTATTCGAGGAACCGGTGGTGAACGACCAGTTGTGACTGACGGTCTCTCCATTGACGGTTGCGTTGATCTGGACGTCGTACATGGTATTGGCCTGGAGCGGATCCGTTGCCAGGATCATCATCGTGTTGCGGGTTAGCCAGCCATGACCTTGCGCGGCAAGGATCGACACCTCGCTGCCATTCGCAGACAGGGTGCCGGAATTGAACTCGACGGATCCGCCGCCGTGATACTTGAGGGTAATTGGATATCCGACCGGGTACGGTACGTTAGAGAACGGACTCGGGGCTGATCCGAGATAAGTATGTCCGACGTTTTCGGTTCCGTGCACCGGCCATGCCTGCCACTCCGGTTCCGCAGTGTTCGACCAGCTCGGGGCGCCCAGTTTGATGGTCTCCATGCCATCTACCGCGCCAAAACCGATGTGGGAGTAGCGGGGATCGATCAGCGTGAGTCGGTGATTGATCGTCTGAATCGACCAGTCGACCGTCGAGACCATCGAGCCACTCAGTCCGACGTTCTCGTTGATCGAGCCGTCGTAGCCGAAGTGCGAGGCGCGGTCGCTCATCGTCGCTCCGGTGAATCCTGGTGCTCCGGGCGACTGATTGTGCAGGCCCGGCATGTTGCCGTCGTTCAGTTCATAATAGTCAGCATGAGACTGGGCCGCGTCCATGAGTGCTGGATGCATCTCCAGTGGCTCGATTCCGATCCAGGCGCGGTACGAGTTGATTCGGTCGAGCGATTCCTGGAACTCGGCCTCGTTCGCCTGGACAGCGGTCGATGGCGCCGCCCAGATGTACGCCGCTGAAATCAGCGCAGCAACGGCGACAAACTGGGTGAAAACAAGAAGTGTTCGACGGGAACGAAGAGTATTGACGGCATTGATCATGGAATGGTCTCCCAGATTCGTGTGCGACAGCCAGTGCGGATGAGCTTCGACATTCGTGTGATCGTTGCGCTGACGCATACGTTTCGACTATTCTGCCTGACGGGTTCGTAACGCCTGTGGCGCTTACCAGATTAGACGAGCGACGGAACAACTGGCAGCGGCCCAAACGTACTGAATCGGGATAGTAACGACCTGACCTGAAGAGACTCTTAAATCGTGGGGTGTGACCGCGAGTCGATGCGTATGTCGGAGTCCCCGGCGCACGCATTTGCGCAACCGGAAGGTGTACGAGCATGACAGGGATTCTCATTCTGCTGGCGATCCTGGCGGTCATCATTTTCGCGATCTGGCTTACTGTCAGTCTGGTCGGCTTGTTGATCACGCTGGTTGTCGCCGGAGTCATTGGCTACATTGCCGACAGGATAGTTCCGGGAAATCTCCCGTATGGATTGCTTGGCGCGGTGGTTGCCGGACTGGTGGGAAGCTGGATCGGTGGCTGGATCCTCGGTGGGTTTGGTCCATCGATCGGTGGAATCGCGATCATCCCGGCGTTGATCGGTGCGATTCTCCTGGCATTCCTGGTTGAGATCTTCTGGGTCCGGTCGCGTGGTCGACAGCTTTAGAACCCGGATGGCCAATTGATTGACGGCGTTACGACAAGTTGGTAATGTATCGGCTGACAATACATCAGTGGCGTTGATGGAACCGAGTACACATGCGCGCCAGCTCAGCGACTCCGGGAATGGTGGAAGCCGGAGGCAACGGAGCGCACGTGGAAGATCATTCCGGAGCTGTCGTCAGAACCGGCTGAAGAGGCCGCAGTAGAGGCGACCGGGAGCCGCCCGATAACGCGGCCGGGACAGCAGCCGTTCATTTTCACGATTCATCGAGCTGTCTCCAGAGTGGGTCTGGCCAGGCGCCGGACCAATTGAGGTGGTACCGCGGGTAACCCCGTCCTCACGTTGT
>SLMJ01000344.1 GCA_007133615.1 Thermomicrobiaceae bacterium | reverse complement strand
TCCAATTCAGACTCAGGGCAATTGACGACTGTCCAACGGCCGTCGCGTGCCGCAAGGAGGTCAGAAGTGACGAACGATGAACAACTCTCGATAGCCCTTCGCCCTTGGACTAACGAGGACCTGCCGCTGCTTCAGCGAATGATGCGTGATCCAGAGATGACCGCCCACCTGGGCGGGCCAGTGCCACAAGATAGCATACTTGAGCGGCATGAGCGCTACTGCCAGCGCATGTCTGAAAGCGGACGCGTAATGTTCGTGATCGCCGTCTTGCCCGAAAGAGTCGCGGCTGGAGCAGTCGGTTACTGGGAGCGGGAGTGGCGCGGCGAGAAGGTGTGGGAGACAGGCTGGATGGTGCTCCCTGACTTTCAGGGCCGAGGCGCTGCGACCCAGGCCACTGCGGAAGTCCTCAAACGGGCACGCGCCGAGAACATGCACCGGTTCGTTCACGCCTTTCCAGATGTCGACAACGTGGCCTCGAACGCGATCTGCCGGAAACTGGGCTTCACGAATCTCGGGGAAGTCGAATTTGAAAATGTGCTGCATGGCACCACCATGCGCTCCAACGACTGGCGACTGGATCTGTTCGCTGATGGGGAGCGGTAAGGGAACCTGCTGCCATAGCGGTGCGCTCGCCCTCAAGCTCATTTGATGGCCGCGGGATCCAGTCAACCTTCCGAATAGTGCACTTTTCTAATGCACCAGCATTGTTCAGAAGGCCCCTACCGGATTACTAGTACCGCCAGGCGTGGTAATGGCGGCCGACGTTACCCATCTCCACTCGCCAGCCCTCCGGATTATCCGGCGTATACGTCAAACATCGGCGCTCGAAGCACTGCAGCAGGACATCACGCGTCTCGCCACCAACCCGGACTTCGGTCCAGTAGGCCTCGGTGATCGGGAATCCGGTCGCGAAGAACGTCGGCTGGAACAGGCGGCCGTCGGTCATCTGCTGACCGTCCCAGATCATGCCCGAACTGTTCAGGTAATCCCAGAAGACATCAGCAACCGTGTGGTCGGTCGCTTCGACGTACTCCCCGGCGAACACATCTCCAGGACCACCATCGCCGACTTCACCGGCCCGGTTCAGCGTTGCGGTGATCTCGGCACCTGGATCAGTTGCGGGTTCGTCGAGCAATGTCTGCAGCGTTGCATAAGTCGGGCCGTCCGGATCGTCCTCGTCACCAGCCACCGGAATCTCGGCCGGACCACGTTGGACGAAGCGATCATCGCCGACCTGCATCTCGCCCGTGACGAGTTCCATCACCAGCAATCCGTTCGTCACATACCACTCACTGCCGCGATCTCCGGCCGGGTTGGTGATTTCCATGCGGCTCTTGTCGAAGTACCGGACGGCCCGGAACCCTCCAGGGGTCTGGTCATACTCCTCGATGCGGGCGTCGAAAAACTCCGGTCCCCAGAGCCAGGTTCGCGACTCACCGGCCATAACCGGTCGATCTTCCCGCTGCCATGTCCGATGCCAGGCTGTATGCGCAGATGTGTTGAGTGGAGAAGGCTGCCAGTTGAGCCAGCCAACGTTCGATATCATCCGGGATTCGCCGTGCATATCGTAGATCGACATCCGCAGAGCTTCGCCGGTTGGTATATCGAGCAAAGAGAAATACCCGCCATCCTGCGAAAAATCGATGACGCGACGCCAGTCGTTGGTGATGATCGGCGCAATTTCTCCGGTCTCCAGATCAAGCCGGTGAATGTCCGTCGGGAAGCTCCGCGCCAAGTTGACGTAACGTCCGGATGCGTCTCCAGTGATGTACGCGCTCGGCAGGCGAGTGGCGGGGTAGCTAACCGGAACATTCTCGTAGACCTGCTCTTCCCGGGTACGCTGGTCGATGACGATCAGGTTGGCCGAACCCTCTCCAGACCAGCGACCGGCAACGATACGCTCGCCATCGGCCGTGCTGAAAAACGGGGCGTTGCAGGGGCTGATCCGGCTCTGCGAAATGACCTCGCTGGAGCCGTCCTCGATCGAGTGCGCACGCAGATTACCGTCCGCGCTCGAGACGTGCAGCAGGGCAGAACCGTCTCCATTCCAGGTGAATTCGCCGATTATCGGACCGGCAATCTCCACAGCGCCGCTATCTGTGTTGATCCAGCCCAGTTGTCGCACCGCGCAGCCACTGCCGTACGGATCGATTACCGTTCGGGCGTAGCCCAGATTACGTCCATCCGGGGACCATTCCAGCAGGTTCGCCGGAGCCTCGGCGGAGCGTATGTAGCCGCCATCCCGATCGAAGATGTGAACATTGTTGTCCTGCGCAAAGGCGAACTTCGAGTTGTCCGGAGACCAGACCGGAGTACGGCCGTGCGCGATCGAGCGCGTATCGAACGCGGGATCCGGACTCATCAGGAAGACCCCGGTCCCGCCATCGTGGGGGCCGGTCGCGAGAACGCGGGTGCCATCCGGCGTCATCGAGACGTTCCCGAACCCGCCACTGGTGGTCAGTTGCTGTTCGTCCGTTCCATCGGTTCGTGATGCCCAGACGTTGTTGTCCCGATCAAGGTAGACAATCCACTGATCATCACCAACAGCTGCGCTGGCATTGCCTGCAGGAGTGAACTCCAAGACGATCGCACTGGCCACGAGGGCGATGCCAAGCAGGACGTGAATGAGTGGACGCGTTGTACGCTTACTGCTGGCCAATCCCTGTACCCTTCCCGATCCCGTTCGGCGGCAAACTCCCGGGCTCCCTGACGGTTCAACGAATGCGCGTCAGATTGGCTTCACAGGTTTCGTCAGCGGCGGAACGTCCATTCGTCGGCCGCGTACTTTTCCTCGATCAGCCGCCCGGTTTCGTTCATTTCGAACTCGTTCAGTTCACCGGACACCGGTTGGACGCCAAGCAACTCCTCGGCAGCGTTCACGATCGCCTGTTGCAGGTCCCGGTAGTCAACCATTTCTCCCAAGGCTCGCTCAAGGTCAGTCGCGAAATCGCTCAGGCGCCGCTCTCTGAGTTCCCGCTGTGTTTCGTCAGTGTGCCGAATACTGGCGATCATCGGCTCCACCGGAAATCGGTTGTAGATTGCGGCCTGGTAGGCGATCGCATCACGCCGGCGGATTTGACAGATACCATCGAGCTTGCCGCCGTGACTGAAGAACTCGTATGGAGAGACCGATGCAAAGCAGATCGGGCGGAGTTCCGGATCTTGCGGCAGGCTTCGCGCTTCCTCCACGGTCACGATGCTCGTGTCGATTCCAAGTGAATCAAGCGCACTGGCCAGCACGTTCGAGAACTGCCGATACCCCGCGTGCACATCTCCCGGACCGAGCGGAGTACCTGTCTGGACGATTAGATCCACGCTGACCTCGTCCTTGTCGTGATAGACGGCGGTTCCACCGCCGATCCGACGCAGGACCCGGTATCCGCGCTGGTGGATCGAGTCGAGATTCAGATCACTGGCGGGCTGTCCGACTCCGAGAATAACCACCGGTTCCGACCAGGAATACAGACGAAGCGTCGGCGGAGCCTGGCCCTGACCGACTGCCGTCATGATTGCTTCAGTTATCGCAAGCTGGTGCGCCCCATCATGGTAGCTGAGATCGATAAGGCGCAGTTCCTGAGACGTTGTCATTGATAGTTCGTGCTCCAGTATCTATGCCAGCAGAATCGCCAGCTGGACGGGGATTATGACAGATACAGCGCGCCCGGGCGCGCTTGACATCGCCGGTACCGAGGGGTATGCTCCCGACGTTACGGGCACTGACGCCAGTGCCCGATTTTTTCGGCCCGGGAAGGTTCCCGGCACGTTCGAGGATCGCGCAACTCCATGCTCTACCGAATGCCCGGACGGGCCAGGCGCTGCTAACTGACGCTCCATCAGTTCGGGTTCAGCTGTGAACCCCCGGCTCTTAACGCATTCGAGTAGAGGAGAATTCACCCGATGTCTGGCAAACCAGAGGTAAACAAGGTTGTGCTCGCTTATTCCGGCGGGCTCGATACATCCGTGATCGTGACCTGGCTCAAGGAAAACTACAACTGCGAGGTCGTCGCCTTTACCGCCAATCTCGGCCAGTCCGATTCGATGGAAGGACTGGAAGAAAAGGCCAAGGCGAGCGGTGCTTCCAAGCTCTATCATCGCGATCTCACCCATGAGCTACTGACCGAATATGCGTTTCCGACGCTGCGGGCAGGCGCGGTCTACGAGCGCAAGTA
>SLMJ01000275.1 GCA_007133615.1 Thermomicrobiaceae bacterium | reverse complement strand
CTGGACGACTTCGCCCGGAAAACACCACGACCATTTCACGCCGAAGTTGACTCCAGATGTCAGATCACCCAGGTCAAGATCTGACACCCACCGTCTCCTCAACCGCCTCCTGCTCGCTCTCCCGGACTTTGTCCGCGTAGATGCCGCGGTAGTGTTCGGGCAGGAGTTTGGCGACTTCCACCATCATCTGGTCGGTGATTTCGGCGAGGTCTGGCTTTGTGCCGTATTCGGTTTCACGTTTCAGATAAAACGGTTTGCCGATCCGGACGGTTACCTGCCTCTTGCCAAGACGGCGTGGTTTGGAGCCGTTGAATGGAAGGGTGTCGGTGCCGATGATGGCGGTCGGGATGACCGGGACATTGGCCCGCAGTGCGATCGCGGCGGCACCCGGGAAGACGTCTTTCAGCCCGCCGGTGGTGCTGCGGGTGCCTTCGGGAAACATCCCGACGATGACGCCACCGAGCAACCGGGTCTGAGCGTGCCGGAGTGCCGCCCGGTCGGGATTGCCACGATCAACCGGGAACGAGTCGGTCATCCGGGCAACCCACTCCGCGAAGGGGATGCTGAAGACTTCCTTCTTGGCCATGAAACGCACCGGCCGGGGAAAGACCGCCTCCAGCAGAACCGGGTCGACATTGTGCATATGGTTCGACACCATGAGCGCGCCGCCGGTCTTCGGGACGTTCTCCATCCCTTCAACTTTCAGTCTCATGGTCAGCTTGAAAAACAGCATAAAACACGGACGCAGGATGCAGTAGATGTACCAGCGCAGGCGCCGGTAGGAAACGTGGTACTCGCCAGACGAACTCATGAAGCGGTACTCCCTTCCTCGTCTGCGATGGCCGGAATCAGGGTGGCGAGCTGAACGATCTGGGCGACGATGTCCTCGATGCTGCGACCATCGGTGTCGATCACAACCGCGTCCTCGGCCGGCTCCATCGGCGCCAGCGCCCGACCGGAGTCGTAGTTATCCCGCTCCCGCATTTCCTTGCGAACCTCATCGAGCGTGATGACGATGTCGCGCTGGGCGAGCTCTGCCTGCCGGCGACGGGCACGCTCATCGATGGAGGCATCCAGCCAGATCTTCAGGTCGGCATCCGGCATGACGACCGTGCCCACATCCCGACCGGGCATGATTACCTGGCCAGAGCTGCCGATCTTTCGTTGCAGTTCGAGCAGACCCTGCCGAACCTTTTCGTGGGCCGAAATCCGGGAGACGGCCTTGTCCACTGCTGGATCACGGATCGTCCAGGTGACATCTTCACCATCGATATAGACATCGTAGGTCCGGCGATCGGCCACCGATGGTGACGACACGGAGATATCCACGATGTCGATCAACTCGGCCAGTTGTGCCTCATCGTCCGGTGATACACCTCTGCCAAGCGCGACCAGCGTCAGCGCCCGGTAGATCGCCCCGGTATCGAAGAGCAGCGCATCAAGCTGATCGGCCACCTCCGCGGCGACGGTGCTCTTGCCGGACGCCGCTGGACCGTCGATCGCGATCACGAACCGGTCGCGATTCTCCACGTGGTTTCCTCCGCTCATCTCGTCCGCCCTGACGGGATCGCAATGATCCCGATGTTGACGGCTTTCGATCACTTCGCTGTCCCCGATCGCTCCGCGGCTGTTCTGCCGGCCGGCGTTGCTCGGATGGTTCCGGTCCCGTGCCGACTGCTTCCCAGAGCTGATCGAGCTCTCCCTGCGAAAGGTCCCGGAAGGCTCCTTTCGGGAGTCCGTGCAGTTGCAGCGGCCCCAGCCGGACCCGGGTGAGCCGGATGACGTTGTATCCGATGCGCTCCATCATCCGCCGGACGATCCGGTTGCGACCTTCGTGAATGACCACCCGGAGTACAGTGCCTTCGTCCTCGTTTCTGATCGCCCGCAGCTCGTTCGGCTTGACCCGCTGTCCGTCGATCATCACGCCGCTGGCAAGGTCATCCAGAACGGGGCGAGGCGGGTGCCCATCGAGCAGAACTTCGTACTCTTTCTCGAGTTCATAGCGCGGATGGGCAATCCGGTGGGCCAGTTCACCGTCGTTGGTCAGCAGAAGCAGACCAGTCGTCGGACGATCGAGTCGTCCGACAGGAACGACTCGCTCCGGCACATCGATCAGATCCAGCACCGTTCGCCGGCCGCGCTCATCTCTCGCTGTCGTAATGTATCCCTGTGGCTTGTTGAGCAGGATGTACCGCTTGCGTTCGTTACGCACCGGTCGACCATCTACCGCAATCGCCTGATTCTCGGGATCGACCCGGAACCCGAGCGTACTGACGACCTCGCCGTCGACCGTCACCCGGCCATCGGCAATCATCTGCTCGGCTTTTCGTCGCGACGCAACTCCGCGCGCCGCCAGCACCTTGTGCAAGCGCTCCATAATAGTGTGGTTCCCTCCCGCGTTCAAGCGGAACGCAGGCGTCAATTCTGGCTGTCAAACGTTCGAAACAGTGGAACCCGATAGAGCTCCTCGTCACCCTCCAAGAATACAACGACCCCCCAACGCAGCGGGAGTGCCGGGTTCCGCAGTGCGCCGACTTCGTACTCGGCGGTTACCTCACCGATGTCATCACGCAGCATCGGTACGGTGAACTCATCCAGAAACGCGAACCGGTGGCGATCTTGTGCTTGCTGAACCAACGGAAAGTCGTCCGACGCGCCAAACTCGACCCATCGAATCTGGTCATCAAGATGGCCCATGAGCGTCTCGATATCGACGTAACGGCCCTCGCTACCCATAACCACGGAGATGATCTGGTTGTCGCCGCGTCGAGTTGCCAGCACGATCGATTGCCCGGCCTCTCCAGTCGTCCCCGTCTTGATGCCGTGTACTCTATCCGCCCCGATCAGCAGATTCGTGTTCTCAACGGTGTACTGCCGCGCGTTAAGGCCAGTCACCGTGATCTCCCAGGCCGGCGATTCGACGATCTCTGACAGCAGTTCATGCTCGAGCAGTTCTGCACCGGCGACCGCCATATCACGCGCTGTGGTGTACTGCTCCGGATGATCAGGGCCGTCCGGGTTGACGAAGTTCGAATCCGTCATGCCTATGGATTCCGCAATGGCGTTCATCTCCTCGACGAATCGATCCAGTGGGGATTGTCCTGGAGCGGGTCCGATAACACCGCCAGCCACTCGGGCCAGCGCGTTCGCCGCATCGCCTCCCGACGGCAGCATGAGTCCGGCGAGCAGATCCTCAACGGTTACCTCATCATCGGCCAGGAGCTGGGCGTTTGAGTATACCGTCGTGTCAACCAGATCGGCCGCGGAAACCTGAATCACATCGTCCGGATCCAGTGCGGTGAGGGTCGTCAGTGCAGTAATGATTTTGAGCGTGCTGGCCGGCGCCACGCGTTCGTCGGCACTGTCCTGGTAGAGCACTTCATCGCTTGTTATGTCAACGGCGAACATTGCATTCGAACTCGTGCCCGGGATCGGGGTCTCTTCGAGCATCGGAGAACTATCCGGGTCCACCCAGCTCGCATTGAGAACCGGGAGATCGAGCGGCCCTTCGCTCCCGCTCGTCCAGGTTGCCTGCGAGGTCGCTGGGAACAGTGAAGTCCCGAGCAGCAATGCAGCAAGCATGATGAACGTGATTGGCGCGGATGCTCTGCGCACTCGTGTTCCTGCCGGCATGTTTCTCGACCCTACCTGCATAACCGGATTCGTCGCAGTGCTGCAACCAGTTCGTCGCCGTGCTACGATCTCACCAACCTCACGGATTGTACCGTGAGAACGCGACGATCGGTGATCAGAGAGTTTGCGATTTCTACACTGCTCTACTGGATTGGTTGGGGCCCGTGACCGTGCCGAAGGCGATCCGCCGTCTGATCAAGGAATCAATTCTGGAATCCTCTCCCTACGGAGCGGTCAAATCGCTTGAGGAGACGGCGGCCGAGCTGGATATGCCGATCTCCGACATCATCAAGCTCGATCAGAACGAGAACCCGTACGGCACGTCGCTGGGTGTCTTCGACGCGCTGGCAACCTACGATCATTTTCATCAGTACCCGGACGCCACCCATCGCGTTGCTCGGGAACGGATCAGCGAGTACGCCGGTGTCCCGGCAGATCGGATCCTGATCGGCAATGGCTCCGATGAGATCATCGACATGCTGTTTTTGCTGACACTCGAGCCCGGTGACGAGGTGATCGTTCCGGTGCCGACCTTCGGCGTCTATGGGG
>SLMJ01000004.1 GCA_007133615.1 Thermomicrobiaceae bacterium | reverse complement strand
GGCTGGCAGGTCCAGGAGCGCAAGCAGGCTGCGGCAATGAGTGCGCAGGATGAAGCGAACCTGGCCGCGATGTCTGAAGGTGCTGCGGCGACGGCAACCGCCGAGCCAGAGGTCGAGCCGACCTCGATCGAAGACGTTGAGGAACTGGTCTCCGAAGGAAAGCTCTCCCGGGAGAATGTTGATCCTCTGGCCGCTGGAGACGAAGCAATCGGTCTTCCGTCTGGCGACAATGAGGACAATGAAGCCGACGACGTCCCGGCGGACGAAGGTAATACGCCGGAGACTGAGGAGAACGAGAGCTAGTCTCGTAACTCCACCGCAAGAGAACGAAACAGTGACGCCTGCTCCAGATGGGGTGGGCGTCACTTCGTTGCTCACCAGGTGTGGTTTCACAGTATGAACCGACGAAGCTTGGGCTCGAACCCAACTGGTTTCTGGATGTCATTACCGGAGCGGTTCTCCTCACTGATGCAGGATGAACCCACATGTAGCCATTCTTTGACAACCCGCATCAGTATTGATAAACTACCTCCTTGTGGCCGTTTTCTGGACGGTCGCATGCGCGAGGAACCGACTTCCTCAATAGATGGACGGCGCCGCAGCTGCGTCGATGACGCAGAGCACGGTTAGAGCCGTGTGTCTACGAAGGAGTTTCGATCGTGCCGACGATCAATCAATTGGTCCGTAAAGGGCGAAAAAAGGTCGAGAAGAAGACCAAGGCTCCAGCGTTGCGATATACCAACAACGCGCTGGGCCGTTATGCGGGTCGGCTTCGGCGAGGCAAAGGCTCTCCCCAGAAGCGTGGCGTGTGTACTCAGGTGCGCACCATGACCCCAAAGAAGCCCAATTCTGCACTCCGTAAGATTGCGCGTGTGCGGCTCACGAACGGAATGGAAGTTACGGCGTACATTCCAGGTGAGGGACATAACCTGCAGGAGCACTCTGTTGTGCTGATCCGCGGTGGGCGAGTCAAGGACCTGCCCGGCGTGAGGTATCACATTATCAGGGGTGCGCTGGACGCTCGCGGTGTTGAAAACCGCAAGCAGGGGCGGTCCAAGTACGGAACCAAAAAGGCAAGCTAGAGCACGGTAAAGTCCGGATCGATGATCCGAAACTGCCGTGCTCTCGGCTGAACGGCGCCTGATAACGATCGTAACGGTACGGAAAGCGGGCTCACGAGACTTTTGTCGTTGTGACCGCTTTTTGCTGTGAAATGCGAAATTTGTAAAGACGTCGCGACAGACGGTGTTGAGTGGTGTCAGTGACCGCCAGACTCTCGTGAAGGTGATACAGGCGCGGTCTGCAGGAAAGGTAGTTGAGACACATGCCGAGACGGTCAAAGATTGAGCGTCGACCGGTGCGACCGGATTCCCGGTACGGGAGCGAGCTTCTGGCCCGGTTCATCAATAAGGTGATGACACGGGGCAAGAAGGGCCTGGCCGAGCGAATCGTGTACGACGCACTGGACATCATCCAGGAGCGAAGCGGTCGTGAACCGCTGGAGGTTTTCCAGCTGGCGATTCAGAACGCAACACCGCTGCTCGAGGTCAAGCCTCGCCGTGTCGGTGGTGCCACCTACCAGGTGCCGGTTCAGATCGAGCCGCAGCGCCGCCAGTCATTGGCAATCCGGTGGCTGCTTCAGTCCTCCCGGGCGCGGTCCGGCAACTCGATGGCCGAGAAGCTCGCGGGTGAACTGATGGACGCGGCCAACAACACCGGCGTCACAATCAAGCGACGCGAAGATACTCACCGGATGGCTGAGGCTAACCGCGCATTCGCACATTACCGGTGGTAGACACATTTCATTTGACATTGCCGCTGTGCGGCGGAATGGGAACCAGCTAGAGTCATGAGTAGTACGCTGACGGAACGAACACAGCAACAGAATATTGAACTTCAGCGGACGAGGAATATCGGCATCATCGCGCATATCGATGCTGGTAAGACCACGACAACGGAGCGCATTCTGTTCTATACCGGCCGGGTTCACAAGATTGGTGAAACCCACGATGGTACGGCCGTGATGGACTGGATGGCGCAGGAGCGTGAGCGTGGCATTACGATTACGTCCGCTGCCACAACCTGCTTCTGGGGTGATCACCGCATCAACATTATTGATACCCCGGGTCACGTTGACTTCACGGTTGAGGTCGAGCGCTCTCTGCGTGTGCTCGACGGTGGTGTCGTTGTCTTCGACGCCGTTGCCGGTGTCGAGCCGCAGTCAGAGACAGTCTGGCGCCAGGCGGACAAGTACAGCGTGCCGCGCATCTGTTTCGTCAATAAGATGGACCGCACTGGTGCGGATTACTGGCGGACGGTTGAGATGATCGTTGATCGCCTGCAGGCGAATCCGGCGGTTGTCCACATGCCGATCGGTCAGGAAGAGAACTTCAAGGGACTGATCGACCTGCTCTCGATGAAGGCCTATCTCTATCACGATGACCTTGGCCAGGACATCGAGATCACCGATGTGCCGGAAGAGTTGCTCGAGGAAGCCCAGCGGCGGCGCGGCGAGTTGATCGAAAAGATCGCCGAGTCCGATGAAGAGCTGATGATGCGCTACCTCGAAGATGACGAGATCAGCGAAGACGAGCTCAAGGCCGGCCTGCGAGCCGCCACGGTCTCGAACACGCTGGTTCCGGTTCTTTGCGGGACGGCGCTGAAGAACAAGGGTGTCCAGCGGATGCTGGATGCAGTCATCGACTTCCTGCCATCACCGTTTGATGTTCCGCCGGTGCAGGGGGTCAACCCGAAGACCGGGGAGCCAGAAGAGCGCACCGTTGAGGAAGATCAGCCATTCTCCGCGCTGGCGTTCAAGATCGTCTCTGACGCGCACGTGGGCCGGCTGGCGTATGTCCGTGTGTACTCCGGCAAGATGAAGGCCGGTACCTATGCGTACAACTCGTCCAAGGGCGACCGAGAGCGGATCGGCCGCCTGCTGCGGATGCATTCCAACCATCGCGAAGAGGTTGAGGAAGTCACCGCCGGCGACATCTGCGCCGTTATTGGACTGAAGAACACCTTCACTGGGGATACGTTGTGTGATCAGAACAATCAGATCACGCTGGAGAACATCTCCTTCCCCGAACCGGTTATCTCGGTCGCCGTTGAGCCGAAGACGCGCGCGGACATGGACAAGATGAGCGTCGCGCTCGGCCGGCTTGCCGAAGAAGATCCGACGTTCCAGGTCCACACTGATGAAGACAGCGGGCAGACGATTATTCGCGGTATGGGTGAGCTTCACCTGGATGTGATCATCGACCGCATGCTCCGTGAGTTCAAGGTCGGAGCGAATATCGGTCAGCCGCAGGTGGCCTACAAGGAAACGATCACCCAGCCGACACGCGTCGAAGGACGCTTCGTCCGGCAGTCCGGTGGTCGCGGTCAGTACGGTCACGTCTGGCTGGAAGTCGAACCGCTTGATCGTGGTGGCGGATTCGAGTTCGAGGACAAGATCGTCGGTGGTGTTATTCCACGTGAGTACATCCCGGCTGTTCAGCAGGGTGTTCGCGAGACGCTGGAGACCGGTGGTGTAACCGGGCATCCGGTGGTCGACGTGAAGGCTGCACTCGTTGACGGGTCGTTCCACGAGGTTGACTCCAACGAGATGGCGTTCAAGGTTGCCGGTTCGATGGCGATCAAGGAAGCCCTGAACAAGGGTAAGGCCATTGTGCTGGAACCGGTGATGAAGGTTGAGGTCGTCACGCCTGAAGATTTCATGGGCGATGTCATGGGTGACCTCAGTTCGCGCCGGGGGCGAATCGAAGGCATGGAAAACCGGGCAGGCGCCCAGGTTGTCAAGGCATTCGTTCCGCTGGCGAACATGTTCGGCTACGCGACGGATCTTCGATCCTCAACGCAGGGCCGAGCGAGCTACACGATGGAATTCTCTCACTACGATCCGCTGCCGGAGAATCTTGCGGCGGAACTGCGTGAAAAGGCTCAGCGGGGTTAGACCGGGTATCTGTCTCGGTATGTGAGCAGATCCGAAGCGTAATGGAGGAAGAAGAACGTGGCGAAGAAGCAGTTTGAGCGGACGAAGCCGCACGTAAACATCGGGACGATCGGGCACGTCGACCACGGCAAGACGACGCTGACGGCAGCGATCACCAAGACGCTGGGGTTGGCTGGAGCGGTGTCGTACCGGTCGTTCGACAGCATTGACAACGCACCGGAAGAGCGTGAGCG
>SLMJ01000064.1 GCA_007133615.1 Thermomicrobiaceae bacterium | reverse complement strand
TGGCTGGCGGAGTAGCTTCGGACGTAACACCAGCAAGACAAGCGAGTGATGAAACGAGGCCGGTCATACGACCGGCCTCGTCATTTCATCCTGAATTAGTTCGGGTCCGTTGCGAGGATTACTGAAACACTGCTTGGGTATCGGTCACCGAGGTCCCCTCGCTATCTGTAACCGTGATGCGGACAGCATCGGCGTCTCCACGGGTACGCAGTTCGTGCTCGCCGCTGGCCGAGTTACCGCTCACCGACGACGTCTGGGAATCGACGACAGTATCACCGTCCAGCAGCTCGGTCGTGACCTCGTGGAGTGCACCGTCAGGGTGGGAGACTTCCCAGGTTACGTCGGCGCGGCTCCAGGGGCCGGTTGATCGGGTTGAAACGGACCAGTCGCTGATCACCGGATCGCCGATCTCGGCGTCATCGTCATCCTGGGAGATCGGATCGAGCGAGAAGTCAACGATCGTTGTTTCCCCTTCCGCGACGGTGACGTCCGTCTCGGTCGCGAATTCGTACCCGTCTGCGGAGGCGATGACCGAGTACTCGCCTGTTTCCACATCTTCGATCGTGTACGATCCGTTGCTGCCAGTTGTGGCCGAGTGGTCTGTATCTTCGATCTCGACCAGAGCGTCCTGGATGCCGTCGCCCGAGTCCGCGTCGGTCACGGCGCCAGTGAGCGTTCCTGTCGCGGGCTCGGGATCTGTTCCGTTATCGTCGTCCGCGATCGTGCAATCGTCGAGCATCAGCATGGGTTCGCTGGTCTTGCCGTGTGAGTCATGGTCAACGAGTCCGCACTCGTCGGTCTGTGCAACGGACCAGTTATTGATGAGACCGTCTCGAACCTCTTCCCACGAGTCGACGCTGTGTTCCGTTATATACAGCGCCGCCGCCCCAGCCACATGCGGGCTGGCCATCGAGGTCCCGCTAAAGGTGTCATACCCACCACCCGGAATAGCTGATTCGATGCAGACGCCCGGGGCGATCAGATCGACATCCTCACCGTAGTTGCTGAACAGTGCATAGGTATCGTCCTCGCCGACATCGTCCCGGCAGGTCGGGTCAGCAGCGCCCCCCGCTATCCCGTCGAAGTCGGCCATTGCGGAGACGGTGATTACGTCAGGATGACCGGCCGGAGTGTATCCATCAACGTTTGCGTCGGAATTTCCGGCCGCTACGGCGTAGACGACGCCGGCGTTGGCGGAGGATGTCAACGCTGAATCGAGCGCGGAGCTCGAACCCGAGCCACCAAGGCTCATGTTCGCGACGTCGATCCTGTCTGCATGATCGGTGACCCAGTCGACGCCAGCGATGATCTGTGACATGCGGCCGCCGCCATCATCACCCAGCACTTTGATCGACCAGAGGTCCGCCCCCGGAGCAACGCCGACCGCGCCGAATCCATCTTTGCCTGCGGCGGTACCGGCGACGTGGGTGCCATGCCCGTGTCCGTCACCGGTCATACCGTCGCGGCAGGTGACATTAACTGGATTGCCCTGGGTGCAATCCGTGCCACCGGCAACGTTCAGCGCCGGGTGATTTTCATCAATGCCGGTGTCGAGAATGGCTATGTCGATGTCTCCGTCGTAGGAAACCGATTCGTCTCCCAGATTGAGTTTCGTATCGGCTTCGATTCGGTCGACCCCGGTCGGAATGTCACCGAAGGTCTGAACTTCGATGTCCGGTTCGATGTAGGCAACGCGTGGGTCCCGCTCGATGCCGCGGGCGGCGTTGGCGGGAATCTCCGCGGCGAATCCGCGGATCGCGTGCTGGTAGACAAATCTGAGATCAGCACGGTTTGCCTGGGCTACCTCGCTGGCGGCAGATTGCGGGTCCTCAACCCAGGTATGAAAAACCGCGATGATCCCGGTTGAGTCATTCGCTGTACTATTGTTCGCCTCGCCCGGCGTCGTTGCGGCTGCCGCCGGTGCAATGACAATCGTTACGATCAGAAGAATCCCGAAAACCAGACCGTTTCGCCCCTCACCTGACATCGCAGCACTCCATTCCCCAACTCATCGCTGGGCTCACGTCTGCAGTGAAACCTGCGATACAGAAAGGCAGCCCGGCCCATCAATTCCGACATGCGAACACAACGCATCCCGTAAACATTTACGCAAGCGCACCTCGCGAGCAACAGCATGGATTGTACGTTCCTGCATTCCAGCGTAAGCGGCCAACGCTGCCCTGTCAATCGGTAACGAGCCAGACGCGCTTGTGCCGGTTCAAGGTCCCGGTACCCCCCTTTCGCCCTCGGACGAGTAAGCTGCACTTTGTTTTCGATTGGTTCGATCACCTGCCCGCCAGCGCCTCGACAACCGGGGCGCTGGCTTCCAGTTCGCGGTCGGAGAAGACGTAGTACGAGAAGCCGAAGCGCTCACGACGTTCCTGCATTGTTTCGATAATCTGGTCGTGCGTTCCGATGAAGACCGAGGGCATCTTGAACACGTCATCTACGGTGATGTTGTCCCATGAGTTCGACTCGATCAGTCGACGGGCTTCTGCGTGTCGATCGTCCGTGATGAGCAACGACGGGATCAGATTGAGCTCGATTTCCGGGAACCGCTCTCCGGCACCTTCCCGGATCCATGCCAGCTTCTGATCGACCGATGCAGCCAGGCGCTCGGCGGGATCCCGCTCGACGACGCCAGATGCGACCGAGGTTGTCAGCAAACTGATGATGTCCGCCTCACGTCCGGCCAGCCGCAGCATCCGTGGTTTGCCGCCACCCAGAAGAATCGGGGGCCCTGGTTGCTGGCAAGTCCGGGGAACGTTCTCGTAGCCATGAATCTGATAATGCTCTCCGTTGAATGTGACCGGTTCTCCCGAGAAGGCAGCTTTCAGGATCTGAATCGCTTCTTCGAGCCGCGCGATGCGAGTTCCGGCGCTGTGGTACTCGATTCCGGCAATCTCATACTCTCGTCGTAACCATCCGGCGCCGAGTCCGAGCTCGAGTCGGCCGCCGGAGAGCAGATCGATCGTCGCGGCTTCTTTGGCGAGCAGCACGGGATGCCTGTAGTCGTTGTCCAGAACCAGAGTGCCGACTCGCAGCGTAGACGTCACTGCGGCAGCGGTGCTCATCGCGGTAATCGGGGCAAGCTGATCCCCGAAGAAATCCGGCACGAAGTGGTCCCGAATCAAAAACGTGTCGAAACCAAGCGATTCGATCTTCCGAACGTTGTCGATCCAGTCTTTCGTCGGGAGGACGCGTTCGTTTATGACGCCGAAACGGAACGGGAAACGGCTCGGCATGATACCTCCAGTGCAGATTCACGTTGACAACCGGTATGAACCGTGCACGTCAGAAATGTGAAGCTCCTCGGTCTTGTCCTGACGAGGTTCTAGTCGAGCCAGCCCTTGTCCTCCGCGATACGCGCGGCTTCGATGCGGTTGCACGCACCGAGTTTCTGGATGGCGATTGAGAGGTGATTCCGGACGGTGCCCTCCGAGAGATACAGTCGACTTGCGATCTGGGCGATCGATCGACCATCAAGCGAAACAGCGAGCGTTTCCCGTTCTCGCGGAGTCAGCGGGTTGTCGCCATCGCGCAGTGCCAGGGTGGCAAAGTGGGGATCAACGACGTGCTCGCCGTTCATAACCCGGCGGATTGAAACGGCCAGTTCGGGAGCCGGAGCGTCTTTCAGCACGAAACCCCGGGCTCCGGACGACATCGCTCGTTTGAGGTATCCGGTGCGCCCGAAGGTGGTTACCATCATCACTCGGCACTCGGGCAACGAAATGCGCAGTTCAGCTGCTGCCTTGAGCCCATCCATCCCGGGAAGTTCGATGTCGAGCAGCGCAATATCCGGTCGGGCCTCAATGGCCATCGGGACGATTTCATCGCCACGATCTACTTCTGCAACAACGGACAGATCCGGCTCCAGACTCAGTAAGGCCGCCAGTGCGCCACGAACCATCGCCTGATCTTCCGCGATAAGGATCCTGATCATGATGGAGCCAGGTTCCCGGCCATTGCCGACGTCTCCAGAACAAGCTGGAAGCCGCCACCGGGTCGCGCACCGGCCGCAAGTCGGCCGCCCGCGCCGGAGACCCGCTCAGACAATCCAGTCAGCCCGGTTCCGTTGGTCTCCCTGTGTGGCGAATCTGCGGGCGCTCTACCGTTGTCCGTCAATTCCAGTCGTGCGGAGCCGTTCTCGCTGAGAATCCGGATTCCGCACGCGGTCGCGTCACTGTGGCGAACGACGTTTGTGACGCCTTCTCG
>SLMJ01000335.1 GCA_007133615.1 Thermomicrobiaceae bacterium | reverse complement strand
TGGGGTAACCGTCTGAGAGTCTTCAGCTCCGATGTGAGTGGCGCCGTCGGGCTGGCGCAGGCAGCTGAAGTCGAAGCGGAGACGACCCTCCGCGCAGTCGACCTGGCGTTTGACGACAGTGGCCCCGAGACAGGTGACACGAGCACAGTTCTCGACGGCGATTCGATTCTTCTCGTTCAAAATGGGGACGTCATCGAGTTCGAATTCGACACCCATGCTGAGCGACGAACGATAACGTCAGTTGATACCGGCAGCGGAGAAGTTACCTGGGGTCCGGGACTGGTCCACGATTACTCTGGTAATTCCAGTGAGGTCCGAAGAATTACTGCAGTCCGCCCCGGTGAGATCCAGACGCTGGAATTCGACAATGGCGGGCCAGACTCGGGAGCCACCAATACGGTGCTCACCGACGCCAGCAACGTGCGTGAAGACGACATCGTCGAGTTCTGGAACCCGGAGACGAGTGTAACCGAGCGTCGCGCTATTACGGATGTAGATACCGATGCCAATACGATCGATTGGGCCGATGGTCTGGCAAACAGCTTCGAAGCCGACGGCAGTACCGTTCATCTGATCAGAAACCCCGTGCTGCCCGTCGATAGCATCGCCGGTCTTACTGACGGCTCCCTGCTTCGGATTATCGGCGAAGGCAACTCGCAAGTCGTGCGTATCGCCGAGAATGGGGTCGACCCCACAAACCAGCAAGTGACCCTCGACGCGTCAACCCATCCTCCACGAAGATCCAACGAAGCCGGAGATCGGGTGGTCCTCGCTATCGCCGGTCAGAGCACATCAAACCGGGTCGATCTGCGCACGACGAACAACTTCTACGAGCACGCTGCCGTGGAGATCGACGACGGTTCGAGAAAGACATATCACCGCGTTGAGTCCATTGAGGGCGCCAGTCTGATTATGAACGCTTCCCTGGGACGCGACGTTCCCGACGGTGCCACCGTTCGCGTAGTGGAGTTCACGCTTACGATCGAGGATGTCGAGGCCAATACCATCGAGCGTTATGACAATCTGTCGATGCATCCGGATTCACCGAGATACTTTGAAGAGATCATCAACACCACTTCCCGCTCCCGGCTGGTGCGCGTCACATCCGGAGATACATCCAAGTCGCCTCCATTCAACATCCCTCGCACGCACGACGGAACCTTCGCCGAGCTCACCGATGGAGCAAACGGCAACCCGCCAACATCGGCCGACTACCAGGGTTCAGACAATGGCCCCGGCCTCCGAACCGGGATCAAAGCCCTGGAAGACATCGATGGAGTGCGTATCATCGCGGTCCCCGGAATTAGCGATGCCTCGGTACAAGGTGAACTTATCGGCCAGTGCGAGGAGTTGAAGGATCGCTTTGCCGTTCTCGATCCGGCAGTCGGGTCCATTATTGGTAGTGGTGAATCTGACGACGTGATCGTCCAACGCAACAACCACGACACCTACTACGCCGCGATGTATTACCCGTGGCTCAAGATCGTCAATCCACTGAATCCTGAGGATCCAGACGGAATTCTGATCCCGCCAAGTGGGCACGTTATCGGCATTTACTCGCGGGTCGACACGTCCCGGGGCGTGCACAAGGCACCAGCCAACGAGGTAACACGGGGCATTACAGGACTCGAAGTGAAGGTCGGAGACCGAGAGCACGACATCCTGAACCCGTTGAACATCAACGTAATACGCGACTTCCGCGACAGCGGACGAGGATTCCGTGTCTGGGGCGCCCGGTGCATCACCAGCGATAACGCCTGGATGTATGTCCCGGTCCGCCGGATGTTCATCTTCATCGAATCATCACTTTATCAGGGCCTGCAGTGGGTGGTGTTCGAGCCAAACGGGGAGATGCTCTGGGCCAGGGTCCGGCGCACGATCTCCGGATTCCTCCGCACGCTCTGGCTCAGCGGAATGCTCCGGGGTGTCACCCAGGACGAGGCTTTCTTCGTCCGCTGCGATCGGAGCACGATGACCGAGGACGATATCGCGAACGGCCGGCTCATTGTCCTCGTCGGCGTCGCACCTCTGAGACCTGCGGAGTTCGTAATTATCAGAATCGGCCAGAAAACGATAGAGGCGAGTGATTAGTCCAACCTGCCAGGCCACCGGCAAAACGTCATGGTGGCTCGGCAAAGGTTCCTTGCCGCACTGTCGATGACAATGCGGCGGGACACAGTTGATGATGACAGAGTTGGGAGGTTATCTCGATGTCTGCCCGGAATGATCCATACGCACAGTTCAACTTTCTCGTCGAGATCGACGGCGTCACCGTTGCCGGATTCACCGAGGTTAGTGGGCTGACGGCGGAGTCCGAGGTGATCGAGTATCGCACGGGTGCCGATGAACCAACTGTGCGGAAACTGCCCGGACTGCTGAGCTACGGCAACATCACGCTCCAGGTTGGATACACGGACAATACCGACCTCTGGGAGTGGCGAAAGACAACACTGGACGGGGCGACTCAGCGCCGGGACGGCTCGATCATCCTGTTGAACGAGAGCCGTGAGGAAGCCCTGCGTTGGAACTTCGCCAACGGATGGATATCCAAGTATGACGGCCCATCGCTAAACAGCACGACCAACGAAGCCGCGATTGAAACTGTAGAGATCACTATCGAGCGACTTGAACTTGCCTGATAGAGAAGGTGCCGCACGATGCCCGTCTACTCAACGCCTGGCGTCTATACCGAGCGAGCCAGGTCGATAGAACAAGCGTCACCGCGCCGCACGGATGTGGCCGGTTTTGTCGGGCTGGCGGAACGCGGACCACTTCATAGTCCCCGGCGTCTAACCGGCTGGCGGGAGTTTCGGCAAACGTTCGGTGGGTTTCTGTCGTACTCCAACCTGGCGTATGCTGTCCGCGGATTCTTTGAAAACGGTGGGCGCGCCTGCTGGGTAGTACGTGTAGCAGACGGTCGCGCCGCACGATCAGCAAGCGTTCAGATTCCAGACGAGTTCGGCGGTCCGGCTCTGCGGGCAATAGCATCAAGCCCCGGAACGTGGGCACAGGGATTAGAGATCTCCCTGCTTCCAGCCAGTCTCGCCTCGACCCAGCACATTACGCCAAATGGCTCGATCGACGACCCGCCAGACCAGATTGGCGACCGGCTCTTTGTGGCCGATATCTCGGGTATCGAGCCGGGTAGTTGGGTACGCCTCACTCAAGGGAGTTCTGGCGCTTCAACCGTCGCGACGCTGAAAGTGACTTATCTTGACACGATTCGCGGGTCGATCCGGCTCGCCAATACCCGGCTCCTGATATCGCCTTTGGAAGAGATGACGAGGCCGTCCGAGCCAATTCTGACGATCCTCGGGTTCGATCCAGATGATGAATCGCACCCAATCAGTATCGAATCTCTGGAGTTCTCTCTGCTCGTTTGGGCCGATGGACAGGTAGCGGAGCGTTTTGCCAACGTCGCACCCGATCCCGACCACCGAAGCTATGCGGTTCGGCAAGTCAACGAGTCGTCGAGCCTGGTTCGTCTCGAACGGGTAGCCGAACCCGCATTGCCCCTGGCGCCATTTTCAGCGCCTCTACAGGGCGGTGAAAACGGGCTTCGCACGCTGAGTATTTTCGATCACATTGGTAATCAGTCAGACGAGCTCTATGCCGAACGAGGTCTGGAAGCACTGGAAAAGGTCGATGAAGTCTCGATCCTCGTCATGCCGGATCTGACCGCCTTCCGACGCTTGCCGCCTCGCTCACGGCGCGCTCCCCGTCAACTGATCGAGGAGTGTGACCTAGACACGCCCCTCGCCAGGAAAGACTTATTCGGCACAGTCGTCGACAACGCGACCGGCGAGGCGCTGGCCGGCGTTTGCATCGAGGCGAGCGACGGACTCAAGAGTGTCGATTGCGACGACATTCATTGCAACAAGACGGACAGATCGGGCCGCTTTCATCTTGAAGGATGGCTTCCGGAGCCCGTCGACGTCCTTTTCTTGCTGGACGGGTACGAAGAGAACACTCAGATGGTTACCCCCGGAACCGAGACCACCGTTCGGCTCAATCCGCTGGACCTCCCACCGACGCTGAACGAAGCGGACATCCATTACGGTCAGGCGGCGATGGTTGAGCAATGCGAGAAAATGCGAGATCGGTTCGCGATCCTCGATGTGCCCCGGACCGTCGGTGGCGACGTCCCCGATAGCAACCGGCTTCGATCCTGGCGCGCACGCTTCAGTACTCCGTTTGCAGCGCTTTATTACCCCTGGC
>SLMJ01000162.1 GCA_007133615.1 Thermomicrobiaceae bacterium | reverse complement strand
GCTCGGCGGCGCGATGCCGACCTACCCATGCCGAGATGCAGTTCCAGCGATTCGCTGATCTGCCGGTTGATTGTCAGCACTGGGTTGAGCGAGGTCATTGGGTCCTGAAAGATCATCGCGATCTTGTTACCGCGAATTGTTCGGACCTCTTCATCGCTCATCTTGAGGATGTCTTCACCCTGGAAGATCACTTCTCCACCGACGATTTTCCCCGGCGGATTCGGGATAAGCCGCATGAGCGACATGGCCGTGATGCTCTTGCCACAACCACTTTCTCCCACAATACCGAGTGTCTCGCCAGGATAGATATGGAATGAGACATCGTCCACGGCCCTGACCACGCCGTCTTGTGTGAAGAATTGAGTTTTGAGGTTCTTCACCTCAAGTAACGGTTCCATCGTCTCTCCCTCACCATGAGTACCTGGCGCTGACACAAAGCGCCGTCCACCACCCAGAAGCGTCCCCTGACGCCTCGCCGCGGACTGCGAATACCGCTATCCTGTCACCCTGTGAACCACCACACAACCCCGGTTGCCGGGGGTATCCGTCTGAATCCACGGTTTCAACATCTGCGGGAGTGTAGCATGCTCGGGAAACAGGGGTCAACGAACTACGCATCATCGCGGTCTTCGGCTTCATCAACGTCTTCGGGAACCCAACCCGCGACGTTTGCCCGGTTGCGCAGAAGAATAGCCGTTTGCTCTTCAGCGTGCAAGCGTGGCCCGATTGCCAGGAGCTGTTCCGGGTAGGCAAGGGGCAAAACCGGCAGGTCTGAAAGCACTAGTTCCTGCATTTCCCGATAGTTTTCCGCGCGCGTGTCCTGATCAGCGACCGCCAGTGCGTCATTCAGCAATTGATCGACGTCCTGATTCATGTAGCTCGCCAGGTTGAACCCGCCAGTCATCGAGTCCGACGACCACATTGCGTGCTGGTTCGGATCGACGTCCCACCGGTATCCAAACAGAAGCGATTGAAAATCGCGGGAGGTCGTGATCTGGTCCCGGACGTTGCTCCACGTCTCGAAATTGACTGACGCGTCGATTCCGATCTCCTGCCACTGGACAACCAGCCATTCCGCCAGTTCCCGCCGCACCGGATTGTCCCCGTTTGCGAGCAATGAGAACTCGAGTCGCTGGCCATCCCGCTGCCGTACGCCGTCTTCACCGATTGTCCAGCCTGCGTCGTCTAGCAGTTGTTCCGCCCGCTCCGGATCGTAGTCGTATTGGGTTTCCGGCTCGGCTGCGGCCCATGAGATGTCCGGGATGATCGAGTGGGCAACTGCTGCCCGTCCGTTCCAGATCGTCTGGACCATCTCTTCCCGATCCAGGGCATGGAGCAATGCCTGACGCACCTCACGTTCTGCAAAGCGGGTCGTCACGCCGGAATCCTTCTGGAGAACGACGCTGATCATGTCGAAGCCGGACGTGCCCCGAGCCTCCACTGAATCCAGCGCGTCGACGTCCTCGAGGAGTTCAGGGCCGATCCTGGCCCAGTCGATCTCCCCGGAGTTCAGTTCGTCGAGAAACGTCTCGTTATCATCTGCCACTCGGTACTCATACTGATCGATCGCCGGCGACATCTCATGATGATTACGATTCGCTTCGAATACGATCCGCTCACCCCGATCCCAGTGCACGAACTGAAACGGGCCGGTTCCGATTGCGGAGTCGGTGCCGAATGGTTCGGCGACCAGTTCATCCGGCAGGACGTTGCCGAGGGCGTGTTGCGGGACAATCCCGAAGGTCGCAATCGTCGCTGGAAGCGCACTGTACGGGGATATTAGTCGGAACTCGACAGTTTCGGAATCGATTGCTTCGACGGCTGAAACGCGCTCGACAATTCGTGAGAAGCGCGGAGAGCGGGTGCGGTTGTCCATCATGAGTTCGAACGTGAACTCGACGTCCTGAGCGGTCAGCGGCTGATCATCGTGCCAGGTCACACCTTCACGGATGTTGAAGCGGTACACCGTATGGTCGTCATTGGTTTCCCAGCTTGATGCCAGATCCGGCTCCGGATCACCGGTTTCAGGATTCAGGCGGGTAAGCCCGCTGAAGACGAGTCGGCTGAGTGCATCGCCCAGCGGATCGTCCACGAGAATCGGATTCAGCGTGCGGGGTTCCTTCAGCCCTCCCTCGACAATGCTGACCGGGTCTGCGGCCTCCGCTCCGTCATCACCGTCCGGATCGATCTGAAAGGCTTCATCCGGGAGTTGCGGCTCCACGGCATCATCTTCGGGAGCGTCGGCATCGTCGCTGGAATCCTGTCCGGTTTGGCCGGGGAATTCCTGGTCATCCACGACCGGGGTTTCGTCGGGAAGTTCTCTGCCGTCGTTCAGGCCGGGGATGTCGCATGCGGAAACGACGAGTGTCATCGCGAACAATGCGAAGATCACGAGACCACGCTGAAGATTGCGGAAAAATGTGACTGTGTTGATCGACACCATGAGGGTTGCTGGACCTGTCCTGCGATTCCGCGCTTATCTGCCTGTTCGCCCCGAGTATACGAGCGAGTGGAATCCGGCGGTATCTTTACAGGGCAATTCAGTTATCCGCATACCCCTGATCCCAGGTTCGACTCGGATCGTGATTCCGGAGATCGACGTCGAAATCGGCGGCGGCCTTGAGCGCCATCAGCACCGAGATCCACCCCCCGAGCGTTTCATATCGATCAGGTGACATTTCGCCAGAGTCCGTGAGCAGCAGGTCTGTGCCGCCGGACCCGTCGTCGCTGAGTTCGAAGGAAACCTGATCTCCGAAGTAGTCGACGGAGAAGCGAAGCGGCGGCGTGTCTTCAAGGATCCGGCCGCGCCAGTTCATCCCGTTCGGGAACCAAAAATCGATGATTCCGTCCTGTTCGATCGCGGATTCCGCCCAGAAACGCGCCCGACCAGCGTCGCTGGAAAGGAGGGGGTAAACATCTTCTGGCGCTGATCTGAGGTGGAGCCGCCAGTGGATGACACCACTGGCGGAATCGATCGGCATCCTGTCGTCCAGCGTCTACTCGATCGGCACCGAGGTTACGTAGTGGCTGTACGGTGTATCTTCCCCTCGAACCGTCGAGAAGTAGACGTTCTGGAGCATTTCGGTCACCGGTCCTCGCTCGCCACCACCGACGGTACGACCGTCAATCGTGCCGACTGCAGCGATCTGGACTCCGGTGCCACTGAGGAAGACTTCGTCCGCAACGTAGAGCTCGCTTCGGTCGATTGCACGCTCCTCAACCGGGACTCCCTGATCCCGGGCGAACTCCACCAGCGATCGTCGCGTGATGCCTTCCAGAATGTCCGCGGTAACCGGGCTGGTGATCAGCGTTCCGTTGCGAACGATGAAGAGATTGGCGCCACTGCCCTCGGAGACTTTTCCGTCCCGATTGAGCATGATGGCGTCGTGACAACCAGCTTCCGCCGCCTGATCTTTGGCGAAGGCCGAGTTGATGTAGCCGCCGGAGAACTTCCCGCGACTCGGGATGATGTTGTCCTCGATACGCTGCCAGGAAGAGACCATGAGTTTGAGCGGCGCGCTCATATCCACATAATCGTCAAGCGGAATGACATAGATTGCCAGGTCATCCCGAATACCGGTCAGTGCCGGGGACAATACGATCCCGGCCTTGTACACCAGCGGGCGAATGTAGACGTTATGGTTCGGCGCGTTCTTCTTGACCAGGTCGATGATGATCTTTTCGACGTCTTCCGGCCCATAGGGCAGGTCTGCACGGAGCATCTGGGCGGATTGCAGGAGCCTTCGGACGTGATCGGGCAGACGGAAGATGTTGATGGCCGAACCGCTCTTATCCTGATAACCACGAATGCCGGCAAACGCTCCGGTTCCGTACTGAAGCGCGTGGGTGGCAATACTCACCTTGGCGTCCTCATGCGGGACCATGTTGCCCTCGAAGAACGCGTACGGCATCAATGTGATATCCATGCGAGCGTGACTCCTTCCTGCCCGTTAGCGTAACTAAGGTATGGGGCCACACGGAGGTGGCCGGCTACCGCTGAACTCCGTTCAGCACCTGCTTCGAGGCGTCGGCGAGCAATGACGCCGAATTTGCCCCAACCATTCTAAACCCACGGCTCAGTTCGTGGTTGATCGTCTCTGCTGTGTTGGCGACGGTGCCGAGCGCAAGGTGGCTATCCCGTGCGACATCGCAGATCTGATCGATCACCTTCTGAACGTCAGGGTGATCTGGTCGTCCGGGATGGCCCATCGATTGAGCGAGATC
>SLMJ01000101.1 GCA_007133615.1 Thermomicrobiaceae bacterium | reverse complement strand
CTCCGATGGGGCAGGGTGGCCAACGCGACCTCGGCAAGATGGCCCGACTGGTCGTCGGCGGCGTAGACGTCCTGGTCGGTTCAGAGAGTCATCAGACAATCGACACCGGCCCGTTCCTGCTTCACGGCATCTCGGTTGATCGATACAAGGTCGTCGGGCTGAAATCGCAGAACCATTTCCGGGCCGGCTTCGAGCCGATCGCCGCGAAGATCATCCGAACCGACCCACCAGGCTGGACGACATCCAACCTCAAGCAACTCAACTACCAGCGCATCTCCCGACCCATCTGGCCGCTGGATGAGGGGGTTGAGCGGGGGTAGAGGCGAAATGACGCAGCGGCAGTTCACCTGCCGCTGCCAACCTTGTACTTGAACCACACCGTGCACAAGACCGCTCCGCAGCCGTTCAGCTTTCAACGGCAGGGCGAGGTTGAGTTGACGAGACAGTGCGAGCGGCGACGGCGATAATGCTGATTGCCAATAACGCGAACATTGCGAGCCCGATACCAAGCGCGAAGAATCCACCCAGACCCAGGAGCAATCCACCGCTGGCGGCCCCCAGTGCCGCTCCCATGCCCCACGTGAACTGCCGCAGCATCATCACACTTCCGTGAGCCGTTGCGGCCGATTCGGAAATCATGATGGTAATCAACGGGAGTCCAACGCCGCCCGCAAATGCCAGCAATCCGACCACGATTATGAGAGCGACCAGCCCCGTCGTTACGCTGAACGTGGAGAAGACCGACAGGCTCAACACCATCCCGGCAAGGGTCAGCAGCACATGCGGGGAGCGGCCCCGCGCCAGCCATGTGGCGATCCGGTTGCCCAGGAAGAAGCAGGTGCCACCCCACATCATCATGTATCCAACAACGTTCAGCGAGGCGCCCATGTCGTCAATGAGATAGGCGCCGAAATAGGTCAGAGTGCCGATCCAGACCATCGCCCAGATAAGATTGCCTGTCTGGAGCCTGACCATGCGTGCATCAGCAAGGATCTCGCGGTAGGTTTCCCAGATCCCGAACGGCCGAAATGGCTCGTCTGGAACTGGCGGATCGGGTGAAATTGCCCGCATATAGGCGATCGCGAGTATGACCCCCAGGAGTCCAACGAGCCAGAAGCCGACGCGCCATGAGGTGTACTCCGCGAGAAACGCGAGCAAGGGAATCCCGAAGATTGCCGCCAGCGCTCCGGCGCTGACGACCCATCCGATGGCACTTCGGCGACTGTCTTCCGGAAGACGCGTGTTGATGACACTGACGCCGAGCCCAAGCAACAGACCAGCAGCAATCCCGGCGGGAATGCGCGCAATTGCCAGGCTCCAGAAATCGAACGCCAGCGACGTCCCGATGCCGGAAACCAGCATGAGAATCGCGCCTGCGACGAGAAGTCTGCGAAGTCCGAAATGATCGCCTATCGGTCCAAGAAACAGTCCGATTATCGCTCCCATGACCAGCGATGTGGTTACCGCCTGTCCAACCAGTGCAGTCGTGCTGCCAATGTCATCGGCGATGGGCGGCAGAAACGGGCCAAGCGCAAACGCATTCATGTTGGCAACGAATGCACCGAAGAACAGCGTCACGACCAGGATACGGGTATTCATGGCTTCCCCTCTCTGGGCTTTGTCGACCATAGCTCCAGAATGACGCAGGGGTCAGGCAAGCGCGTCTGACGGATGTCAGAGATTTCGATGATCGGTTCCTGCAGCGGGTGTCATATGACAGGGCAAAGGCGGATCTAGGACGACGTCAACAGGCCCATTCGGCGGGCCATATCTACTGCTTCGGTTCGGGTGCTGGCGCCGAGTTTCCCGAGGATATTGGACACATGAATCCGCACAGTCCCCCGGGTGATGAAGAGCTTCTCCGCGATACTTCGATTCGTCAATCCCTCGGCGACCAGACCAAGAATTTCCTGCTCACGCGGAGTCAGGCGTTCGGCTCTGTCGGGTAGCTCAACGCCCGCACGATCCGGTTGGCTCGCCTTCGGTGTACTTTCTGGCTCAAACGTCCAGACGTGATCGAGCGCCTCGTCGAGGGTGATGTCTTCCGCGGCCTGCCAGATGGAGCGAAACTCCTGCTCGCCAAGGACGTTTCTGGCCGTCAGTTCGCCGGTCTCGAAGATCGTCCGCATTGGGTACTTGCGTGGAGCCGCCAACACTTTCCGCAGGCGCTGTTCTACCGACATCAGAGTAACCCCTGCCTCCGGTGATCCCGAGTACGCCATCAGTACACCCGCGGTTGCCAGCAGTTCGGTCGTGCCCTGGCTGTGCACAGTGCCACGTATCATCCAGGAGCGGAGCGACTTCCTCAGGAGTTCCGCTGCCCGCCTGTAATCGCCGGACAAGATTGCCACGCAGGCCAGCGCTCTGGAATATGACGCGATCCCCCAGGTGTCTTCGATCGACTCAGCAATGCGTAGAGCCTCCGAAAACCGCTCCTCCGCAAGTCCCAGATCTCCCAGCCCCAGATGAGCGAGCGCGATATGGAACGTCGTCAGCGCTTCGTTGGCGGGGTCTTCCAGATTGCCCTGCTGAAGCATCAACAATGCCTCATCGAGATACTCAAGTGCAGCGCGATAACGTCCCTGATGCGACTGGGTAAATCCCAGTATGACTCTGGCGGCCATCTGCTCCCACTCCTGACCAAGCTCAGCAAACTGGTCCAGCGTCGTGCGGATCAGCTTCGTCGCGGTGTCAGACTCACCCCTGTACGCCGCGATGACGCCGAGCCAGAGCATCGCTGACGCCTCGTCTCTCGGGTCGATCGGTTCCCGTCCCGGCGCTTTGAGAGCACGGGTTAGCCAGTCATGACCTTCGTTGAGAAGCGTTCTTGAATACCAGTACCAGCCAAGACTGCGGGCCAGGCGCAGCATTGCCCCGGCCTGTCCGTGAGACTCCAGCCATCCCAGTGCACTCCGTATGTTGTTCAGTTCCTGATCGTAGCGCAGCAGCCACGGGCGATCGTTCAGCCGTCGCTGTATGTTCCAGCGACCGCGCACAACCAGATCAACGCACCAGTCCGCCATGCGCTGCTGGATGGCGTGCATCTCGCCGCTCGCTTCAAGCTGTTCGAGGCCAAACTCCCGGATGACTTCGAGCACTTTGTAGCGCGGCTCGCCGTCTGGTTCCGGCGCCAGATGCACCATGCTCGTATCGATGAGCTCTGCGATTCGCTCCAGGGTGTCATCTTCACTCCAGCCACCAGTAATCCATGTTGCGGCGTCCAGTCGGAATCCACCTGGAAACACCGCAAGCTGACGAAACAGCGTCTGCGCATTGGGGTCGAGCAACTCGTAGCTCCAGGAAACTGCGTTGCGCATCGTCTGGAGGCGATCTGGTTGATCCCGGAGCCCGCCGCTGAGGACATCGAGCTGCTGGGTGAGGCGCGAGCGGAGCGCATCGAGTGGCAAATGTCGGAGCCGCGCGGCGGCCAGCTCGATTGCCAGGGGGAGCCCGTCGAGCCGGGCGCAGATTTCGGTGACGCTTGCCCGGTTCTCCGCGTTCATCTGGAACCGGGGATCCACAGTCCGAGCCCGTTCAACGAAGAGTTGTTCCGCACTTGCGAGCTCTGAAGATCCACAAGGACCGGACAATGCAAGGGGTTGGACTGGAAAGTCGTGTTCACCGGTTATCTGAAGCACGGCGCGACTCGTAACCACCATCTTCAAACCCGGGCAGGCAACCAGCAACTCTACGAGACGTGGGCCGGCCTCCCGGATCTGTTCGAAGTTGTCCAGAATCAGCAGTCGCTCGTCAGAGCGCAATGCATCCAGCAGGACTTCATCGACGGCCCGGGAGGCCGACTGACCGACCCCGATGTCTCTGGCGATCGTGGACATGAGCCCTGACGGTTGTCGAACCGGAGCCAGATCGATGAACACTGACCCGTCGCGAAAGCTGGATTCGAGTTGATGTGCGCACGCACGCGCCAGCCGGGTTTTTCCTACACCGGCAGGACCGGTAAGCACGAGCAAGCGCGTATCTTGCCCGAGGAGTAACTCGGAGATCTCCTCGATTTCCTGGCTCCGGCCGATCAAGCGCGTCAGGGCTGGATCTGACCGAGCAAGCCCTTGAGTCTGGTCATGACCCGCTTGTTTGCTTCTATACTCTTGCCCCGGCATTGTGACCACGTCCCAACTCCGCCGACAAGGCAGCGTCGCGTACGGATTGCCAGTCCACGTCGCTGCGCGGAAACGCAGCGTCGGCGCCAATCTCGGATGTTGCGTATGCGTCGTAT
>SLMJ01000398.1 GCA_007133615.1 Thermomicrobiaceae bacterium | reverse complement strand
GCGAAATCGTCTCGCCGTTGCTGGACAAAGAGTGCCCAGTATCGTTCAACGACCTCATCGTCTTCAGAGAGGATCGTGAAGAACGTGGCCAGGATCTGTCTGAGCTCTTTCTGGTCAACTACCTGTCGAAGGACCGGGGCAATAGCCTCCAGATCACCGGAAAGTGAGCCAGTATCCGGGAATGGAAGCTCGGCTCGCATGCTCTCGATCGCCGCCAGCGCGAGCAACGGTTTCGACTCCCAACGTCGATAGATGCTGGTTTTGGCAACGCCAGCCTGCCTGGCTACGCGCTCGATGCTCAGCTTCTCGTAGCCGTATGTAAGTAGCATCTCTCGTGCGGTTGTGATAATCGCGTCATCGACCGAAGGGTCTCTCGGTCGACCACCGGTGCGGTCGGAGTCATGCTCAAGTCCGTGTCCTGACATCGGCCGTGCTCCCTCATTTCGATAACCGACTGTACTCGCTCTTGCGATCCGTTCTGGAATTATGATACGCTACGTCTCGTAATGCAATAGGAAACGGTCCGTAGCGTATTCGTATTACGAAAGGATTCCTGCCATGCGTCAATTCCTCCTCTCGAAGAGCGTGATTGTCACGCTCATAGCCGTGGTAGCGATTCATGCGCTCCTGGCGTTCGCCAGTTTCAGCCCGTCGACGAGAGCTGATATGAGTGATTTGCCGGTCGGGGTTGTAGATCTGGATGGAGAGGGCCTCGCCAGTCAGTTGCTCGAAGTCGACCATGAGATGCTGCAGTGGAACGAAGTCTCGAGCCGCACATTGTTGGACGACATGATGGTCGAGAAGGACCTCTACGCCGGCATCGTGATACCCGAGGGCGCGAGTGAGGCGTTGGAGGTCTCTGCGACCAGCTCGCAGCAAGTTGAGCTGGAACTGATTGTGAACGAGGGGGCAAACGCAGCCGCTGCCACGGCTTCCGCTGGCGTGATAAGCGGCATCGTCGATGAGATCAGTCACGCGGCGTTTGAGCAGCACCTGGCAACGCTGGAGGCCGATGGTGGAGTGGTCGAGCCGGGGGATTTGTCTGCGCTCACATCGCCTGTCGTTGTCGAGCAATCGATTGCGAACCCCGCTGGCGGCCAGGAAGGCGCGCAAGTGCCGCTCATGCTGGTTGTACTCGCCTGGATTGGTACCCTGATCGCATCGCTGGTGGTCTGGTTGTCGCTGCACCGAACGGGACAGACCCCGTACGGCTTTCTCGGGAGCCAGCTGATCGTGGGAGCCGGGATCGCGGTTCTGCAACCGTTTTCTATCGTACTGCTCGCGAGAGGTATCGCCGGAATTGATCTGACATTCACCGGCCAGATCTACATGGCACTGCTTCTTGCATCGCTTGCGTTCTATATGCTGCAGAGCGCGGTGTTGAACTGGGCCGGATTCGGTGGATGGCCCATTCTGGTAATGATCTGGCTCTTCAGCTTCGGGATGTTGAGTATGGCTCCGGAAGCCCTCAGTTCGTTCTACCGGGATGGAATCTACTCCTGGATTCCCATTAGGTTCCCGTTCGAGGCAATTCAGGGCGTCCTGTTCTTCGATGGAGAGGGAGTAACGAACCGAATGCTCTGGATTACGGCCGCAATCGCTGCCGGTTCGGCAGCAGCCGTTGCGGCGAGCATCCCGGTCCTGCGACGTCGCGATCTGAGCGTTTCGCCAATGCGAGCGCGGCTTGATCGCTTTGAAAATCCGCCGGAAGACTCCGTGCAGGAGGCTCGCGTCGGAGCCTAGCGTTTCACTGATGGGATCCGGGATCGAGCCTAGCGCTGGCGCGGGAGGGTTCCCGCGCCAGTGCTCGTCAGATGCTCATGGATCAGCCTGAGCCCCACCAATGTCAGATCCGGTTCCCAGGCCTGAATCAGTGGGCAATGCTGTTCGAACATCCGTCCGAGTCCGCCGGTGGCGATAATTGCGGGGTCTCCACCGAGTTCTGCCGAGATGCGTGTCAGCATTCCGTTTACCAGTTCGACGTACCCAAGGACCGTGCCTGATTGCACACTGAGCACGGTGTTTGTTCCAACGGCCTGTTCGGGGACAACCAATTCAACTGAGCTCAGGCGGGCGGCGCGACCGGTCAGGGCGTCGAGCGCGAGTTGCACCCCGGGGGCGATTGCTCCGCCGATGTAGCTGCCGTGCGGGGAGATCACGTCGAATGTCGTGGCGGTCCCGAAGTCAACGACAATCGCCGGGGCATGGTAGAGATGCTGGACCGCAACCGAATTCACGATGCGGTCAGCGCCAACCTCCCAGGGGTTGTCTGTCTCCACCCCGATACCCATGTCGAGATCGCTGGAGACGACAATCGGCTCCAGTCCAAGTCGGGTTCGGACCATTTCGACAAGTTTCGGGGTAAGTCGCGGTACAACGCTGGCAATGATCGCACCGGTGGCCTGATCAAGATCGATTCGGTCAGACTCACACAGTGGCTGGAGCACCGCCCACCACTCGTCTGGCATCCGGTCCGCGTCGGTCGCAAGTCGCCAGACATGGGAAAGTGAATCGTCATTGAACACACCGATGACGATGTTCGAGTTCCCGGCGTCGATCGCAATCAGCACTGACTTCTCCTGTCGTAGCAAATACGGATCGTGCGCATGATCCATGTCGTTCGCAGTATACTAGGAGCTATCGGGCAATCATTCTGGAGCGGTGAAAGACCCCGAAACTGACGATCGCCCGACCGCGTTCTGATCCGAAATCGTTCTGTTCTCGAATGTGGAGGCTACATGCAATCGATGGGGCGAGCCCTTCGCGTCGTCGGCATCTTCGTACTCGTTTTCATTATCGGCATGGGAAGCTTCGGCGCCGGGATGGCACTCGAACGCTTCATTGTTGGCCCGGCCGCCGATAACGGGAGCACGCTGGATCGAACACTGAGTTCGATGGAGCGTGATACTCGCGACTCCCCGGAAGTATCGATCGAAATGATCGAAGAAGTGATCGAACTTCTGGAGGAAGAGTACTACTATGGCGACATTGATCAGCAGGAACTTCTCTATGATGCCCTGGAGGGCATGGTTGGCGGGCTTCCGGACCAGTACACCGTTTTCAAGCGCCCGGCCGAGACCCGCATGAGTCGCGAGCGACTCTCCGGCGAATATGAAGGGATCGGCGTCTGGGTTGACCAGCCTGATGGCGAACTGACGATCATCAGTCCGATGCGTGGCTCGCCGGCAGAAGACGCTGGTCTGCAGGCTGGAGACGTCATTGTCGAAGTGGACGGTGTCTCAGTTGAAGACATGCCGATGGACGATGCGGTCAGCCGCGTTCGCGGTCCTGAAGGAACGTCGGTCAACCTGACAATCAAGCGTGAAGGAGAAGACGATCTCATCGACGTCGCGGTCGAGCGAGCGAAGATCGAGCTTCCAGCCGTCATGTTCGAGATGCAGGACGATATCGCGATTCTCACCGTGACTGTTTTTGGCGACAACACCACTGAAGAGCTCGACCAGGCGATCGAAGATGCGCAGGAAGCTGGCGCCGAGGGGATCGTACTCGATCTCCGGAGTAACGGCGGCGGCTGGGTAACGTCCGCGCGAGAAATGATTGGCCGCTTCGTTGAATCAGATGAAGGACCGGCGCTGTTTGAACAGAGCAATCCGGACTCGGATGACCCAGAACCGATTCCGATGTCGCCGGGTGATTTTGCTGATTACGATCTGCCGATGGTCGTGCTGGTCAACGAGAGCACTGCCAGTGCCGCTGAAATCGTGGCCGGGGCGCTTCAGGACTACGAGCGCGCAACCGTTGTTGGCACCGTAACCGCCGGTAAGGGATCGATTCAGCGCATTCACCAGCTCGAGGATGGCTCCTCTGTTCAGGTGACCATCGCGGAATGGCTAACGCCTGATCAGAACGCGATCCAGGACAACGGGATCGAGCCGGATATCGAGGTTGAGCTCGATGACGTCGAAGACCGGGACGATCCATCCGATGATTCTCAGCTCGAGCGGGCGATCGAGTATCTGCTCGAAGGAGAGTAGCTTCAAACAACAGAACGATATAGCGAGAACGGGCGGCCTCAAGGGCCGCCCGTTCTAGTTAATCGTGGTGCTCGGGTGCTGCTGGGTCGGTAACTTGCCTGACGGAATGACCGGATTTCCTACGCTGACGGTGCTTTGATTGCTGTCTCGATTTCTTCCAGAACGTGCGGATCAGTCTCTCGTTCATGAGAACGCTTCAGTAATGGGCGGACAAGGTCTCGATCGATTCGCGCTGACGCCCAGGCTGCATGCCCGCGGACGATAGGCGAGGAGTGGGTGCTTAGCACTCGCTCGAGCACATCGAGATCGTCCGGTGACCCTGTGTTGCCCAGTGCCACGACCGCATTGCGGACCATTCCTTCCCACTTCGCTCGCATGACGGCGGTGCCGCTGAACTCGGCCCTGAACTCTTCCTCGTCCATGCTGATTATCCAGTGAAGCGGCGGGAAGGCGTGGTCAATCGATTTCGGTCGGAACGTCGGCTCATCCTCCGCATACGCTGCATTGGTATAGGGGCAGATTTCCTGGCACATATCGCAACCGAAGACCCAGTCGCCCATTTGCTCGCGAATTTCACGCGGAATCGTGCCGCGAAGCTCGATGGTCAGGAAGGATATACAGGACGGCGTATGGAGCGTGTAGTCGTCGACCAGCGCGCCGGTCGGGCAGATATCGAGGCAGCGGGTGCATTGCCCGCACTTCGGCTTCAATGGAATGTCGTGCTGGAGATCAAAATCAACCACGAGCTCACCCAGCATTACCCAGGAGCCGCGCCGCGGCACGAGAATCATCGTGTTCTTGCCGTACCATCCCAGCCCGGATCGTGCGGCGATGGCTCGATCAACAACACGAGCCGTATCGACCAGAAGCCGCGCTTCGATGCTCCGGCCGAGTTCGTCCTCCAGCAACTGATGCAGGTGCTTCATGCGCTGTTTGATGGTCTTGTGATAGTCGCGTCCCCAGGCGTAGCGGGAGATCCGTCCGCGCAACACGCCATCGTTCGGATGCTGAATGTCCGGCATCCAGTAGGGAACGCCGACGCTAATGATGCTCCGGGCGGTCGGGTGCAGATTACGGGGATCGGTTGAGAAGAGGGCGCGATCTTCCGTGAACCAGGGGAAGCCGTCCAGGTGGCCATTTCTGATCCGGGAGACAAGCACGTCGGCCAGCCCGTCGCCGAAGGAGTCAGCCGGACCGACTCCGGTTATCGACAAACCTGCCTGCTCGGCGAGTTCGCTCAGGCGTTCACGTTCAATTGTCCGGTTGATTACTCGCATCGGTCGATCCTGCAGGCGAATGGCTCAGTAGATCTTGAACCTCGGACAGTGTGGGAAGCGCGCTCCGGGCACCGAACTCTCTGGTTGCGAGAGCGCCCATCGCGTTCGCAAATTGTGCGGTGCGATCGATGTCCCAATACTGCATGATCGCGTAGGCTGCTCCGGCGGCAAATGCGTCGCCAGCACCCGTCGGATCCTGAACCAGAACGGGAAAGGCTGGCACGTGGCGAACGGATTCGCGTTCGACTATCGTGCAGCCGCGAGCCCCGTCGCTAATCAGCGCGAACCGAACCTGGGAAAGCACCATCTCCCGCTGGAACCGTTCGATAGCTGCTGGAGCATTGTCAGTTTCGGTCGCGTGCATCAACTCTGCCATGTTTCCGCACAGGTAATCATGCCTCAACGCCAGTTCAAGCGCCTGGTGCGACTCGAGTTCGGCAAGAAAAGTCATCGTGCCGAAGATCCGAGTCCGGGGCGATACGTGCATCGGTAGATCCAACAGCAGCAAGCGCAGTCGGGGATCATCGACGTCGACAATAACCAGATCCATCGCGAAGAACTTCTCGATCGGCAGGAAATCGCCGTGTTTCAGGCGAGCACCCTGCTTCCAGAGGATCGTTCGGTCTGCATCTGCACCGGTGCCGGATACGATAATGACACCCTGATCGGTCGGCACGTCCGGCTCTTTCAGAACATGGTCTGTAATACAGCCCTCAGACTGAAGATCAGCAATGATCTGATCGCCGGTTTGATCATCACCGACGCGGGACGCGATGGAAACGTCGACTCCGAGCCGAGCCAGTGCAACTGACATGTTGCCGGTCGTTCCACCAGATTGTTCGGATGATTGCTGAACGACCTGGTAACTGCCCGCTCGAGGGAAGGTCTCGACCCTGAGTAGCTGGTCCCAGGTCAGCATACCGAACGCGCCGACGGTCTGTTTGCGGTCGGATCCTGAGCTCATTCAGACTTGCCCAGCACTGCCCGGCACGGGGAGCCGTCATACCCGTCAATTCTCAGGGGAAGGCAATAGAGTGTGTAGTCTCCTGGTTCGACGCCGGTCAGGTTTACGGTCTCCAGAATGATCTGCCCGGCTCCCAGCATGATTCTGTGCGTCGTTCCACCGGCCTTGTATGGCTCAACCGAGTGATAATCAATTCCCACGAGGTCGATTCCCTGGCTGACCAGCCACTCCGCACCGTCCGGCGAGATGCCGATGTAGGACTCATCGAACTCGGTCGGAGAATTCACCCAGATTTCCGAGTTGGACGTCTTGAGGATGACCCGCTTCGTGTTCTCCGGAATCCCGGCTTGCTCAAGATCTGCTGGTGTGATGTGGTCCGTTGCGGCGGTGAGATCGGCCACGATGCACGGGCCGATCAACCGGTCCGGTGTCAGTGCCTCCAGCGTGCGCCCGTCATCGATGAAGTGCCACTCCGCGTCAACATGCGTTCCGGTGTGGGTGGAGCAGCTCAGCAAACTGACGTTGGCACCGTCTCCGTTCGCCGTTCGTGATTTCGGCTCGAGCGAGACCGTGGGATCTCCGGGCCAGACCGGGAGCTCCGGGCGAATCACGACGCTGATGTCGATAAGGCGTTCATTCATATGGCCGTTCCGATCTGGGTGAGCGGGTTTATTTGAATGCGGGCAAACAAATCGCCCGGTCGTTATTGTACCGGGCGATTGAGACTCATATTGAGTGAACAGTATCAGGACGAGACGTCGGCGGTGTCCTTGTTCTCCCGCCACTCGGCGAACTGCTCATCCTCTTCCAGGATGTTGTTGATCTCTTCCTTCAGCGCCGGCACGATCTCGTTCTCCATCACGCGGCGGAGAATCTTGCCCTTGCGGAAGATAACGCCCTTGCCGCGGCCAGCCGCAACGCCGACGTCGGAGTCTTTCGCCTCTCCCGGGCCGTTGACCACACATCCCATCACGGCGACCTTGATTGGCGCCTTGATGTTCTTGAGGTATTCGTCCACCTCATTTGCGAGCGTGAACAGGTCAACTTCAACACGACCACAGGTCGGGCAGGCGACCATTGTTGCGCCATGCTGGCGGAGTTCCAGGCTCTTGAGGATCTCGTAGCCGACAAAGACCTCTTCGACCGGGTCGGTGGTCAGAGAAACACGGATCGTGTCGCCGATACCGTTGGCAAGCAAGGTACCCAGTCCGACCGCGGAGCGAACCGATCCAGCCTTCGGAGTTCCGGCCTCGGTTACGCCGAGGTGGAGCGGATAGTCGTTAAGCTTGGCCATCCGGCTATATGCTTCAAGCATGACCGGTACTTCGAAGGCCTTGAGTGAGATCTTGATGTCGCCGAAGTCCAGATCCTCGAGGATCTGCACATGGCCAAGCGCAGTGCGAACCATGTGCTCGGCGACGAGCTCGACCTGAGACACGTTCTCTTCCGCCATTTCGTCCACGAAATCCTTGGACATCGGTGGCAGCGAGCCGAAGTTCGCACCGACTCGAATCGGGATCCCGCGCTCTTTGGCGGCGGTAACGACCTCACGGACATCCTCATGTTTACGAATGTTGCCCGGGTTAAGCCGGATGCCATCGATCCCGGCAGCGATCGCCTTGAGTGCAAGCGTGTGCTCGAAATGAATGTCGGCGATCAGCGGAACATTGGTGTAGGGGACGATATCAGGGAGTGCCGCGGCGGCCACACGGTCCGGCACCGCGATCCGGACGATCTCGCATCCTGCATCGGCCAGTTCGGCGATCTGCTCGAGTGTTGCTTTCGGATCTCGTGTATCGGACGTCGTCATGGACTGGACGCGAATCGGAGCGCCGCCGCCGATCTGAACGTCGCCAACATGTATCGCGCGGGTCTTTCGTCTCGAGGCAATCATAGTGTGGAGGTCCTCCCAATCGTGTGCGCCTCGTGCGCTCGCGTGGTGCGCAGTTCAATTGTAATCGAATGAATGCGGCTCTGGAGCGAACAATTCATTAACGTCAGGGCAATATCGATTCCCCGCTGATCAGACGGTCGATGTCCATGAACATAATGAAGAACATCAATCCAAGTAGAAGCAGCAGGCCAACGAGATGCACCAGGCCTTCCCGCTCGGGTGAAATCGGTCGACCACGAAGGGCCTCAATCAGTACGAACAAGAGCCGACCACCATCGAGCGCCGGAAGTGGCAACAGATTGAGGATGCCCAGGTTGAGCGAGAGCAGAATCGTGAGGTTGGTCAATGCAACCCACGCAGGCTCCGGGCTGACCTCGAGCACCTCGGACGCGAGTTGTCCCATCCCGATCGGACCGGCGATGCCGTCCAGCGGAGCCTCGCCACTGATCAGCATCATGATGCCCTCGTAAAATGCCGTCAGGATATTCCACGTCTCAACGAATCCAAGCGGAATTATCTGCCAGAACGGCACCGATTCTGTGTCGATATCCTGTTGAACTACTGCGCCGATGTCCGGAGGTTGCGTTTGAACGTCGCTTTCCGGAACGGCGATGGTGATGTCAACCTGCTCGCCCTGTCTGTCGACGACCAGATCGACTTCGTCGCCAGCTCCCTGCGCCAGCATGATGGCGAAAATCGATCCATCGGTGACTTCCCGGCCACCGACCTCGATGATCCTGTCTTCAGTCTGCAGGCCTGCTTCGTCTGCGAGACCGCCCGGTTCGACGTCCCCGACGTGGAGCGTTGCCCTTGGTGAGGACGTGATCTGAATGCCGGTGCGACCCTGACCCTCAGGAGGATCGTCGCGTGGCTCGACTTCGGTGGTGATTTCTTCACCACCTCGAAGCACGGTCGCCGTCATCGTCTCACCGGCGTGATCATGCGTGGTGATCACAACGTCGTTGAGATCGTCGACGCTGCTTCCAGCAATCTCGAGGAAGCGATCGCCCGGTTCCCAGCCAGCGTCAGCGGCCGGGGAGTCTGGCTCTACATCGCCAACGTAAACGTGGTTGACCGGTTCTCCACGCACACCGATCAGCACCATGACCAGGAAAATCGCCAGCGCGAAATTCATGAGTGATCCAGCGCCGTAGAAGAACGTGCGCTGCAATTTCCCCTTGGCGTGCAGGCTGTCTGGATCGTCGGCGGATCCATCTTCCCCGTGAACGCGGACGAACCCACCTAGCGGAATCCAGTTGAACGAGTAGATCACGCCCTCGCGTTCGCGTCCGATAAGGCGCGGCGGCAGGCCGAGACCAAACTCCTTGACCCTGATGCCCACCATGCGGGCGCTCGTGAAGTGACCGATTTCGTGCACGAGGATGAGGATTGCGAGAATCGGGATGATGTAGAGCGCGCTCAATGAACCTGCCTCTGATCGAATGAAACGCACAGACGGAAGACCGTCCGCAAAAGGCCCGGATGTTTAGTTACCCGGCACCATCGCTAATCGTACCGGTGCGGTGAAACACCCGTCAACGCGCGGGGCGGTCGGTATCGGGAATCGCGGAAATGAGGGAGGTCAATCCGTACCGAATTAACGCGTTTGAAATGGATAGATGGATGTTGAAAGCGTGTTAGAATGTCTCGGCCGCGTCAGTGGATGGCGTGGCGACTGGTCGCCCGTACTCTGGAGACAATTGGAGTAATGCGAATGATTATCGGGGTTCCGAAGGAGATCAAGGACAACGAGAACCGCGTGGCAGTCACGCCTGGCGGCGTCAGTGAGTACGTTGCCAATGGTCACACGGTACTGGTTGAACAATCTGCCGGGGCCGGAAGTGGATTCACGGACGACGAGTATGCGGCCGCGGGCGCCGAACTCGTTGGGACACACGAAGACGTGTATGCACGCTCTGAGATGATCATCAAGGTCAAGGAGCCCATTGCGCCTGAATACCCGCTTCTTCGCGAAGGCCAGATCCTGTACGCGTATTTGCACCTCGCCGCTGAGGAAGAGCTTACGAAAGTGCTGGTCGATCGCAAGGTTCAATCGCTGGCGTACGAGACGGTTCAGATGCCGGATCGTAGCCTGCCACTACTTGCACCGATGAGCGAAGTCGCTGGACGAATGGCGACGCAGGTCGGCGCACAGTATTTGACGAAGACCCATGGAGGCCGGGGCCTTCTCATGGGTGGCGTTCCCGGAGTGGCGCCCGCGAAGGTCGCCATTATCGGTGGAGGGATTGTCGGGACCAACAGCGCACAGATGGCGCTGGGACTCGGGGCCGAGGTTACGATCCTCGATGTCAGTATGGATCGCCTGCGCTATCTCGATCAGACGCTGCACGGTCGCCTGCGAACAATGGCTTCGAACAAGCAGAATCTCGAAGATGTTGTCGCAGAGTCAGACCTGGTTATCGGTGCGGTCTTGATTCCTGGAGCCAAAGCCCCCAAACTGGTAACCCGAGAGATGATCGGCAAGATGAACGATGGCGCGGTCGTCGCCGATGTTGCGATCGATCAGGGCGGGTGCATCGAGACGATGAAACCGACCACACACAGCGCGCCGACGTTTGTTGAGCAGGGAGTTGTTCACTACGGAGTTACCAATATGCCAGGTGCGGTTCCGCGCACGAGCACGATCGCGCTGAGTAATGTCACATTGCCCTATGGTATTCGGCTTGCTAATCAGGGATTTGTCGATGCGGTGAAGAGCGACCAGGCACTGGTGCTTGGCGTTAACACCTTTGACGGGCATGTCACATACGAATCGGTCGCCGCAGCGTTCGACATGCCGTACACTCCGTTGAACCGACTGATTGCCTGATCGTCAACACCGATGGTGTCCGGCCCGGGGCAGGGATCAGTGGCCGGACGCCGAACGGTACGCATGTGAACTGTGGCGCATGTCAGGGGGTACTGATGGAGCAGCAGGTTTCACGTTTCCTGGATCAACTGGAGACGGACCGTGGCTTCTCGAATAACACAATTTCCGCCTATCGCAATGATCTCAAGCAGTTTCTTGGCCACATGCGGGACTCCCGGGAGCTCGGATCGTGGCCGGAACTGAACGAAAGTCACCTGACGAGCTATGTGCTTCATCTTCGCGAACGCGAGTATGCGCGTTCGACGATCGCCCGGAAGGTTGCCGCGGTGAAGTCGTTCTGCCATCACCTGGTGGAAGACGGCGTGCTGCGAGCAGATCCGAGCGACAATCTGGCATCGCCACGGGTTGACAAGTTCGCCCCGAAAGCGATCAGCGAGGATGATGTTCGCAAACTTCTGGCGAAACCGGGAGAATCCCGGAGTCCGGAAGCCTTGCGAGACAAAGCGATGCTGGAAACGCTCTATGCAACGGGTATGCGTGTCAGTGAGATGACGTCTCTGGATGTCACGGATCTGGATCTCGCGAGGAGCGAGATTCACTGTGGGAAGCGCCCGAACCGTCAACGGCGAGTTCCGCTCTGCCAGGGCGCGATCGATGCGCTGACCTCGTATCTCACCGAAGGTCGTCCACATCTTCGTGGTTCCGAGAACATCTCCGCGTTGTTCCTGAACCACCGTGGCAAGCGACTGACCCGGCAGGGTTTCTGGCTGATCCTGAAGGCGTACGCTGATTCCTGCGGGATTTCCGATATCACTCCGCATACCATCCGGCACTCGTTTGCTGTCCACCAGCTCGCCAACGGGTCCGAGCTGCGGGATGTTCAGCAGATCATGGGTCACATGAGTCTTTCCACGACGCAGGTCTATCAGCAGTTCATTGGCCAGGACGGTCACGGAGCTAATGCTGATGTAAAGGCGGCGAGTGAACGACTGGCTGCAACCGAGCCTGCTGATGCCGGAGGAGAAAACGGTTCCTGATCGAAGCCGAGGTGCCAGATGAAGGCACTGTTTCGAGACAGCACCGCACGATTATGATTACACTACCCCTTGTCTGTACGATGAGGGGTATTTTCCTGAACAGCATTCCAAGGGAGGACTGCCACCATGGACGTCGACCAGAAACCACCGGTGACGATGGACGGAATTGTTGCGCTGGCGAAACGCCGCGGATTCATCTACCCGGGTAGCGACATCTATGGCGGCCTGGCCAATACCTGGGATTTCGGCCCACTCGGCGTGGAGATCAAACAGAACATCAAAAACGCCTGGTGGCGATACTTCGTTCACCAACGCGCGGATGTGGTCGGTATCGACGGCGGAATCCTGCTGCACCCGAAAGTCTGGGAGGCATCCGGGCATATTTCCGAGTTCTTCGATCCGATGATTGACTGTCGAAACTGCCGTTCGCGTTATCGTGCCGACACACTGGTCGAGGAGAAGCTCGATCGCAAGGCGGAAGGCCTCTCGACACGCGAACTCACCGAGATCCTGCAGGAGGCGAACCTGGCCTGCCCGGTCTGTGGGGAGCGATCGTGGACCGAAGTCCGGCAATTCAACCTGATGTTCCAGACGCACCTCGGCCCGATCGAGGAGTCCGGCACGAAGGTCTTTCTGCGTCCGGAGACTGCCCAGAACATCTTTGTGAACTACAAGAACGTGACGCAGACGACCCGCGTGAAGGTTCCGTTCGGCATTGCCCAGATCGGCAAGGCGTTCCGCAACGAGATCACGCCGGGGAACTTCATCTTCCGGGTGCTCGAGTTGGAACAGATGGAGATCGAGTACTTCATTCGAGACTCCGAATGGGAATCGACATTCCAGCACTGGCTCGACGCGATGGCGGAGTTCTATGACTGGATCGGCCTCCGGAGGGATCGCCTGCGGGTTCGCGAGCATGAAACGGACGAGCTTTCCCACTACTCAAAGCGGACTGTTGACTATGAGTACCAGTTCCCGTTTGGCTGGAAGGAACTCAGCGGCCTGGCATATCGAACAGACTTCGATCTCCGCCAGCACCAGGAGCACAGCGGCGTCGATCTGACCTACTACGATCAGGCGAACGAGGAACGCTTCCTGCCGCATGTCATCGAACCGACGATGGGTGTCGAGCGCCTGCTGCTGACCTTGATCCTCGATGCCTACAACGAGGAGAGCGTTACCGACGTCAATGGCAAGCCGTACGAGCGAACAGTGCTCAAGTTGCACCCGCGGATAGCTCCGTATAAGGCAGCCGTTCTCCCGCTTTCGAAGAAACCCGAGCTGTCCGGAAAGGCGATGGAGATCGTCCGCGACCTGCGCCAGGACATCGTGGTGGAGTACGACGAGACGCAGAGCATTGGTCGACGGTATCGCCGTCAGGATGAGATCGGAACGCCGTTCTGTGTGACGGTGGACTTCGAGAGTCTGGACGATAACGCGGTTACCGTGCGGGATCGGGATTCAATGGAACAGGAGCGAATCCCGATTGCCGAGCTGCGCCAGCATTTGCATGATCGGCTGAACCAGTAGATTGATCAGGTGCCCGGCCGGATCCGCGGCGTGACACGGAGATCGCCGGCGACCGCTTGTTGAACGTGTCCAGAACGCGTTCAGAATTCGTCGTCGTCGAGCAGGCGTTCGGAGATCGTATTCAGTTCATCGTCCGAATAATAGTGGATGATCAAGCGACCGCCTTTGCGACCTGGCTTGAGTTCAACTCTGGTGCCGAGCGTTTGCTCCAGCCGGCGCTGAAAATCTTCGACGATCGGGTCTGCTTTCTCGGGTTCCGGAGGAGCAGGGGCGTCTGACTTCTCGTTACTGGTCCATTCCCGGACGAGGCGTTCGGTCTGTCGGACCGTGAGATCACGGCTGGTAACGATCTGGAGCGCCGCAATCTGATCGACTGATCCCGGCAACCCGAGCAACGCTCTGGCGTGCCCTTCTGTGATCGTCCTGACGAGCAGCGCTTCCTGAACCTCGTCAGGGCATTGCAGAATTCGCATCGCGTTCGTAATCGTGCTGCGATTCTTGCCGACGCGCCCGGCGAGATCACCGTGCTTCAGGCCGAATTCTTCGATCAATTGCCGGTATGCGGCCGCTTCCTCGAGCACGTTGAGGTCGGCTCGCTGGATGTTTTCGATCAGGGCAAGTTCGAGCATTGCGCGCGGGCTGGATTCACGAACAATTGCCGGGATGACCGACAGACCGGCCTGGCGGGCCGCACGCCATCGGCGCTCGCCAGCGATCAGCCGGTACGGCGTTGAGCCGTCGCTCTCCGTAACAATCACGGGCTGAATGACACCGTGCTCCTTAATGGATGACGCGAGCGCATCGAGCTCGTCACGATCCATTTCGGTCCGGGGCTGATGAGGGTTTGGCTCGATCCAGTCGAGGTCGAGCTCGGCTACCCGGCCGGGATCAGCTGATTCCGAACGGGCTTCGATCAGGGCATCGAGGCCACGACCAAGTCCACGCTTTTTTTGAGCCACTGGCTGTACCTAACCATCCGTGAACGCACTACCAGACAGAGTTTAGCACGGCACGCTGTCTGCGCCTGAGTATAATCGGTGCAGGCGCTGGAGGTTCCGGCGCCTTTTCATTGGAGAAAGGATCCGGCAGTTCGTGGAATTCCTCGCGATCGTCATTCCCGGAATCATCCTGGCGCTCGTGCTCTCCGCGTGGGCTCATTTTGCTGATGATCGTCCTCCTCTTGCGATTCTGCTCTATGTCGTATTCGGACTTGGTGCCTTCGCGTTCATCGGGCTTGGTGGCGTGACGGTCCTCCTGGCCGATGACCTTGCCGCCGAGCTGGAAGAGGACATCTTCGGCGTCCGTACAGGCGTTTTCATGATGTTGACGGGCGCGGTTATCGGCGTTTCGCTCCTGCCACCGTTCCGTCAACTACTTTCCCGGCTCATGCCGATCAACCCGAGATCAATGCCCGATATGGTGGGCCTGGTAGTGATGCTTGCCCTTTCGGTTTCGATGATCTGGACGATCGATCTCACGTTTGCCAACGGCAACGGCCAGGAGGAATTCGCTCCGGCAGCGGAATCCAGCCTGATTCTGCAAGCAGTGCTCCTCGTCGCGATTGCCTATTTCGCAATTGGTGGCGCGATCAATCGGGATCTCTCCAGCGTCAGGGAACGGCTCGGGCTGCACATGCCGACACTGCGGCAGGTAGTCATATCAGTCGCGCTAATCGTCCCCCTGTTCATGGTTTCGGCGATCGGCGGAGTGCTCACTGATATCTTCCAGCCTGGCCTTACCGATGACATCGACGTCATCATGGACGAAGTGACCGCAGACCTGATCAACGTTCAGGGAGCGCTACTGATCGGAATCACGGCCGGAGTAGGCGAAGAGATATTGTTCCGTGGGGCAATCCAGCCGCGATACGGGCTGATCTTCACGTCGCTGATATTCGCTG
>SLMJ01000319.1 GCA_007133615.1 Thermomicrobiaceae bacterium | reverse complement strand
TAATCCGATTGAGCATGTCGGCCTCAATTCCGCGTTTTGTGTGTTTCATAGACTCGCATCAAAGCCGGGACCAACTGTTTCGCCGGCATCTGCACAATCATGCAACTTTGCCCGGAACAGGCGTGTCACTGATTGCCAGATCGCCGCAACAGAATCGTCACAGTGCAGACCCGGTGGCGGTTGCCAGTGCGGATACGAACACTTATCATACGAGTTGGTTTAGAAAGTGTGATGCAACAGAAAGGACAGCGCAGACCATGAAGGTCGCATATGTGTTCAGCACGTCAGGGCATACTGCCAGCTACAAGCTCGGCAAGATGATCCTGCCGCAACTCGAAGACGGCAGTCACGGTGTCGATGTGGTCGGGATGTTTTTCTTCGATGACAACAACTACGTGCTGCGCAAGGGAGACCCGATCGGCGAGCGGCTCTCGAAGGTCGCGCAGGAGAAGGGCATCATGCTGATGATGTGCGACCAGTGCGCGCTGGAGCGTGAGCTGGCCCAGGGAGAACCGGGCAACTGCACCGTCAGTGGCGTCGTCGACGGCGTTTCAGTGGGATGTTTCCCGGACCTCTATGCGGCTCTCTCCGGCAACCCGCCGGACCAGGTGATCACGCTGTAAGCGACAGTTGACCGAACACCACTGGCGCGGGTTCTACCCCGCGCCATTTTCGTTTATGTCGTTGGTTTTTGGTCTTGGTGCTTGCCAGTTGTAACGGATGGCGATCAGCCGGAGTCCGATCGTGGCGATCAAGCCACCAAGTGCCGCGAGTGTTGTATCGATTCCCAGCCAGAGTGCGATGACAACGGTGAGTCCTCCCAGGACGGCCGCCAGCGCGTAAATATCCCGGTTCAGAATAAGCGGCACTTCCCGGCCGAGCAGATCCCGGATGACACCGCCACCTGCTCCGGTCACTGTTCCCAGCAGGATCGCCGGAAGTGGTCCGAGATCGAACTCGAGCGATTTCAGCGTTCCCGAGACCGCGAAGACGCCAAGCCCGACTGCGTCCAGCACACGAATCGAGTAATCCATGCGGTTGATCTGATGGTGGAATACGAAGACAGCTAGCGCCGCGACGAGCGCGGTGATCAGGTAGACCTCTTCGCGAAACGCGACCGGCGGCGTGTCGCCCAGCAGCAGATCCCGGGTCATCCCGCCGCCGAGACCTGCAGCGACGGAAAGGACCGCGATTCCCACGATGTCGAAATGCTTTCGCGCCGCCAGCAATCCGCCACTCAGAGCGAACACGAACGTCCCGAGGATGTCGAGCGCGAACCAGAGATCCGGCGCGATCTCCAGTGAATCCCCGCTGATTGCGTCCATCCGTCGCTCCCCTTCCCGACGTGGTCATCGCCCGGGAATGGTAACGAAATGCGGGACCTTGATGTAGGGTCCCACGCCCCTGTGGGACCGGGCGAAATCACGAGACGGCATGTAGGGTCCCACGCCCCTGTGGGACCGGGCGAAATCGCGAGACGGCATGTAGGGTCCCACGCCCCTGTGGGACCGGGATTGAGGAGGAAACAAGCGGGCCGACAGAGGCGTCGGCCCCTACGGGAGGACCTGATATCAGATCTCCCCGATCCGCTCCGGCCAGTCGTTCAGGAACAACGTCAGCACCTGAGCCCGCCGGACGACCGACGAGAGCACGATGAACTCGCGATCCGAATGCGCGCCGTCGCCTTCGACACCCATGCCGTCCATCAACAGCGTATGCTGACCAGTGACGTTGCCGTCCGAACCACCTCCGGTCACGATCGACGGCAGGTCGAGTCCGAGCTTCTTCCCGGCGTCTTTCACCACGCCGAACAGCTTCTCGTTACGCTCGGAATACTCGACCGGCGGAAACATCATGCCGCCGGACCATTCGGTGGTCGTATCCGGCACGAACTGCATGTCCATGATCTCCTGGAAACGCGTTTCCGCTTTCTCACGCTCGGCGTGGGTGTAGACCCGGAGGTCGAACTCGGCTTCGGCCTGCTCGGCGACCACGTTCGGGCGCAACCCGCCGCGGATCACGCCGACGTTCACCGTGGTACCGGTGTCGAAATTGATCATCTCGTGCAGTCGGATGATCTTCTGGGAGAGCTCTTCGACCGCGCTGCGACCCTTCTCCGGAGCCCCGCCGGAATGCGCTGCCCGCCCGTGGACGGTCATCTTGTAGAGACCCGCGCCCTTGCGCTGGAAGGTGTACTCTCCGCCCGGACGTGCTGGCTCCAGAATGCAGGACGTGTCGGCTTTCTTTGCCTCGGCCTCGATGATCGGACTGGACGTTGGCGAGAGGATCTCCTCGTCGCTGTTGAAGATGACGGTCAGGTTGACCTCGTTCCAGACCTTCGCGTTCGCCTCTTTCAGCGCGCTGAGTGCGGCGAGCAGGACGACGAGGCCACCCTTCATGTCGTAGACGCCCGGTCCGGTGGCGCGGTCTCCATCAATCGTGAACGGGCGCTGGGAGACCGTCCCGGCGGGGAAGACGGTATCAAAGTGGCCGACGAAGAGTAACGAGCGGTCGCCGGTCCCCTTCTTTCGAGCGACGACGTGGGCGCCGAACTGCTCCTGCGGGTGCTGCTCGACCTCGAACCCGAGGTCGCCGATCGCCTTTGCCAGGACCCCGCTGGCCCGATCGGCCTCGGCCTTGTTGTAGGTTCCGGAATCGCAGTTCACCAGTTCCCGCAGCAGGTCGATCCAGTCCTGCTCCCGGGAGGCGATGTAGTCGGTCATTTGTTGTTCTTCTGGCGTCATGGAGGTGTCCCCTCTCTGCATTGCGAATCACGCTATCGCGACCATGGTAGCAGGGAGGTGTGTTCACCGCGCGCGGCGATCGCTGACTAGATGTTCGGATCGAGTCAAATAGTGGTCGATGGTGCCGGCGTCGTGATGCCGAATGGACCAGTCCACTTGCCTGAGGATCATGTGCGCCATGTACAGACGAAGTAACTCCACGGGTACTTGCTCCTGGATCTCGGTCAGAATTCTGGTGCGTAGTGAAGGGTTATCGTAGCAATAGTAGAGAAGCGTCACGAGGTCAAATGTAGCGTCGCCAGAGCATGTACCGTCCCAGTCGATTACTGCACGCACGTCACCATGCTCGACCAGTATATTGCCCGGATGGAAGTCGAAGTGTACGACGTCTTCGGAACGGCTTGTTGAGTTCCGCGCGGCGAGGGCCCATTGCTGAATTCCGTCAAGCAACTCGCGCGAACGGACGGAGTAATGAAGCAGCGATGCAGTTTCGCAGTGACCGTCTTTGCCATCTAGCACTGAATCGATAAGCTCATTTGTCCATTTGAGTGAACATCTACCGGCGCAGCGTTGCCGATTAATCAGTTCCAGTAGCTGCACCAGGATCGTGTGCGTTGGATGCTGCAGCGGCTCTGCGGCTACCCACTCGATCAGTTGCCAAGATCCTGATCGGCACCTATCACTGCCAACGTGTCTTGGAGCTGGATATCCACTGCTACGTAAATGGCTTGTTACTTCTTCAGCATTCCTGAATCGCCCCAGGTGTTCGGCACTCCAGTGCAGCTTGAGCGTGAACACGGAGCCATCATCCGCTCGCGTTCGCCAGGCGCTTGATTCACCCTCTAAGAGAGGCGAGCCCGTTATCAACCGCACGCCTGTAATCTCGAGCACTGAATCCAGAACGTGCTGATCCAGACAAAGCAACTGGCATATCCAACTCATGCGGCGTCCAGGAAGAAGACAGCGCACTGCGGGTTAGCAGCTGTGGGCTCCCGGGAGACCTTAACTGCACAAAGTAGGGAGGCGGCTCAGGTTCGGTCGATGTTGGGACTGTCAATCTTCGACGCTGCAGTCTTTGACTTCGTCTTCGCAACTGACTCCACCTTCCCCTTCATAGGCGGTGGCGGATAGGGTTTTGGATTTGTCTCCGGTTGGAAGCCACGTTTGTCAGGTCCGGGAGCCGGACGCTTTGGCTTCGACTGATGGGCTTGGGTCTGGGGTCGTACCATATCCATCATCCTCTCCGGAAAGGAACTCTATATACTCCGCCGAGTCCCGTGCTATCCAGACGCCGCGGCTGGTTGGAACCGGTGTAAGAAACTCACCGTTGTCATCCAGTAGCCATAGCTCCTGTAGATATAGATCTACAGAGTCATTCTCATCGGCAGCGAACGAGTTAGTTCCGTATACTCCACCGAGTATACCCCCACCGTCTTTGAGATGAACTCGAACGTAGAAGCCTTCATTCAAGTCTAATACATAATCCCAGGCACTGGGGATTCTGTTGATGTGACTGAAACCCACCC
>SLMJ01000017.1 GCA_007133615.1 Thermomicrobiaceae bacterium | reverse complement strand
TGAAGAACCCTATAACTGGGTGACACTGCACGCGGCAACCCTGGGGCGAATGGCGGGGGCGAAGGTGATGTTCTTTTCCTGGCAGAACCTGTACCGTCGGTATCCGATTCCATTCCGGATTATCGAGTTGTCGAACTACCGGCTCTGCGCAGCCGGGGTGGCGGGCAACCGGGAAGCCGTCGAAGTGCTTCGCAAGAAGGGGTATCGCGGTCCGCTGGATGTCATTCCGCAATTCGGGGTCGATCCAGATATCTACTATCCCAGAAAGTATCTGGAGGAGACCGAGCGGCCAACGATCGGTTACGCAGGACGCCTGGTGAATGAGAAGGGCGTCGATGTGCTGATCGAGGCGTTCGCCCGGATGAAGTCCCGCTCGGCGAAGCTTCAGATCATTGGCAACGGAAGCGAGCGCAGCCGTCTGGAGCATCTCGCGAGTTACAAAGGGGTTCGCGACCGGGTGACCTTTCGCGGACAGGTGGCCTCGGCGGATATGCCGGAGACGCTGCGATCACTTGATTTGCTGGTGATTCCGTCTCGAACACGTCCGAACTGGAAAGAGCAGTTTGGTCGGGTCATAATCGAGGCGATGTCGTCCGGTGTTCCGGTGCTCGGGTCGAACTCCGGCGAGATTCCGAACGTGATCGGCAATCCGGACCTGGTCTTTCCGGAGGATAACGTTGAATCGCTCACCCGGAAGCTGGATCAGCTCGTGGCCGAGAAGGAACTCCGGCTCGAACTTTCCCGTTGGGCCCGGCAACGTGTGCTGGATCACTTCACACAGGCCAGCGTGGCTCGACGCTACTACAATGTGTACCGGATGATGATCGACGGTCCAGATCGCACCACGGAGACGAATCAGTGAGCCTTCGGACGCTCCAACCCGCAGCTAGTCTACGACTGCTGGAACCCTCACCGGTTGTCCTGCTTACGAGCATGTTCCGTAGCCACCCGAATGTGATGACCGCGGCGTGGATGTCTCCCCTTGGATTCGACCCTCCGCTCATCACGATTGCGATCCATCCCGGTCGCCTGACGCATGAACTGGTCAGCAAATCCGAGATGTTCGGATTGAGCATTCCCACGATGGATCTGATCAAGGCAGTTCACCAGTGTGGGGTCTTGTCCGGCAATGAACTTGATAAGTTCGATGCGACGGGCCTGACTCCGATTGACCCACTGGAGATCGACGCTCCGCGCATTCTTGAGTGTGTGGCGCACATCGAATGCGGGGTGATCGAGCGGATCTCGCTCGCCGATCATGATCTCGTTGTGGGGCAGATTCTGACAGCAGATGCTGATGACAACTACTTCACCGATCGCTGGATCGGTGAAACCGAACTCCCGCTGGTGCACCACATCGCAGCCGAGCACTACGCCGGAATGACCCGGACGTATGCAGTCGATCTGCGGGAAGATGAAGACGAGTAGCCCTTACTCGTCCCTGGCAAGCCCGAATGAAACAACGTCAGGGTTCGGCCCGGTTGGCAGGTCCATCGCCCGGGCGACCCGGTTCGCGAGATCGAGCCATCCCTTGCGGGCGTTCTTTGTCAGCCGGGTCTTCTGATCGTTGAGCAACTCGGTGAGGTGATCGCGATCGATCTCCAGGTCACCGGAAACGTTTCGCCGGACCTCGCGGCGACGGTCATCCGCGATGTCGATTGACTTACGAATGGTCTCAACCATCTTCTGAATCTCGTTCTGCCGGGCTTCCAGCACCGATTTCGGAGCCAGGAAAACGTGCGTCGGGACCGCCATTGACGTCAGGATGAACCAGGCGCGGACCAGATCTTCGTTCCAGGCATCCGGATCGGGCTGCATTGCAGCGGAGTGGTCGAGGATCGTGACGTCGGAATCCTGTTTTGAACGATTCCAGTCGACGACATCGATGCCATAGAAGTGGTGGATCGTCGCCCGGGCCAGCGCTTCGGCCATCGGGCATGCCTCTCCGAGCTGGACGGTCGCATGCTCAACTTCGTCGGGCCGCTTTGTGGTTCGCATTGTGTAGGCACTGCGATGGGTGGAAACGATAGCCAGATCAGCAACGACGGAGTGTGAATCCAGGAATCGAGTGGCGGTGATCGTATCGACCAGCGCGCAGGCACTATCTTCGGAGAGAAACTCGTCCGTCACGCGATCCCGGAGAATCAGCCACTCAGGCGGGTCAATCCAGCCGGCCTGAAAGGGATAGGAAATCTGTGTTGTCGTGACGTTCGCTTCCAGAAAACAGTGCGTCATGCCGTCTCAATCTATGCGTATCGTTCTGATCAGCTAAGGTCGCCCATGCCATCGATCCAGAACCGTTGTACCGCGCCTTTGAGCTCCCGGTGCTCGGGCAGGTCCAGCTCCGGATCGGTGTCGATGATCTGCTGCGCTTCGGTTCGCGCGGCATTCAGCGTAATCATATCGCCGAGAACCGCGAACGCGAGCTCCGGGATTCCACTCTGCCTCGTACCGAAGAATTCACCAGGGCCGCGTAGCTCCAGATCAACTTCCGCAAGTCGGAAGCCGTCCTGCGTTTCGACAATCGCATCCAGCCGCCGTTGACTGTTACCACTCTCTGCATCATCGCTGGTAACCAGAACACAATACGACTGCGCGGCGCCTCTGCCGACTCGCCCGCGAAACTGGTGAAGCTGGGAGAGACCGAAGCGCTCGGCGCCTTCAATGACCATGACCGATGCGTTCGGCACATCGATTCCGACTTCTATGACCGAGGTTGCAACGAGAACGTCAATTTCACGATCCCGGAACTGTGTCATCACCTCGTCTTTTTCGGCCGGCTTCATGCGGCCGTGCAGCAGGCCGACGCGAAGGTCCGGGAAGACCTCGCTACCGAGTCGCTCTGCCTCGCTCGTCGCCGCCTTGACGTCCAGCCGCTCTGATTCCTCAACCAGTGGATAGATGATGAACGCCTGACGACCTTCCGTGACCTGCTCGCGGATGAACTGGTGAACCTTCGAGCGCTCTCGACCGGCGACTCGTCGGGTCACAATTGATTGCCGGCCGGGCGGCAACTCATCGATGATCGAGACATCCAGGTCGCCGTGTAGAACCAGTGCGAGACTGCGAGGGATAGGCGTGGCGGTCATCACCAGAATGTCCGGCTGAACACCCTTCGAGCGGAGTCGAGCGCGCTGGCGTACACCAAAGCGGTGCTGTTCATCGATGATGGCGAGACCCAGCCTCTGGAAGTCGACGTGTTCCTCGAGAATCGCGTGGGTACCGATTAAAACGTTGATCGAACCGTCGGCGAGCCCTTCATCGATCTCCTGGCGCCTGGCAGTGGGTGTGCTTCCGGTGAGCAGCGTAGCTGTTGGGCGTTTCGCTGCCGGGAGTTGCCGGAATATCTGCTCGAAGGTTTTCGCGTGCTGCTCGGCAAGGATCTCGGTCGGGGCAAGTACCGCCACCTGTGCGCCGTTGGACACGACGACGTGGGCAGCTGCGGCTGCGACGACGGTCTTTCCGGAGCCGACATCTCCCTGAAGCAGCCGGCTCATCGGCTCGTCCTGCTCGAGGTCGTGAAGAATCTCATCGAGCGAGCGGCGCTGGGCGTCAGTCAGTCTGAACGGCAGTGAACCAACGAAAAACTCGACTTCATCAGGATCGGGTGGGAACGATTGCCCCTGTTGTTTCTGCCACTCGGTCTTCCGGCGAAGCAGGCCGTATTGCAGCACAAGAAACTCGTCGAATGCGAGCCGAGCTCTTGCCTGGCGATGTTCGGTCATCGAAGACGGGTAATGCAGCGCTTCCAGCGCTCGGCCGAGATCCATCAGGTTGTGACGCTCCCGGACTGCGGGCGTCAGAGGATCGACGATGTAATCCCGGGCGATATCCAGCGCCCGGCGGGTGAGGTTGCGAACCTGTTTCTGGAAGAGCCCTCGAACGAGCGGATAAAAGGGCACCAGCCGACCCGTGTGGATCGACTCGCCTTCGATGATCTCCCATTCCGGGTTCTTCAGGCCTGGCCGGCTGTTGACGCGTTCAACCCGACCGCTTACGGCGATTTCCACTCCCTGGTGAAGCTGTTTGAGTACCCACGGATTGAAGAAGATGATCGGCAATGATCCGGACTGATCTGAAATCGTCACGGTGATCATCCGGGCGTTGTTCCGGGTGCGATTTTCCTGTACATCGACTACCCGACCGCGGACCGTGTACTCGCCGTTGTACCGGAGACTGTTTATCGGGCTGAGGCGGCTGTAGTCCTCATGCCGGCGTGGAACCAGGTAGAGCAGATCTCGGACGGTTCGAACGCCGAGTTGAGCCAGTTGCGTTTGCCGATTCTCACCGACTCCCGGTACCTTCGTGACCGGATCATCGAGCGAATTGAGCTGCACGCGGGACGGTTTTCGAGCAGGCGTCTGCTTCCGCGTGGGTGATGGAGTGCGTTGCTCCGGCTGGTCGGTTTGCGCGGGTTGCTGCGGTGGTTCCTGACCCGTGACGTTGCGTATCAGGCGCTCAGCCTGATCAACCCGCTGTTGCCGGACCTGCACTGGCAGGTTCTCGTAGTCGTCGAAGGTGAGGCTGAGCTCATTGAGCAATTCGACTGGCTCGCCTCTGGAACGTGACTCTTCCGTCCGCTTCCGGATGAACGCCTCCAGGCCGCCGGAAATGGCGGAGTCGTCGAACTGCTTGCGCCGCTCGAGGTTTAGGATCTTTCCAAGCAGTTCCAGTTGTTCGGTGAGCCCGTGGTTGGTCGTCTCGGCCATAAACGGCTGCCAGTCATCGTGTTGGATACGATTCGTTCAATGAATCTTACCGAACGAACGACTATTACTGGTTTCTGGAGACGAGACCGGTGACTCCAACGAGCCCGGGTCCGCCGTAGGTGCCGATTACGGTGCCGATGTTGCCGGTAACGACCTTCAACTCCGGCTGCAGTTCCTGAATCCGTTCTACCAGCCTTGCGGCTTCAGTCTCAGCGTCCAGGTGCAGAACCGCGATCCGGTCGAAGGGCTGGTTCTCCTGCTGAATGGCGGCCAGCCGGTCGAGCGCTTTTCGGTATGTGCGGACTCGTTCTACGGGTTCCACAACTCCGGCACGCACCTGAATGATCGGCTTCAACTTCAGTGCTGAACCCAGCATCGCCGCAGCCCGGCCGATTCGCCCGCCTTTCTGCAGGTACTCGAGTGTTTCGAGTGTCGCGTAGAGCCGCTGATCCTGCTTTCGGGATTCGATGTAGTCCGTAATCTCCGTGGCGGACCGTCCGTCTCGTGCCATCTCGGCTGCTTCCAGTGCCAGAAAGCCGACGCCCATGGAGACCGTCCCTGAATCAACGATGTGGATCTGATCTGTCTCGAGCGAGGCGCGGGCCTGGTTTGCCGAGTTCATTGTGCCGGAGAGTTGAGCCGAGATGTGGATGGATACGATGTCGTGCCCGCTGTCCAGTATCTCCCGATACGCTTCCTGAAATGCCCCGATGGATGGCTGTGAGGTCTTCGGAAAGACCCCACTGCGGAGTTGGCTGACGAACTCTTCGGTCGTCAGATCGATACCGTCTTTGTAGATCTTGCCTTCGATATCGACGGTCAGCGGCACCACACTGATCGGAAGATCCCCAATCCAGTCGGCGGTCAGATCCGCTGCGCTGTCGGTAACAATGTGAACCGCACGCTGCTCGCTACTCACGCGTTCGCTCCATTCTCAAGCATCAGGATGGATCCCCTTCAACGAATGCGACGCCCAGTCCACCCGGACCAATGTGGGCCGACAGGACCGGGGAAAGTTCGGAGATGATGAGGTCCTCGTCTCCAAGTCTCGGCGAGAGATGCTCTGCAATAACGCCGATGTCTTCAGCTCCCTCGGTGTAGACGACGGCAGCGGCCTCGATGCTGGGAACCTCGTCCAGGAGTTGCACCAATCCTGCCAATGCGCGAGCGCGGGTGCGGGTTCTGGCCTGCGGCACGACGATGCCTTCTTCGATGCGCAAGAGCGGTTTCAACTGCAGGACCGAGCCGATGATTTCGGCCGCCCGGCCGATCCGTCCACCCCGCCGGAGATGCTCTAGTGTATCCACAAGGAAGATCAGATGGGTGCGGGATAGCACGTTCTGAACGCGGTTTTCGATCTCCTGCATGGATGCCCCGGACTGGGCAAGCTCTGCCGCAGTCTTCACGGCCAGTCCCAGGCCCATCGACGCGGTTGCCGAGTCGATCACCCGGATTTCAGGGCCATCGACGAAGAGATCTCTCGCCATCTGCGCGCAGGAATAGGTGCCACTCAGCCGGGAGGAAATGTGTATGGAGATGATCTGATCGTGCGTTTCCGCGAGGCGCTCGTACTCGTTGGCGATCCGGCCAACAGACGGTGCCGATGTCACTGCCGTTCCATTTTCGGCCGCAAGCTTTTCCATGAACGCGGCCGGCTGGATGCTGACGCGATCCTCGAACGACTCGTGGCCGATCCGGATATTCAACGGGACCACGGTGACCTCGAGTTGCTCGATCAGCGCATCGGGCAAGTCACAGGTGCTATCGGTTACCACGGCGACCCTGGGCATGGTTGTCCGCTCCGATCGCTATTCCAGAGCGATGAGAAGGTCGTAGTGCGGCTGCCCACCGGACGTTATCTCGAGCTCCAGATCCGGATAGGACGATTGCACAATCGTTTCAAGCTCGTCGACGAGCGCGTGTTCAGCGGATTCTCCCACGAAGATCGTTGCCAGTTCGTAATCCGCGGTTCCGGCGGCTTCGAACAGTTTCCTGATTGTTTCCCCGGCCGCGGCCCCGCTTACGCACGGCTTGCCGTCCAGGATTCCCATGTATTCACCACTCCGGAACTCAAGATCATCGATCGTCGCATCACGCTGTGCGCGGGTGAGTGAGAGCGAGCGGACCGACGAAACCGCACCGTTCATGGCCGCGACGTTTTCATCGAGAGAATGATCGAAGTTGAAGGCTGCCATCGCCGCAATACATTGCTGAACTGATCGGGTGGGGACCACACGAACCGTGCAATCACTGTGTTCCGCTGCCTGTTCAGCTGAGGCAATGATGTTCTTGTTGTTCGGCATCACAATGACTTCGGATTTGTTGAGCGCCCGAATTGCATCGCGGATCTCGCCGGTGCTCGGGTTCATTGAGCTGCCACCGTGAACGACCGCGTCGACGCCCATACCTTTCAGGGCCTGGATGACACCTTCCCCACTGGCAACGGCAACGATTCCGATCGACAAATCGAGATCGCCGTTTTCGTCAGGGTGATATGGCTCGACAATCGATTGGCGCTCATGCAACAGGCGTTCAGTCTGCGAGCGCATGTTATCGATGCGGACGTTGTGGATCTCGCCAAATGTGAGCGCGGCTTCCAGGATTGTACCGGGTCGCTCCGAATGCGTGTGCACTTTGACCATGGAATCGTCCCCGACGATCACGGTCGATTGACCAAGCGCATCAAGTGCTTCGCGGATCCCCTGGGATTCCAGGTTCTCCCCGGTAACGGCGAAGTTAATGCAGTAGCCGAACTCTTCCATTCCGTGGATGACGTCGGCCTGATCAAGGAAATGCATGTCAGAGGCGAAGCTGGTTGGAGGTTCGCTGACCAGTGTCATCTCTGTTTCGTCGAGCTCACCACGAGCAAACCGTTCAAGCGCGGCGAAAATAATCAGCAGCCCCTGTCCGCCGGCGTCAACGACCCCCGCCTGGCGGAGTACTGGCAGATGGTTGGGTGTATCCTCCACCGCTTCCTCTGCGGCTCGTCGCGCGATCTGGATCGTCTCGGCGAGCGTAGAACCCGGATTCTCCGTGCACTGCTCACTGATGACCCGAATTACCGTGAGCATCGTTCCTTCGACTGGATTGGTGACCGCGCGGTAGGCGAGTTCGGCGGAGGATTGCAGGCCTTTGATCAGGGCGTCGCTGTCCAGCCGTTCACTGCCTTCCGTTCCCCGGGAGAGACCAGCGATGATCTGGTAAAGGATCACGCCCGAGTTGCCCCGGGCACCCATCAACGCTCCCCTGGTGACGTGCTTCATGAGATCATCGACCCGGTCCGGCGAACTCCCGGAGTGTGAATCGACTTCTCCGACGGCCGCCTCGAGCGTCAGGTGCATGTTCGTACCTGTGTCGCCGTCCGGAACAGGGAACACGTTCAACGCATTCACCGCGTTGATGTGGCGTTCGAACGATCGGACAGTTGCCCGAAGCGCTCTGGTCGCGGTGTGCGCGTCCCAGCTATGTTCGAGTTCCGCCGGATCGCTTGTTTGATCGGCTGCTGAATTACGACCGGACAAAACGGATGACCCCCACCTCTGATTGCTCGCGCTCAAAACCCCTCGAAACGATCCCCATTCGCGTTCGTGTGTCTGCCATTATGCGGGAAAGTCAGTGCAGACGTTCAGGTTCTGGATTGCGGTTATTCAGTTGTGAGCATACAGCGTGCCAGTATCGGGTGTTGGATGTCTCGGGCAGGCTGTGCTATTCTTCGTGTTTGCAGGCACGGGGTGGCGTGTGCCTTCGCGCGTTATCCTGGTGCGTAATCTTAGTTGACTGACTACCAGAACGTAAAGGGGGCCGGTGTGGCCGGTAAATGCGACGTCTGTGGCAAGGGGCCGGGTTTCGGTCACAACGTCAGCCACTCAAATCGCAAGACGAATCGTATGTTCAAGGCGAATATCCAGCGGCAGACAATTCAGGTCGACGGACGGCCAAAGCGAGTCAACATCTGCACTCGCTGTCTGCGGACGATCACCAAACCTGCTCGCATGGTCTAGTATTCGTCCTTCCGCAACTCATACGGGTACGGCAATCCCCCATCAGACGTGATGCGGGGATTTTGCTGTACTCGGAATTCTATGGATTGCGATCGACGACGAGGTACCGGTGCATTCCGGCCAGGTCGGCCCGCATCGCGACCGACGCCTCCGGGAACGCACGACGTCCCGCCTCCAGCGCCATCTCTGACTGTGCAGGATCGAGTTCCAGGATGACGGCTCCGGTTTCGGAAAGCCACTCGGGCGCAGTCTGGAGAAGGTCCGCAATCAGCGAGAAACCGTCTTCGCCGGCATAGAGGGCAATATCCGGTTCCTGTTCGATCCCGGCGTGCTTCTGATCTGGTCGCAGATACGGCAGATTCGCGAGAATCAGGTCGACCGGTTCCGTCAACGGTTCCAGTAACGATCCGGATTTAAACTCGACTTTCGCCCGGAGCGCATCCTTGTTCAATTGCGCGACCGTGAGCGCCTCTTCGGAGACATCCGTTGCGATAATGGTGTGCGCGTTGCCAGTCTCCAGCGCGACCGAGATGGCGACTGCCCCGCTGCCGGTTCCGACATCGATGATTCGCTTCGGTGAACCATCCTGCCGCTTCAGCCACTCGAGCGCGAACTCAACGAGGAATTCGGTTTCCGGTCTCGGGACCAGCACGTTCTCATTGACGATGAAGTCATGGCCGTAGAACTCACGATGGCCGGTGATATAGGCGATCGGCGTGCCGCCGGCGCGCTGGTCGAGGTACTCGCGGAACCGACGGGACGCTGACGGTTTCACAGGATACGGCAGGGCATCGAAGAGCTGGACCCGGGTAGCCCCGAGTGCCAGGCGAAGCAGGATCTCCGCATCGAGCCCGGGAGACTCGCTGCCGGCCTGTTTCAGTCTCGTCGTTCCTTCATTGAGCAGGTCAGAGACACTGCCAGCAGTGCGTTTCATCGACATGGATCGTTCATCAGGCGTTGAGTCCGGCTTCCTGGAGCCGCTGGGCCTGATCGGCTGATCGGAGTTCACTAATGAACTGATCAATCCCGCCGGAGAGGACTCCATCCAGATTGCCGACGCTCATCTTCAGGCGATGATCAGTTACCCGGTCCTGCGGAAAGTTGTAGGTCCGGATCTTCTCGGATCGATCTCCGGTGCCAATCTGCAGGCGGCGATCGCCGGATCGCTCCTCGTGCAGCCGCTGCTGCTCCATGTCATAAAGACGGGCGCGCAGAACGGACATCGCTTTGTTCTTGTTCTTCAGCTGAGATTTCTCGTCCTGGCAAGACACCACGATTCCGGTTGGCATATGCGTTATCCGGACGGCGGAGTCCGTGGTGTTGACGCTCTGGCCGCCGTGGCCTGAAGCGCGAAATACGTCAACCCGAAGATCTTCATCATTGATCTCGATGTCCACGTCTTCAGCTTCTGGAAGGACAGCAACCGTTGCCGTGGATGTATGGATCCGGCCACTCGATTCGGTAACGGGTACCCGCTGGACGCGATGCACGCCGCTCTCGAACTTCAGGTGGCTGTAGGCGTTGCGTCCCTTTACTTCAAAGGTGATCTCCTTGAAGCCGCCAGCATCACTATGGCTGGTGTTGAGCACCGACACCTTCCAGCCCTGCTGCTCCGCGTAGCGTGTATACATCCGAAAGAGCTCCGCGGCAAACAGCGTGGCCTCATCGCCACCGGCACCGGCCCGGATTTCGACGATCACGTCTTTCTCGTCGTTCGGGTCTGTTGGAACGAGCAGTACCCGGATGCGGCCGATCAGTTCGTCGCGCCGTTCTCGCAGCGTGGAGAGCTCCTCTTCGGCGAGTTCGGCGAGTTCCTTGTCGCCGTCCCGGAGCATTGCTTCGGCGTCCTGGATTTGCTGATCGGTCTCGCGCAATTCACGGTAGCAATTGACGAGTTCTTCGATATCGGAGCGCTCTCGACCATACGCCATGAGCCTTTCCGGGTCAGTTGCGACCGCTGGATCACTCATCAGCTGCTCGAGCTCGTCAAAACGCTTTTCTATGTCATCAAGAATCTGAAATAGTGCCATCGTGCGGCTAACCTCCTGAAGGATTCTATCATTGCTGGTCGGTTTTTCTGGTATTCAGCGAGGCTAACCGTGACCTGTTGGCGAGGCGGGTTTTGCGGCTGTCGCAAGTGCCACGGCATCTTCGGCCGACGTTGCTTCGAGGTACTCGGCACTGCTATCGGCATAGCTCGCGGTCCGGCTTTCATCGAGTTCCCATCCGCCGACGTGTACGACGCGCTTGCCCATTTTCAGCGCCAGCCCGACCTCGGAGAGCGTTCCGAACCCGCCACCGACCGCGATCACTGCAGCGCCGGTTGATGCGACGATCGCATTTCTGGCGTGACCCAGACCGGTGGGGATCGGGAAGTCGATGTATGCATTGGCAACAGAGGGGTCGTAGTCCGGCAGGATCCCGATCGTCGTCCCGCCGGCTTCCTTCGCGCCACGGGCAACGGCTTCCATCACGCCACCGCGTCCGCCGCAGACGACCGTGTGGCCTGATTCAGCCAGCAGACGGCCAATGTCGTACGCGGCCTGGTACTCGGTTGCGGATGCGTCGTTCGGCCCGCAGATGCTGATCATCATGCCGATCGTTCACCTTCGGATTCGTTATCCGATTCATCGTCGGATGAATCAGGCGCGTCTTCTGGCTCATCGGCTTCGATGGCGAATACCGGTCGTTCGGCTTCATCTTCTGGCGGATCAGTATTGTCCAGAAAGTCGAGCAAAGTCGGGAGTTTCGGCGGGGCGTAGATTGTGTCGTCGCCGTCTGAGACCGTGCCCGCGGGCTCACCAAGCGGGAACTCTTCGATCACGGTGTACTGCACTCCGCCCCGGCCGAACTGGCTGCGCACCAGATTCACCTGATCCGGGACCCAGAACAGCGGCTCGTAGGCGCCGAATTCCTGGAAGGCGTCGATTGCATCTTCCTCATCCACTTTGAAATCGTGGCTGAGTCGCCCGACTGTCAGGTGGGGTCGATACGGCCCGGGTTCGGGTTCGATCCCGGCTGCAGAACTGGCGTCGTCGACGGCCTTGCGCAGCTTGCCAAGTTGCTCGAAGTAGTCGTCAATTCCGAGCCAGAGTGTTCGAGGCCGGTTTACCCCTGGAAAGGCTCCAACACGAGAAACCCGCAATTCGAACGCCGGTTGCGCGGCAAGTCGGGGGCGGAGTTCTTCCTGAAGATTTCGGACTGTTTCTTCGTTCAGATCGCCGTAAAATCGAACTGTCATGTGCATGCGGTGTTCTGGAACCCAACGGCATTTCCAACCGGCGTTTTCCAGCAGTTGCTGCGTCATTCTGATTCGTTCCCGGATCTCCTCGGTGAGATCGATTGCAGCGAACATGCGCCACTTATCGCTCATGCAATGACATCCCTTCTTCTCGGCGGAGCTGGTAGATGAATCGACCGTGATCTGGGGACGAATTATAGTCAAAATCCGTAATACCCATCCGTATGGGAAAATACGAGGAAATTCGGCAAATCAGGACCCGTCAGGCGTTGACCGGAAGTCACACGGAAGCCTATACTGCCGGAACGGGTGTTATCGACCACTGGATCCATGGTCGTGCCCGTTACCGGGGAAGGGAATCAGCCGCCATGCGAATTGCATTTCTCGGACCGGAAGGTACCTTCAGCGAGGAAGCCGCGCTTGCTCAGGCCGAGCGGGATAACGGGACGCTGGTCGCCTTTTCGTCGATCCCGGCGCTGGTCTCTGCCGTCGAAACCGGCCTGGCTGACGCCGCAATGCTCCCGATCGAGAACTCGCTCGAGGGGTCGGTGAGTACGACGGTCGATCTGCTTATTCACGAAACAACGCTCAAGATTCGTGGCGAGTTGATGCTTCCAGTGCGGCATTTTCTGGCGGTGGTTCCTGGAACAACGCTATCCGATATCAAGCTGCTGACGTCGCACACCCAGGCGCTGGGGCAATGCCGGCGGTTTCTTGATCGGTGCCTGCCAGGTGTCGAGCAGGAAGCAGCGCTGAGCACTGCCTCTGCGGTTGCGAGCGTGATGGAGAAGGGCGACAGCAGCCGAGCGGCGATTGGCACCCAGCGAGCCGCGGAGCTCTACGGTGCAGAGGTCCTGGCGCACGACATTCAGGACAACGCCAACAATGTCACCCGGTTTGTCGTCCTTGCCCGGGAAGATGAAGCACCGTCCGGTAGTGACAAGACGTCGGTCTGCTTCAGCATCAAGGCGAATGTGCCAGGGGCGCTGTTCGAGTGCCTGGAAGATTTCGCCCAGAACAACATTCAGATGACCAAGCTGGAGAGCCGACCGATGAAGACGCAGATCGGCGCCTATTACTTTCTGGTCGATCTGGAAGGCCATCGTGAAGACTCGAAGGTGGCCGAGACGCTGGAACGGCTCTCCGAGAAGTGCGCGATGGTCAAGATTTTCGGGTCGTATCCGATGGATCCGAGCGTGCCTTCATATGAAGGCGGCGACTGAGCGGTGGTGATCCGTGCGCGTCATTAGCGGATCCCGCCGGGGACAGGCACTGCGGGCGCCAAAGGGGATGCGAACGCGCCCGATGGCGGACAAGATCAGAGAAGCGTCGTTTTCCGCACTCTGGTCGCTGGGGATCGAACCGGAAAGGGTGCTCGATCTCTACGCCGGTAGCGGAAGTATTGGCATTGAGGCGCTCTCGAGAGGGGCGGAATACGTCGATTTCGTGGAGCAGGCACGCGATGCTGTCGAGGTCATCAAACAGAACTTGAAGGCGACAAAGCTCGAAGATGTCGCCCACGTTCATCAGATGCCGGTCGACCGGTTTGTCGAATTGGCAAGAGACGCGTACGATTTCGTCATAATGGACCCGCCCTATGCGGATAAAGATATCCAGGAGCGGATCGAACAACTCTCGCAATCACGAGCGGTACAGGGGGGAACAGTACTGCTTCTCGGACACGCGCCATATGTGAAACTACCCGAGCAGATCGGGAAGTTCGAGCGCTTGCGGGAGCGGTGCCACGGGGATAGTTGCTTTTCGATCTTCGAGATCCCGCCGGATGAGACAGAAGATCGGCAAGCTGACGGAACTTGAGGGGTGAGGGTGCAACACGTCGCGCTATATCCGGGCTCGTTTGACCCGGTCTCGAAGGGACACGTGGACGTCGCCGAACGGGCATCCCGCCTGTTCGATGAAGTCGTCCTGGGCATTTACACCGGCGATGAAGTGGCGGACAAACGGGCACTCTTCTCTCCCGAAGAGCGCAAGCAGTACGCAATTGCGGCGCTGGCGCACGTGCCGAATCTTCGTGTGGAAATCTTCACTGGTTTGACAGTGGAATATGCCCGGGAGGTCGGCGCGCTGACGATTGTTCGCGGACTCCGGGCAGTATCGGATTTCGAGCACGAATTCAAGATGGCGCACATGAATCGTCATCTGGCGCCGGATATCGATGTTGTCTGCCTGATGACGAGTTCACAGAACTCGTTCATCAGCTCCAGCTTCATCAAACAGGTAGCCCTGCTCGGCGGCGATGTGACCGGACTCGTGCCGGATGTCGTCGTCGACGCACTGAAGCAGAAGTTTGGAACCGCATCCGAGCGGTAATGGATTGAGACGGCCAGCGGTGGAAACACAGCAGCGCAACACATCATCAGCACCATCAACGGACATTCTGGAACTGATCGACCGGCTGGAAGATCTGGTTGCCCAAGGATCGCGCGTTCCGTGGGGCGGCAAGATCATGGTCGATGAGGACGAAGTCCTTGCCCTGGTCGATCAACTCCGGATGGCGATTCCGCAGGAGATCAAGCAGGCTCGCAGGGTGGTGCAGGAACGGCAGAAGATCATCACCGACGCCCAGGGCGAAGCGGACAAGATCCTCTCTGTGGCAAAAGAGCGAGCCGAATACCTGATGAACGAGCAGGGCCTGGTCAACGAAGCGAAAGCCCGCAGCGAGGAAATCCTGCGGCAATCCCGGGAGCACTCCCGCAAGTCGATGGAAGAAGTGGACCAGTACGCCCACCAGATGCTGACCCAGCTCGAACGCGTACTCGAGGAAAACCTCAAACAGATCAAAGAAGCGCGGAACTCCGTGGAGGGGTAGGGGGCGGGCAGGAACCGCTCCTGCCCCTTACTTGTCATCCCGGGCGTCTGCCTAGGCTCACCCCACGTCATCCCGGGTGTCTGTCTCGGTGACAACCGGTACGCCCTCCACGTAATCCCAAGCGCACACTACGTCGTTCCGAGCGCACACTACGTCATCCCGAGCGGAGTCGAGGGATCTCGCGTTGCCCACCAATGATCCTTCGGCCACGGTGAGATCCCTTCGGCTTCGCTCAGGACATGCTTTCGACTCCGTGCCGCGCTGAATATCCTCGCTGCTGACCTCTCGGGACGAAAACGCGTCACAGAGAGATCTGCGCAGGCTGCAGCTTGAGATCAGGGATGTGCTCGTAGTCGTCGGGATCGTTCGTCACCAGCACAAGATCGTGCGCCAGCGCTGTAGCGGCGATCTGCAAATCGAGCGCGCGCCGTCGCACCTGGCGCCCTTGTTGCCGCAGAGCCTGCCGCACCTGAACGAGCTCGTCAGCCTCGCGACGACGGAAGTCGATTACCGGGATTTGCCCGATCAGCGCTCGAAACCGCTCGCGAGCATGTCGGGGCTCGGCGCTCCGTGCAACGCCATCCAGTACTTCGACATAAGTAATCACGCTGATGGCGACGCCAGCATCAAACAGCCCGTCGACCAGGCTGCTGGCGGCTGCGACATCGCTGAGGTGGTAGATTACGATGTTGGTGTCAAGCAGGTAGCTCATCGATCAGATAGTGGGGCGTCCGGTATTGTCCTGTTCCCGTTCCGCTTTGAGATCGGCGAGCAGAGCATCAACATCGACCTCG
>SLMJ01000363.1 GCA_007133615.1 Thermomicrobiaceae bacterium | reverse complement strand
TGAAGGATCGCCTTTTCGAAACAGCGCAGAATGCGAGAAAATGTGGTCTTTCCGGAGTAGTTCCATCCGTAAATCAGGTTCCGCTTTTCAAACACCGGAGTGCGAGCCTTTTCGGCACGTACGTCACGAAAAACACCGAAGTCTTTGATGAAGTTAACTCTCTTGAAAGTCACCAGTTCCTCTTAATCTCACGTAACTGTCAGCCAAGCGACCCTGCTGCAGATGATCGTGTGCTATTGCCTTAATGATGATGCCGACACCATATCTCCGCACCTTGGTGAGCGCAACTCATGTCACATAGTCACGCGTAAAGCGCTTGTCCAAATGTCTGCACAGATCATTCAATACATACACCTGAAACACCTCGAATCAGTGCGGGTAATGACCCTGCATGATGAAACTCCACGCTCACTCCCCGAAAGTACCAGGCCGCAGCAATAATCTGCGCGCTTATGTCCAGCAGACACGAATCGTCGTACGTACGGCCGGCTAATCTCGTCCGGCAAGACCATTCTGTGCCTCCTTGTCACATGACGGCGATCTCCGCCGCTTGCCTCCGGGTCACGATCAAGGCGTCCGGGATATGTCAACAAGGCAAGGTCACTTTTCCGCATGCACGCGATTTTCGGACTTCCCTTATGTCCAGACCTGCACCCCTCGAACCCCGATGGCGCAGGGCTTGACATGGCGAACATGTGTTCTATAATGGGGTGCACAATTGACATCGTGGGAACTGTAGACAGGCCCCGTCAGGGCTTGATACACTAGATGTTGCGTTGACAGTATGGCAGGGACGCTATATAGGGGTTTGACAGAGCAGGACAGCACAGCGTCGACAATCCGGGGATCCACCGACTTCGTGGTCCGTTTCTGGACGCTTTGCTTACCTGACAGGAGAGCTTTGTCGCTTTTTCTCAACCCCGATCATTTCCCGTCCCGCCCGTTCGTCAACGACTACTACTAATGGTTAATCGAACTGACGAGCTTCCAGATCGCGGCTCCTCCCGCGTGCGGATATAAACGACCTCACTTGACAGGGATGCAAGTGCGGCCGGTGAAGGGATACGACAGATGGCAGACGCTTCGGGTGCCAGTAGCGGTGCCGATTTGAGAGGGATCACTGTCGAGCGGCTGTTTACCCAGCCGGGGCAGGATCCGTACGACACGATCGAGTGGGTGCAGCGGACCTCCCGCATCGCCAATCCGGATGGCTCGGTCGTCTTCGAGATGGAAGATGCCGAGATCCCGGCGAGCTGGTCGCAGGTCGCCACCGACATCATGGTCTCCAAATATTTCCGCAAGGCTGGGGTTCCGCAGTACGACGAGAACGGCAACCTGATCTTCGGTGAGAATGGCGAGCCCGTGCTCGGACCGGAGCGCAGCGCGAAGCAGGTTATCAACCGGCTCGCCAACACCTGGCGCCACTGGGGCGAGGAACACGGCTATTTTGCTTCCTCGAATGACGCCGAAGCCTTCGAGGACGAACTGAAGTACATGCTGGTTCACCAGATGGCCGCGCCGAACTCGCCGCAGTGGTTCAACACCGGCCTTTCCCACGCATACGGCATCACCGGCCCAGCGCAGGGGCACACCTATGTTGATGCAGAGACAAACGAGGTCGTGGAGTCCGGCGACGCCTACACCCGCCCGACCCCGCACGCCTGCTTCATCCAGTCGGTAAGCGACGATCTGGTCAACGAAGGCGGCATTTTCGATCTGGTCACACGCGAAGCCCGTGTCTTCAAGTATGGCTCCGGCACCGGAACCAACTTCTCGGCACTGCGGGCCGAGGGAGAGCCGCTCTCCGGAGGGGGATCGTCTTCCGGCATGATGAGCTTCCTGAAGATCTTCGACCGGGCGGCCGGCGCGATCAAGAGCGGTGGCACCACCCGTCGCGCAGCCAAGATGGTCGTGGTCGACATCGATCACCCGGATGTCGAGAACTTCATCAACTGGAAGGCCGAAGAGGAGCAGAAGGTTGCGGCACTGATCGCGGCCGGCTATTCCGCTGATTTCAACGGCGAGGCCTACGCGACCGTCTCCGGCCAGAATTCGAACAACTCCGTCCGGATTACCGACGACTTCATTCAGGCGGTCATCGATGACGAGGAATGGCACCTGACCCGCCGGACCGATGCCTCAGTGCATCGCACCGTCCGGGCACGTGATCTCTGGCACCAGATCGCCCAGGCGGCCTGGCAGTGCGCCGATCCGGGCGTGCAGCTCGATACGACGATCAACGACTGGCACACCTGCCCTGCATCGGGACGGATCAACGCATCCAACCCGTGCTCGGAGTACATGTTCCTGGATGACACTGCCTGCAACCTGGCATCGCTCAATCTGTTGACCTTCTATGACCCGGAGACACGCGAGTTCGATCTCGAGAAGTATCGCCACGCCACCCGGATCTGGACCGTTGTGCTGGAAATCAGCGTCCTCATGGCGCAGTTCCCGAGCGAGGCGATCGCCCGGAACAGCTACGACTTCCGCACGCTGGGTCTCGGCTATGCCAATCTGGGCTCCCTGCTGATGCAGATGGGCCTCGCCTACGATTCCGAAGCCGGCCGGGCAATTGCCGGTGCGCTGACCTCGATCCTGACCGGCGAGTCCTACGCGGCATCAGCCGAGATGGCTGCCGTGTTGGGTCCATTCCCGAAGTACCCGGAAAACGCGGATGCGATGCTCCGGGTGATGCGAAACCATCGCCGGGCGGCCTACAACGCGGCCCACGAAGAGTACGAAAACCTCTCGATCAAGCCGGTCGGCATCAACCCGGACTACTGCCCGGGCGACATGCTGGATTCGGCTCGCGCCGCGTGGGATCGTGCAATCGAGCTGGGCGAGCAACACGGCTATCGCAACGCCCAGGCAACCCTGCTGGCACCGACCGGCACGATCGGCCTGCTGATGGACTGCGATACGACCGGCGTCGAGCCAGACTTCGCGCTGGTCAAGTTCAAGAAGCTGGCCGGCGGCGGTTACTTCAAGATCGCCAACCAGTCCGTCCAGCCGGCGCTGAAGGCGCTGGGCTACGGCGAGACCGAAGTGCAGGACATCATGCGCTACCTGCTCGGATCGCTCAGCTTCAGCGAGTCACCGCACATCAACCGCGAGTCGCTCCGGGAGCGCGGACTGACGGACGATGAGATCGACCGGATCGAAGGCATGCTGCCGTCGGTCTTCGAGCTGCCGTTTGCCTTCAACGCCTGGACGCTGGGCGAGGACGCCATGAAGCGGCTCGGATTCACGGCCGAACAGTGGAGCAAGCCCGGGTTCAACCTGCTGCGGTCGCTCGGATTCACCTGGCAGCAGATCGAAGAGGCGAACGATGTCATCTGCGGCATGCAGACCGTCGAAGGTGCACCGCATCTGAAGGATGAGCACCTGTCAGTGTTCGATTGCGCCAACGCCTGCGGTCGCCACGGCAAGCGGTTCATCCATTACATGGGTCACGTCAAGATGATGGCCGCGGTGCAGCCGTTCCTCTCCGGCGCAATCTCAAAGACGATCAACATGCCGAACGATGTCACCGTGCAGGACATCGAGGACTCGTACATGTCCTCCTGGAAGCTCGGCCTTAAGGCGATGGCGCTCTATCGCGATGGCTCCAAACTTTCCCAGCCGTTGTCGTCAACCAGCGATAGCAAGAAGGAAGACGACGAGGAGAAGGCCCAGGAGCCGGTTGCCGCGGCCGAGCAGGTGGTCAAGGTCATCGAACGGCCGAAGCGCCGACCGCTGCCAGCCAAGCGCGGCGGGTTCACCCAGGAAGGCCGGGTGGCAGGTCACAAGATTTACCTGCGAACCGGCGAATACGAAGATGGCGCGCTGGGCGAGATCTTCATCGATATGCACAAGGAAGGCGCTGCCTTCCGGAGCATGATGAACAACTTCGCCATCGCCGTCTCCAAGGGCCTGCAGTACGGCGTCCCGCTGGAAGAGTTCGTCGAGACGTTTACCTTCCAGCGATTCGAGCCGCAGGGCATGGTGGAAGGCCATCCAAACATCAAGATGGCGACGTCGATTATCGACTACGTCTTCCGGGTGCTCGGCTATGAGTATCTCGGCCGCACGGACTTCGTGCAGGTGCAACCGTCGATCGATGACGATCCCACCGAGTTGGGAGACCCGGACTCGGGGGAAGTTCAGGCCGCACCGGGCACTAGCGCCCCGGCGGCGGCAGCAGACCCGGCTCCGGCACAGGCGGCAAATGGTACGTCGAACGGGCACAGAAACACAGCAAACGGCACGAATGGCTCGACGATGTCCGAACAGGAGCAGATCGCAACGCTGGTCGCGATCGCAAAGG
>SLMJ01000207.1 GCA_007133615.1 Thermomicrobiaceae bacterium | reverse complement strand
TTCGAACTCGGCTATCAGACCCTCGCGATACTGGGCCTGGGGAGCGTTGGACGCGGGCTGGCGCAACGGGCGAAGGCTCTGGGGATGAGCGTAACGGGCTTCCGGCGAAATCCGGACCGCTCGGTTGAACACGTGGACCGGATCTACGGTCCGGACGACTGGGAGACGATGCTCGGCAATGCCGATCACGTTGTTCTCTGCCTGCCTCTGACAGATGAAACTCGCGGAATCATGGATTCATCCCGGATTCAGGCAATGAAACCCGGTGCGTTTATCTATAACGTCGGGCGCGGTGACTCGATCGATCAGGATGCACTCATCGAAGCGCTGAAACGCGGACACCTCGGTGGAGCCGGGCTCGATGTCACCACACCAGAGCCGCTACCTGCAAACTCCCCGCTCTGGGAGATGTCCAACGTGATGATAACCGCCCACACATCGGGGCTCAGTCCACACCGATGGGACCGTGGCACTGATCTGTTAATCGAGAATATCCACCGGTTTCGTCGCGACGAGCCGTTGATCAACGTGGTGGACAAACGGGCCGGATACTAGGTCCGGACCTGCTCTGTCCGGGCACGTTCTTCGACAGCCCGAATGAACTCCGTCTTGGCGCCGGCGTAGTCGTTGGTGTACCTGAACCGGGGCGCCAGGTCACGTTTCAGCCGGGCGTACTCTTCGGCAACATCCGGGTTGTTCCGCAGGTAGTCCCGGAACAACAGGTGACGCTCCCAGAACTCGCTATCGATCGCAACGACATGGACATTGACTGCCATGTTCCGATCATCTGCCTCCCGGCTGAACAGGCGGCGGAACGGCATTTCTTCTTCGAGGTCCAGGCGATAGTCGAACCCCAGGTTCGTCATCGGGGCGATTGTGCGATCAAGATCACGCTCGGCCCGGACGCCTGGCATGATATCGATCCGCGGTTTGGCCGCAAGTCCGAGGACCGAGGTGCTCCCAACGTGCTCGATCCCGGCCAGCAGTTCGCCCAGCGCGTTTCTGATTCGCTGCGCCTCGCAAACATAGAAATCGGGCCATCGTTCGTCGTAGTCGACGATCTCGATCGTGGGAGGCATCGCATCACCCTTTCTCCGACAGCGCTCGATCAATTCATGCGTAGCAGAGAAGCATAGCCTGCACGCGTCGCTGATGTAACACACGACGTACCGGGGTTGTTATGTTGTTGTTACGTCAGTGGGCTCAACGCAACTGGACTGCAACCGGGGGGGTATTAGGCTTAAATCAGTTGGAGGGGTACCACGAAAAAAACGGTCATCCGCTACGACTTAGTCGTACACACGTGCCAGCTTCCACAATGCCGTCGGTCGGCGCTCCCAACCAGAACCCGTGAGTACCCCTCCAGCTTTTTCCTTCACCCGCCATCCAGGCCGGAAACCGGCCATCGGATGGCGTTTCTTCTTACCACATTCGTGGGACGACAAAGGAGCATCAGTTGGTTGAGGAGAGAGTCCCGGAGTCGACTCCGCAGATTAGACGGCTCGAGTCAACGCATGCGCAGGAGGCCGGCGCGCTTATTGCCAACGCTTTTCAGCAAGAGACACTGAGCAACACGTTACTGGACATGAGCTACCCGGATGCACAGAAGCGGATTGCCCGGCTGTATGGAGCGTTCATCCTGGGGTACCTTGCTCAAGAGCAGCCCGTTCTTGCCGCATTGACGGGAGAGCGACTGGCCGGAGTTCTGATTGGTCGGAGTCCCCACGCTCGGACAAGCACATTGCGAAGCGTGCAAACGTTACTGGGCAATCTCCGAAACGTCGCCGGCTTCGTGCCACTGGTGAGATGGCGAAAACTCTCGATCCAGCGAGCCGTGGCACCGCCCGAGCATCTCCCGAAGTCCCATTACACGATCGATATGCTCGGGGTAGCACCGGAAGTACAGGGTCAGGGAATCGGCCGACGGTTACTGGACGTGTTCCACCAGATTGCCGATTCTGACCCGCAGGCGTCGGGAGTCTATCTGATCACTGCGGACGAACGGCCGAGACGGCTTTACGATCAGGAGGGATATCAGATCTTGCTCCGCGCTGTGACAGGCGACGTGACCGTCTACCACATGTTTCGTCCCGCGCCGGACGCATCACCACGCCCCTGAACGGGAGTATCAATCTTTTCAACTGAACCGGCACCGGAGGCAACGCCTCCTAGCGCGAGTGCAACGGCTCCGGTTCACGGAAATCATCATTCTCGTCCAGCCACGGGTTCTCCGGTGTGGGTCCATTCTTGTAGAGCACTTCCCGCACAGTCTCTCGCCAGGAGCGACTCTCCAACAACGATCGGATCCGTTTCAACGTCTCATCGGCGTGTTTGAGATCATCAATACTCACCGGGATATCGAGTGCGCTGAGAACTTGCTGTTCACGCTCGATGATCCGATCCAGTTCTTCTTCACCGGAACGGGTCAACTGCACCAGCCGGGATCGCTTGTGCCGCGGGTTTTCCACCAGAATGACAAGTTCGGCTCGCTGGAGTTCATTAACAATTGCTTGAATATGCTGTCTTGAAACCGGTCGTTGTCGCGCCATCTGTGGCACGGTCATCGGACCCTGATGGCGAAGATCACGCATCACACCGCGCATCGATCCGGAAATCCTGGAATGTCCGTGAATGTCTTCAAGCACCGCTCTCACGCGAAAGAACAGCGAAACGGATTCTTCGAGCACGAAAAACATGGCCTGAGCGTGTTGAGAGTCACCCCCATTTCCTGAGCGTTCAGATTGTCCAGTTGTCTCCTGATGCATGCTGTCACCTCCTGATACTGCAGAACAGTCAGGGACTTGCCAGAAACCAATATGGCGGGTCGACAGTGAAGTTGTCAAGTCTCAGCGACAGAACCGGGGACACTGGAATGAATCGTCGTACGTCCGCTCAGACGGTTCGTTGCTCGGCCTCGCTGGTATCGGAGCCGCGATCTTTGCCAGAACCATAGCGCTGTTCCCACCACGGGACTTCATTCTCGACTTCCAGGTCCTCGGGATGAGGCGCGATCTCCTGGCGAACGCGAAGATAGCCGCCGATAAGGTTTCCAGCAACCGAGGTTGGAATCATCGCCATAATAATGATCAACGCCATCAGGATCACCCGCTGAGAAACCCAGTTATCCAGCGACGCCGTTCTCACCAGAATGCCGTCCGCAACGGGTGCGTAGGAGATGACTCCAATAAACGCCGACGAGACGATCGCCATCAGGATCACGAGTGGAGCAAGGTACCGCGGCGATTCGACGGTCAATCCGATCAGAAATCCTGCGATTGCAGCGGCGAAGAAAACTGCAGCCGCGCCGAATGTCGGGCTGACAATCTCCGAGTACGAGTCCTCGGCCCGCATGACGATGGCACCGAGAGCAATGGTCAGTGCGATCCATTGAAGTCCGATCGCAAAGGCTCTGATGAGAATTCGTTTCTGGCGGTCATTCATCAGTCCTGCCCCTCATACGGCACCTGACCGATCGTTCCGGACGTACGGACCGTCATATCGCGCTCGATGTTGTCGAAATTCAGCCGGAGTTGCCCCTGAACGGAGATCTCGGCCTCGCCGCCTTGCGGTCGAATCTCGGTGATTGAAGTGAAGAAGGACACATCAACCGTCACTGATTCTCCGGCCGGCACTTCGACTGGTTCCCACTGGACGTAGCGAGCGCCTGCGAACCGGCCATCGAAGTAGAGATTCATGCCGAGATAGTCGAGCACAGCATCGTTATCGGACGCGTTTGTAACCGTGAACTCGGCCCGGGCACGTTCATGCTCAGCGTCAAGCCAGACGAACGAATCCTCCACGTATTCAGCGTTTACCGAGGCAAACGAACGGGCCATATTGAGGTATTGACCCACTGCATCAGCCGAAAGCCAGGTACCGACGATTCCGAGAACGATCGAAACAAGGATGATGTATCGGTTGGGTCGCATAGGCCTCCTGCAGTCATTCCGTGGATCTCATCCACTGATGGATTCCACCAACAGTCAATGGTACTCCAGATGACGCGATTCGGCACAGTGCGTGCCCTGTTCATGCCGGGTCTCATTTTCAGTTAGACTGTTACCGATGATTTTCGTGAGACACCTGCTCAGGGGGACCCGATGACCACTGGAATATTGCAGGCGATCTGCGTCGGCACACCGACCGACTACGGGACCGAAGGATCGGACGATCCATTCGATAAGCCATGGCGAACCTCGTTCTTCAAGTATCCGGTGGATGACACCCGGTGGGTGAGCCACACCAACGTCGAAGGCGACGCTCAGGCCGACACGAAGGCGCACGGCGGCCCCGAGAAGGCCGTGCTGGCCTATTCAGCCGA
>SLMJ01000153.1 GCA_007133615.1 Thermomicrobiaceae bacterium | reverse complement strand
TCGTTCCGACCATTCCCATTCCTGCTGGATCTCGTCGGAAAACGAATAGGAATACTCGATGCTCTCGGTGTCGCAACGTGCGCCGGGGTATCGGTTCCAGTACCACGTTCCGCCGACGCCGTCAGCGGCTTCATAGACGCGAGCCCGCAGTCCCTGACACCGCATTCGGTGAAGCATGTACATGCCGGCAAATCCGGCTCCCACTATCACGGCATCAAGGCGCTCGGGTGAACGCGCGGTAGATCTGGCTGAATCGCTCATCGATATGCACCTGTTCAACGCCCGCGAGAGACGCGCCATAGATTCAGCATCTGTCACGGACCGTTTCAATTTGCTGGATTGATCTGCGTACAGTGTAGCAGGTTACCGGGGTTTCCCGTTACCATGTCGCTGACCAGGGTGAGTTGACCAACGGGAAAGCGGTGCTACGTGAAAATCGAAGCAGGATTGTCCGCCACCACCATCGAGGGGATCAAGGAGCAGGTCAGGCGAATTGAGACGCTCGGATTTGACCGGATTACCAGATCGGAACTGGATCGAGATCCATTCTTGCCGCTGACAATTGCGGCGGAATATACGAGCACGGTCGAGCTGGCGACGTCGGTAGCGATCGCATTCCCCCGGAGTCCAACGATCACGGCACACATCGCTCGTGATCTCAACGATCTATCCGAGGGACGGTTCGTTCTCGGCCTTGGTACGCAGGTCAAGGGACATATCCAGCGGCGATTCGCGACCGAGTGGTCCTCACCGGGGCCACGATTTCGGGACTATATCGAAGCGGTACGAGCAGTCTGGGATTCCTGGGATCATGAATCCGGCTTGCGGCATGAAGGCTCGTTCTATCAGCTCTCACTGATGACGCCAGAGTTCAGTCCGGGACCCTCGCAGTACCGACGACCGCCGATTCAGATCGCCGGGGTAAACCGATACAACCTTCGCCTCGCAGGAGAGGTCTGCGACGGCCTGCGGGTGCATCCGTTCGCGACCCGGCGTTATATGGAAGAGACAATCTGGCCCGCCGTGCGCGCGGGGGCAGAGCGGTCAGGGCGAGATCTGAGCACCTTCGACATGATCGGTGGAGGCTTTATCGCGACGGGTCGGACTACTGAACAGGTCGAACAACGTCGGGAACAGGCCCGCTACAGGCTTGCCTTCTATGCGTCAACCAGAACCTACCTTCCAGTTCTGGAAACGCACGGCTGGGAAGACCTGAACGAGAGGCTACGCCGGCTCGTATCGGCCGGGAAATGGGACGAGCTCGCTGCCGCAGTTCCGGACGAGGTGCTGGACGAGTTCTGCGTTGCTGGGACATATGAGGACATACTCCCTGAAGTCCGAGATCGCTATGAGGGTCTGGTGGACGCTGTCTCTCTGGATCTGCCGGAGCCCTCCGATGAGGAAGTGTTCCAGGCGCTGTTGGGAGAACTGCGAAATCTCAACGGCGCCCACGACTAGTTGCTTGGAGCTACGCGTCCCGCCCCCCGGGCGAGTCTGGAGAGCGGGACACGGCAGAAATCCTACGTTGCGGATGGCCGGAACTTCGGCAGTGTAATCTCGTCCGTAACGTCCTCGTAGACGATCTCGACCGGCATGCCAATCTTTACGTGTTCCGGATCGGGCTCGACGTCGATGATATTCGTCATCATTCGAGCACCTTCATCCAGCTCGACCATTGCCACGACATAGGGCAATTCATCCACGAATCCCGGCGCCTTGTTCTGGTACACGATGGTGAAGGCGTGGATCACACCCTTGCCACTGACTTCTTCCCAGGAGAGATTCTCCGACAGCGTGAAGGGGCTCAGCCCGCGCGGGTAGAAGAAGAACTTGCCGGTATCCTGACACTTCTGGATCTTCATCTGATGGGCTTTGAGACTCTCCCAGAAGGGACGGGTAGTTCCATCAGCCTGCGGAATCGGCTTCACATAATCTGCCATCTCTATGCCCTTCCCAAGATTGCTGTTCCAGCGGAGGAGAGCACCCCGCCTGTGCCATGGACGACTGCCAGCTTTGCATCATCGACTTGCCGAACACCCTGGTCAGCGTAGTCGTGGCGCAGTTGCCGCACTGCCTCGATGATTGCGAACATTCCGTACATTCCGGGATGGTTGTAGGATAGCCCTCCGCCGTTCGTGTTCATCGGGAAGTCGCCGCCCGGGGCAGTGCGCTGGTTACTGACGAAATCGCCACCTTCACCCTTACCGCAGAAACCGAGCTCTTCCAGAGAGAGAAGAACGGTGTAGGTGAATGAGTCATAAATCATCGCCAGGTCTAGATCGCCGTGCTTCACGCCGGCCATCTCGAATGCGGTTTTGCCGGACTGGCGAGCCGCGAAGCTGGTGTAGGACGGCATCTGGGAGATCATCGCGTGATCGTGGCCTTCTCCAACGCCCAGCACCGAAATCGGAGTCTGCTTCAGGGATTTCGCTCGCTCCATCGACGTCAGCACATAAGCGCCGCCAGCGTCAGTCACCAGGCAGCAGTCGAGGAGATTGAAGGGCCAGGCGATCATCCGGGATTCCAGGACGTCCTGAATCCCGATCGGATCCTGCATGTAGGCCTTCGGGTTGAGTTGAGCCCATTTCCGGGTCGCAACCGCAATCTCGGCAAGCTGCTCCTTGGTCGTGCCGTACTCGTGCATGTGCCGCGAGGCGGCCATTGCATAGGCGCCAACTGGCTGCGGCAAACCGTACGGAGCTTCGAACTGACCACGCAGCGAATCCGCCGGCGTCGGGCGCGGCATCATGCCGACCCGGGATCGACCGCTCTCTCCGTGTGTTACAAGCGCCACTTCGCAGCGCCCTGTCGCAATGGCCGCCGCAGCATGGGCGATGTGGATCACGAACGAGGATCCGCCGACCGAGGTGTTGTCGGTGACCTTCGGTTCGATGCCGAGGTACTCCCCGAGCTCGGTGGTCTGAATCCCGGCGGTGAAGAGCCCGTCGACGTCGTCCTTGGCCAACCCGGCTTCTGCCAATGCCGAACGTGCGGCTTCAGCATGCAACATGATCGCCGGTTTGTCCGGCACTTTGCCGATCTGGTCTGATTCGGCGACTCCGACGATCGCCGTTTTCCCTGAGATTTCGGACACGATGTTCGACTTCCTTCCCTATCCCTGACTGACAATCCAGTCTCGTGTCAATTCAGCGTGGCCAACGTGTTCGCTGGCGTGCGTCACAGTGAACAGAAGCAGTTCGCGACCGGTCATCTCGCCACGTCTGGGGTGGACGAGCGTCCGATTCAGCTGTTCGTCGGTAAGCCCTTCGAGCGCCGGACGCACCTGGCCCTTCAGCGTTTCCCACTGATTGCGTACGTCCTCTGCAGAGCTCCCAGACGCTGCGAACTCCGAGTCGCGGTCCCGGTTAACCTCCTGCCCGAGAAGTCCTTGAAACGTCGCTTCGTTGACGTTGGCCATCGTATGAACAGCGAGTACGAGCAGGCTATTGGTCTCCGGCACAGGCGGTTTCGCATTTATCTGTTCGCTGGAAAGACCGTCCAGACAGCTCACGATCCGTTCGAGTTTGTCGATTATGTAATTGGCGTACATCTTCGCTTCGGCGCTGGCCATAATTCGGCCCCTCTCTGACTACCAGGTAAGCTCGCCGTATGGCTCGAGTTTCGACCCCCAGTAGCGAACGTTCGGCTCGACCTCGACCCACTGGCCCTCTGGCAACGCTTCAATCGCCGCTGAGACACCAGGATCGCTGGTGATGGTGTCGAGCTCCGGCCCGAATGCCTTCGGGATCCACTCCTTGAGTTCACCGACCGACAGTCGATGTTCTGACTTCAGCGTCTTGACGATCTTCGGCTGGGACATAAGAACGTAGTTGTAGCCGAACGACCCGAAGAAGTGCCCGTTGACGTGGCTGGCTTCGTCGGTGGCAAGGAACGTTGCCAGTGGGGCGACGTGCTTCGGATCTTTCTCGGTGCCCTCTGCCACCTCACTGGGCATTTTGCCCTCTTCTTTGAACTGCTCGACCATTCGGGGAATCGAATCGATCATGCGGGTCCAGCCGCTTGGCATGATCGCGTTCGCCGTCACGTTATAGCGAGCGAGTCCGTTCGCACACGTCAATGTAAGGCCGACAATGCCCGCCTTTGCCGCAGCGTAATTCGGCTGCCCCGGTGCACCAAGCGCGGAGTTTGAAGACATATTGATGATGCGACCGGACTTCTGTTCCCGGAACTTCACGGCGGCCCATTTGCAGATGTTGAATGTGCCTTTGAGATGGACATCCAGGACCGGCTTCCACTCTTCATAGCTCATGTTGAAGATCATTCGGTCCCGAAGGATTCCGGCGCAGTTGACCACGATATCGAGTCCACCGAGCTCATCGA
>SLMJ01000035.1 GCA_007133615.1 Thermomicrobiaceae bacterium | reverse complement strand
GTCTTCGTTCTGCTATGCCGTTGCCTGGACACAACATACGACCGGCACTCAGATCATCAGTTGTTGCGCATTGCTTCAGCTACTGCTCGGGAACATGGGCAGACCCGGAGGCGGAATTTTGGCGTTGCGGGGACATGCAACGATTCAGGGTAGCACCGACATTCCAACGCTATACAACCTTCTCCCCGGCTATCTGCCGATGCCGGCAATCGACTCCGGGCACTATGACCTGCAGTCGTATATCGATGCAAATCGACTGGAAACCGGCTGGTGGCACAACTTCCCGAAGTACATCGTCAGTCTGCTGAAGGCCTGGTACGGGGAAAACGCCGCGGCGGAAAATGACTTCCTGTTCGACTTCATCCCAAAGATCGCCGGCGACTATTCGTTTGCCTCGATGATGCCGATGATGAAGGACGGCACGATCAAAGGACTCTTCTGTATGGGGATGAACCCGGCTGTCGGGGGGCAGAATTCCCGGCTGATTCGGGAAGGCCTGGCGAATCTCGACTGGATGGTGATGCGGGATCCCTATGAGATCGAATCGGCGGCATTCTGGTATGACTCGCCGGAAGTTCGCAACGGAGACGTTCGGCCGCAAGACATCAAGACGGAGATCTTCTTTCTGCCGCCGGCCGTCACGCCCGAGAAGGACGGGTCCTACACGAATACGCAGCGTCTGGTGCAGTGGCACGAGAAGGCAGTCGATCCACCGGGGGAAAGTCGCTCGGAACCGTGGTTCCTGTATCACCTGGGCCGGCGTCTGAAAGCGCTGTATGAGGGGGAAGATACGCCACAGGCTCGCCAGTTGCAGTCGGTGATCTGGGACTACGAGACCGAGGGCATCTACGACGACCCGCGTCTCGAACAGGTGGTCGAAGAGATCAATGGCTACACCGTTGCCGATCGCGCGCTTGTCTCGGACTTCACCGAGTTGAAAGACGACGGTTCGACTGCCTGCGGCTGCTGGATCTACTCCGGGATCATGCCGGAGCCAGGTGTTAACCTGTCTCGTCGCCGGAAAGGGGACGATCGCGCTTCACTCGACTGGGGTTTCGCCTGGCCGGCGAACCGGCGCATCCTCTACAACCGGGCTTCCGCCGATCCGTCCGGGAAACCGTGGAGCGAGCGCAAGCGCTGGGTCTGGTGGGATGAGGATTCCGGAACCTGGACCGGGTACGACGTTCCCGATTTCCCGGCGAACAAGGCTCCGTGCTTCGAACCCGAGCCCGGCAGCACTGGAATGGATGCCCATCGGGGAGATGCGCCGTTTATCATGATGCCGGAAGGCCGGGGACTGCTGTTCGTGCCGACCGGGTTGATTGACGGGCCCATTCCGACGCACTACGAACCATGGGAGACTCCGGTGACCAACCTGCTCTACCCTGAACAGGCGCGTTCGCCGGTTGTTCCGACATTCGATCGACCAGACAACGAATACCACGAGGTTGGTGATCCCCGGTTTCCGTATGTGCTGACAACATACCGCCTTACCGAGCATCATACGGCCGGCGGGATGAGCCGTTACGTTCCCTGGCTGGCCGAATTGCAACCGGGCGGGTTTGCCGAGATAAGCCCCGAGCTTGCCGGCGAGTTTGGAATCGACAACGGAGACTGGGTGACAATCACGACTGCCCGCGGATCGATTGAGACGCGCGCACTGGTGACCGAGCGGCTCCAGCCACTGAGAATCCATGACCGCGAGGTCCACCAGATCGGCATGCCCTGGCACTACGGCTGGGGTGGGTTGGCAACCGGCGACATCGCCAACGATCTCAGTGCGCTGATCGAGGATCCTAACTCCCGTATCCACCAGGCGAAGGCATTTACCTGCGACCTCAACCCGGGGCGGATCGAACGAAGGAACGGAGCGGACCGGCATGGCGAGTGAGGTCCGGAGATCGAAACGAACCGGCTCCCGCGAAGGGGCGATGGGGTTTCTGACTGACACTACGCTCTGCATCGGTTGCAAGGCGTGTGAGGTCGCCTGCAAGCAATGGAATCAGCTTCCTGCCGACAATTTCGGTTATACCGGGCATAGCTATGACAACACCGGCGACCTGGGGTCGGAAACCTGGCGGCACGTGTCGTTCGTTGAACGGATCGCCGATGACGAGGGCGCTCGACCAACGTCGATGCGCGCGTTTCAGAGCAACTGGCTCATGATGAGCGATGTCTGCAAGCACTGTGTGCATGCTGGTTGCATGGAAGCCTGCCCCACCGGCGCGATCGTCCGAAGCGAGTACGATACCGTGATCATTCAGCAGGATATCTGCAACGGATGTGGCTATTGCGTGCCCGCCTGCCCGTTCGGCGTTCCGGCGCTGAGCCCGATCGATCACAAGGCCCACAAGTGCACCCTCTGTTACGACCGGATGAAGGGCGGGATGGAGCCGGCGTGCGCCAAGGCTTGCCCGACCGATTCGATCCAGTTCGGGTTCGTTGAAGATCTGATGGATCGGGCAGAGGAACGTCTCGAGAACCTCAAACAACGCGGGGTCGATGACGCGCAGATCTACGGCGATCGCGAAACTGGCGGGACGAAGGGAATCGACGGGCTCAACGCGTTCTTCATTCTGACAGCTCCGCCCGAGGTCTATAACCTGCCGGCAGCGCCCGAGTTGCCGCAGGACAAATCGATTCCGGGATATATCTCCACGGTGCTCGCGGCGATTGTCTTCGCAATCGCAACGGCGCTTTCCCTGAAAGGGCGGTAACCAGGGTGGTCGAGACTGGAGGCTTCGAGCGACGCTGGGAGAACCGGCGAGCCCGCGCCAGAACGGCCGGAGACGAGGCCAGAGACAGCTACTACGGGCTGCCCGTTGTTCACAAATCGCATTGGGACTGGTGGATCGTCGGGTATTTCTTCGTCGGCGGCATCTGCGGCGCCGCCAACGCCATCGCTACGCTTGCCCGCTGGCATGGGGGTAAGGATGGGGAGTCGATCAGCCGGATCGGACGCTACGTCGCTTTTGCGATGGTCGTGCCAAGCACCCTGTTTCTGATCGCCGACCTCGGACGCCCCGAGCGCTTCCTCAACATGATGCGAGTGTTCAAGATCCGGTCGCCAATGTCGATGGGAACCTGGATTCTGGCCGCATCGCATACCTTTCTGACACTCCTGACAATCGATCAGGCCGCGCGCGACGGGGTGCTGGGTTCGCGGAATCCACTGGTGCGAACGGTCCGGATCGCCCCGGTGCGGATGCTCGATGCTGCTGGCGTTGTGCCGTCTCTACTGCTGGCGAGTTACACAGGTGTACTGCTCGCGGCCACTGCGGTACCGCTCTGGACGAAGAACTATCTCCTTATGGGACCGCTGTTTCTTGCCTCGGCATTCTCGAACGCCGCCGCCGCGATTGCGCTGATTATGGGGCTGAAACGGAACTCAAACGATGAGGCGAACTACCGGATCGAGCGACTCGACTTCCTGGCGATGATCACGGAGGTCGGCCTGCTGGCTGCGTTTCGCGGTGGGCTTTCGAAGACCGTGGCAGAGCCGCTCGAGACCGGCGCGACCGGCCGGCTTCATCGGTACGGAGTTTTGAGCGCCGGGATTGGATTGCCGCTGCTCCTGCAGGGGTTCTCGGTGTTGCGCGGGAAGCATTCGCCGAAGCCGGTTTCGATCATTGCGTCGTTGCTGGTGCTGTGCGGAGGCCTGGCGTTCCGATACGTCATGGTGTTTGCCGGCCACCGGTCAGCGGATGATCCCAAAGCCACGTTCGAGCACACGCGACAGTAGGGTCCCACGCCCCTGTGGGACCGGATTGAGGTACCGGGTCGACATCGGCGTCCAGCCTATTGATTCGTACAGCCTGACTGCACGGTCCCACGGCCCTGTTTTGCCGATGGGATACCGGGTCGACACGGACGTCGAGCCCTACGGCAAGGTGAGCCCCGCGTAGTACAGGGCATTGAACAGCAGCCGGTATGTACCGCGTGTTTGCGCCCGGAACTGCGGACGGAATCCAAACAGGATCGCCCGGCCAGATTCGACCGGAATATCGATCAGACTTGCACTGCCACGGATGTGGTCTGTTCCCAGGATCCAGCCAGAAAGTAGCTGATTGTTCGCCGGATAGCGGGCGACCTGGTGTACCTCATCTTCACTGATCGGGCTGAATGTGTGCCGACCAGTGACGAGCCCGGCGACCTCCCGTTCGTAGCCGTAGCCGACCGGATGCCGGGGGTCGACCAGCATCTGCAGCATCGCGCCGGGTGCGTAGAACTCCTGCTCGTTCAGGGTTTCGAGTGGATTGATGACCGGAAGGTAGAGGTGACGCATGGCAACCTCACTGGCCCCATCGATTGTGACCAGCGTGCCACCGGATTCCGCGAATCGTCGCAGGTTCGTCGCTCC
>SLMJ01000138.1 GCA_007133615.1 Thermomicrobiaceae bacterium | reverse complement strand
GTCGAATCTGCCTTGCCTGTTCGTTCGCGTTTTCGAGAAACGCCACGATCTTCGCCGGATCCTTCTGCTCGTCAGTCTCGACGCCGCTGGAGACATCAACGACCGCCGGACGTACGGTTTCAATCGCTTCGCCGACGTTTTCAGGCGTCAATCCGCCAGCCAGAATCACCTGGCAATCTCTGGCGATCGTCGCCGCGAGGTCCCAGTCGCCTTTGACCCCGGTTCCACCCCAGTGGCCGGGAACGTGACTATCGAGCAGTACCGCCGAACAGTACCGAAGATACGCTTCAACCCGCTTCCGAATTTCGGGTTCCGACTGATCTTCCTCGATCCGGAGCGCCTTGATCGCAGGAACGCTGAGCTGGCTGGCGAGTTCTGGATCCTCGTCTCCGTGCAACTGGACGAAATCCAGACCGACCTGCTCGACGACTTCATTAATAGTATTAGCGGGTTCATTCACGAAGAGCCCTACCGCAGCCGGCGGATGCATGTACTTCTCTCGAACGCTGTCGATGATCTGTCGGGCATCGTCTGGATCGATTTCTCGACGAACCGGAACAAAGACGAACCCGATCAGGCTCGCGCCCGACTCCGCGGCAACCAGGGCGTGGTCTTTTTCCTGAATCCCGCAGATCTTGACCAGTGTCATGTCTGCCCCAGCAGTTCCCGAACCGAAGCCTGCCGGTCGGCCGACCGCATCAGCGATTCACCGACCAGAATTGCATGTGCTCCGGCGTTCTGCAGTCGCGCCACATCTTCGTGCGTGAAGATCCCGCTTTCGGCAACAATCGTCTTCTCGGCTGGAATCCGCGGCGCGAGGCGTTCAGTCGTTGCCAGATCGACTTCGAAGGTTTTCAGATCGCGGTTGTTGATGCCGATAACCTGTGCGCCTGCCTCAAGCGCCTCCGCCAGTTCGTCCTCATCGTGAATCTCGACCAGCGCTTCGACACCGTACTGCCTGGCAGCATCCAGCATCTCCCTCAACGCCTCACCCTTCAGAACCGCGACGATCAGCAGAATAACGTCTGCGCCATACGCTCGTGCCTCGGCGATCTGATACGGATCAACGAGAAAATCCTTGCGCAGGACCGCACGCTGCGGCTCGAATGTCCGCGCCAGCCAGGAAACCCGCTGCATATCGGCGAGCGACCCCTGAAAGAACGGTTCATCCGTCAGTACCGACGCTGCGGCGGCACCGGCACTGAAGTAATCGCGGGTGACATCCACCGGATCGAGATCACCAGCGATCAGCCCTTTCGACGGAGAGGCCCGTTTGAACTCTGCGATCAACCCCGGGTTTCCTGCTCTAAGGAGAGACTCAAACGACGCGGCCTCCGGGAGATCCCGAACCTGCACCTCCAGGTCGGCCAGCGGTGTAGTGCCCCTGCGCTTATCGAGATCGATCGTGGTCTGTTCGATGATCTTGTCGAGAATCGTCCCGGTCTTCGATGTCATGCCGTAACCACCAGTCGGTTCGATTGCTCGATCAGTGCGTTCAGACGTTCTTTCGCCGCGCCAGAATCGATCGACTCCTCGGCGATCCGGATTCCCTGGCTGATCGATGCCGCCTTACCCGCGGTATAGAGCGCCGCGCCGGCATTGAGCAACGTCACCGAGCGCGGTCCACCTGGCTCACCGTTCAATACGTCCAGGATCATCTGGGTATTCTTTGCGACATCGCCACCGAGAATCGTATTCAGGGCTTCCGACTTCAGGCCAACGTCCTCCGGCTGCAAGCGATAGTTCTCGAACCCTGGACCTCCCCGCCGGCGAATTTCGTAGACGGCAGTCGGCGCCGAAATACTGAACTCGTCGACACCATCGTCCGCGTTGACGACCAGAATGTGCTCGGCACCCAGGATCTCGCAAACCCGCGCCAGCCGAGCCATGATTCCTCGATCAGAGACACCGAGCACCTGATGACGAATCCCGGCCGGGTTGGTCAGCGGCCCGAGCACGTTGAAGATCGTGCGGATCCCGATCGCTTTTCTGGTCGGCCCGGCAAACCGCATTGCCGGATGATGAACCGGCGCCATCATGAACCCGACCCCGACCTCGCTGATGCACTCTGCAACGGCTTCCGGCTCCAGGTCGATCTTCACACCGAGACTTTCAAGAACATCCGCTGCGCCACACTGACTGGTGACTGCTCGATTCCCATGCTTGGCGACGTTCACGCCAGTTCCGGCCACGACAAACATCGTTGCGGTCGAAATATTGAACGTGGCCGGGCCGCCACCACCCGTCCCGACGATGTCGACCGCGGGTTCCCCGTGAGGCAGTTCAACACTTCGCGCGTGCTGTCGCATTGACATAGCAAACCCGGCGATCTCATCTTCGGTTTCGCCCCGCATCGCCAGTGCAGTCACCAGCGCCGCAATCTGCGGATCCTCGGCCTCGCCGCGCATGATGACGTCCATGGCCGCCGCGGCTTCATCTCTGGTGAGTTGCTCGCCGGCAACAACCCGGCGAATGGCTTCTCTGATCATCGGTTTACGCTCTTTCCTGCGTCACCAGCGTCTGTGGTCTTTGTTGTCGGCCCGGTCTTTTACCGTCTTCACCCGTAAGAATGTCATCTCGACTGGAGTGAGGCGCTCGATCTGTTCCTTCTCCGGAAGCCATGAATGTGAGCGCCGAACGTAATGGAGAGATCTCGAATGCTGAAAGGGAATCCCCTCCTGCTCTCAGATTTCTCCACTGCGCGCGACGTCCCACGTGTTCTCCTTCACTTCAACAAACAGCCTGGATGTCGCGCTCCGGTCGAAATGACAGGTGGGTGGGCGACCTCCCACGTGTTCTCCTTCGCCTCAACAAACAGCCTGGACGTCGCGCTCCGGTCGAAATGACACATGATTAGTCGAGCCAGATCCACCCTAATACCCACGCACCGCACCAACGACCGCCCGCTGGCCGATGAAATTCGCCAGCAAGTCCTTGCCGACCGTCGTCAGGATCGACTCCGGATGGAACTGCACGCCTTCGATGTCGTACTCCCGATGTCGCAGTCCCATCGCAACACCGTCGTCCGCCCGGGCAGTGATCTCCAGCGATGCCGGCAGCGTGTCTTCCTTAAGAACCAGCGAGTGATACCGGGTCGCTACGAACGGGTTCGGCAATCCGGTAAACACACCTTTGTTGTCATGATGGATCATCGACGTCTTGCCGTGCATCAGCTCCGGTGCGTTGACGACGTCGGCACCGAACGCTGCCCCGACCGACTGATGACCCAGGCAAACCCCGAGAATCGGCACCTCTCCGGCCAGCTCCCGCACCAGGTTCACTGAGACCCCCGCTTCGTTCGGGGTACACGGCCCTGGCGAGATCACGATCCGCTCGACGCCCAGCGATCGCGCCTCATCGACAGTGATTTCGTCGTTTCGCCGAACGATCACATCCGCCCCGAGCTCGCAGAGATACTGGTAGAGGTTGTAGGTAAACGAATCGTAGTTATCGATCAACAGGATCATGATTCGCGCTCCTCCCGGGCGATCCGCTCAATCTGCTCGCCGAATTCGATCGACCGCATCAGCGCTCGCATTTTGTGAAAACACTCGTTGAACTCGAACTCCGGCGTACTGTCTGCCACGATCCCGCCACCGGCTTGTAGCAATGCGGTGCCGTCCTTGATGATCATCGTCCGCAGCGTAATCGCGGTATCCATGTTCCCGCCGAAATCGACGTAGCCGACGCACCCGGAGTACGGTCCCCGCCGATCCGGCTCCAGCTCGGCGATGATCTCCATCGCCCGGATCTTCGGCGCGCCGGAGACCGTCCCGGCCGGGAAGCACGATCGCAACGCATCCAGCCCGTTCTTGCCACTGGCGATCGTCCCCTGAACGTTGCTGACCAGGTGCATCACGTGGCTGTAGCGTTCGATCTCCATCAGTTTCGGGACGTTGACCGTGCCGGGGGCCGAGACTCGCCCGATATCGTTCCGGCCGAGATCGACCAGCATAATGTGCTCGGCACGTTCCTTCTCGTCGCCGGCCAGATCCGCCGCCAGGCGATCATCCTCGGCATCGTCAGCGCCACGATGTCGCGTTCCGGCGATCGGGTGGTTCGTCAATGTATCGCCGTCCAGCCGAACCAGCAGCTCCGGTGACGCCCCGACGATCTGCATGTCGTCCATGTTGAGATAGAACATGTACGGAGAGGGATTCACCCGCCGCAGCGCCCGGTAGATGTTGAACGGATGCGCTCCAGTCTCGACTTCCACCCGCTGGGAGAGCACGACCTGGATGATGTCGCCGTTGTAGATGTACTCCTTGGCCCGCTCGACCATCTTGTCGTACTGCTCGCGGGGCATGTTCACCCGCATCCGGGAGTCGACTGATCCACTCTCCACCGGTCGATCCCCGACCGGCACATCCGGCTCGGAATGCAACCGGTC
>SLMJ01000303.1 GCA_007133615.1 Thermomicrobiaceae bacterium | reverse complement strand
CGGTTGAACGGGTTGAACCCGGTGAAAGTGCGTACGGCCTCATCGAACAGTGGGCGCAGGTTACCGACCAGGTTCTGGAGCGCCAGAAGCAGGTGCGGGAAGCGGCACGATTGCCGGTTCGTATGTCCGAGCTCCGAAAGCTTCTTGAGCGCGAAGGAATCGAACCGGAAAACCGGACGATCCGCAAAGCCCGCGGAATTCTGGAGCGCAGATTCATGGATCGGCTAATCGAAGAAACCGGCTCGATTCCCAACGTGCCAGAGAACCGGATCGGCTCCGTTGTTCAACTGGTGACGACAACAAGTCGGTCACTGCGCGAGGAAATGCAATCCGAAGCAATCCGCGTCGTGACCCAGGTCGTGGTACCGGAAGCCGAACGCGAACAGAGCGAAGAATCATCCTAAAACGTCTGCGTCTCAGTCTCGACTTCGGCCAGGTGGCCACCATCCAGATTCTCTTCAATGAACCCGATCACGTTCTGTAGCATTTCCTCTGCATGCCGACGAGCATTGGAAACGCACACGATTCCTACCCCGGATACCTGCCAGCTTTCCAGATGATCAATCTCCGCAATCGAGACGTTAAACCGGTTCTGCACCCGTTTTATGATCGGTCGAATAGTGGAGCGCTTCTCCTTCAACGAATGAGATTCCGGGATTTCGATCGTGAGATACGCCATTGCGATTACCATCTTCGATACCAGTTCCCCATCTAATGCGCGATAATCAATCTCCAGTGACACCGTGTGTTAGCGTTTGACGGGTCCGAGGAACGAACCATCGAACATGAGAGGAATCGCAAGAAATGTCCCGGGAGCAGAACCAGCGACCAGTCTTCTTCATCACGTCACCCCTCGAGCAGGAGCACGTAGATCGAATCGAACGGGTCGCGAATGGCAGAATCGAAGTCCGCTATGAACCTGACCTGCTCCCTCCAACACGGTACGTTGCCGACCACGACGGGGTTGCAGACTGGGCGCGCAGCCCGGAACAACAGGAGCGATTCCTCGAGCATCTGAGCAACGCCAACATTCTCTGGGACTTCCCGAAGCTCCCAGCGGGCAGCCCGGGAATTATGGACGTATGCCCGAACCTGGAGTGGGTGCAGACGACGAGTGCTGGTGTTGGTCAACTCGTGCATCGCCTTGGACTAGCCGATACCGACCTGCGCGTTTCCACTGCCAGCGGCGTTCACGCAGAGCCACTTGCCGAATTCGTGATGCTGGTGCTCCTCTCACACGTCAAACAGCTGTCACGGCTTCAATTCGATCAACAGGATCATCGCTGGGTCCGGTACTGCGGTGATGAACTCCCCGGCAAACATATGGCGATCGTCGGGCCGGGCCGAATCGGCAAGCGTGTCGCGGAGGTTGCTCACGCGTTCGGGATGACCGTCAGTGCGATGGGTCGGCGAAACGATCCGGAACGGGCTCGCGAACTGGGCGTGGATCGGATGTACGCACGGGAAGAACTGCACGACATGCTCTCCGAAGCAGACTGCGTGGTTCTCTGTTGCCCTCACACACCGGAGACGGAGAATCTGATCGATGCCGGGGCCTTCGACGCAATGAAGGACGGCGTCGTCTTCGTCAACATCTCGCGCGGGCCGGTTGTTGTTGAAGACGCACTCTACACGGCGCTGACGTCCGGCAAGATCGGATTCGCCGGGCTCGATGTGTTCCGCACAGAACCGTTGCCGGAAGACAGCCCATTCTGGGATCTGCCGAACGTTCTGGTATCGCCCCACTCGGCCAGCACCGCGTCATCGGAAAACCAGAAGATCGCCGATATCTTCTGCCACAACCTCGAGTGCTATCTCGACGGGCGCTACGAAGACATGCGCAATCTGCTCGACTTCAAGGCGATGTACTAACCCGGTGGAACTGGCGAGGACGCAGCGACGCGCGAGTCGATCTAGTAGGCCGGTTCATGAGCCAGATCGAACTCTGCCTGCCAGGTGTGAACGCTTGGCCGCTGGAAACCGCGCCCGGCGAGGTCGTCGATGACACGTTCAATAACATCGTCGGGCGTCGACGCCCCGGCAGTAATTCCGATGTCGCGAACATGCTTCAACCAGTCGTCATCAACGTCGGCTTCACTCTCGATGTGATAACTCTCGACCCCGTAACCGCGGGCAACTTCAGCGAGCCTTGCAGTATTCGAACTCTTCCGCCCGCCGATCACGAGGATAGCGTCGACTTCAGTTGCTAATCGCTCCAGTGCGTTCTGTCGTTCGGTTGTAGGTGCACAGATTGTGTTGCAGATGCGGATCTCGCCACCTTCACGGGCAACCAGATCAGTCAGATCGCGCGCAAAGCTGAGGAACTCATCAACGATCTTCGTGGTCTGGCTGATGACGGCCACTTTCCGGGGCGGCGCGGTGAGCCCATCAGAGCCTTCGCTGCCTCTCTGCGCGTTCCAGGGGAGATCTTCGACATGCTTGGCCGCCACTGCACGTGACGTGTCCGCCCAGCCAAGAATGCCCCTGACCTCCGGATGGTCGGCATCACCGTAGACGACAATGAAGTAGCCCTGTTTGACCAGTTTCTGAGCCAGGCGCTGGACCTTCGTCACGAGAGGGCAGGTCGTATCGACCGTGGTCAGCCCCATCTCCTCAGCTCGGCGATTACGTTCCGGTGATGCTCCGTGCGCGGTGATCGCGACGTGGCGAAATCCCCGGTAGGCCGCTTCGTCAACACTCTCTGCGGTCTGCACACCGGCGCTTCGAAGTCGCTGTACAACCTGCGGATTATGGATGACATCGCCGATCGTCGCGATTTGCTCCTCGGGCTTACCAGCGCGCTGGATGATCTCCAGCGTCCGTCGGACGCCCCAGCAGTAGCCCATGGTGTCTGCAAGTACGATCTTGCCTTTCATCCAGTCTCCGCTCCTTTCAACCATCATCTTGCCCTGGATCAGGGGTCATCCGGTCACGTTGACGCGGCGGGTGCAGGATGCCCCTCGAAAATGAGATTCGCGGCAATCTCAGCAGAGAGCAGAACGCCCGGAACGCCAGCTCCGGGATGCGTTCCCGCCCCCACCAGATACAGCCCGTCGATCTCGCTGAGTTTGTTATGTGGCCGGAAGTAGGCTGATTGGGTAAGTGTTGGTTCGATCGAGAATGCAGCGCCCAGCCAGCTTCCGAGTTCATCGCGGAAGTACTCGGGTGTGTAGCGATGCTCGACCACGATTGACTCGCGGAACCCGGTCAAGCCGAGTTCGCTCTCCAGCGAGTCGATGACCCGCTCCCGCAAACCGTCCGCCGTGTGCTCCCAGTCGATCTTCGCGCTCAGATTCGGAACGGGAACCAGCACGTACATGCTTTCGCACCCCGGCGGGGCCATAGACGGATCGGTACGGGAGGGCGTGTGCACGTACATCGGAATGTCCGAGGGGATCCGGCCGTTTTCGAAGATGTCGGTCACAACCCCGCGGAAATCGCGCGGCATAACGATCGTGTGATGGCGAAGCTCGGGATACTGACGGTTTAGCCCAAAATACAGCAGATAGCAACTCATTGAATAGCGAGCAGACTGCCAGTAGCGCGACCATATCGACGAGCGATCTGCCTTCGGTACGAGGTCGAGCAGGGTCGTGGCGGCGTCACTGTTGGCGACGACAACGTCCGCAGTTTGCACGGTGCCGCTCTCGGTCTCAACACCAACGATCCGACCGTTTGAAGACAGGATCTGCCTGACCGGCTCACCGCATTGAACACTACCGCCCAGTTCCTCGATCAGCCGAACCATTGCCTGGACGACCGCATGCATCCCGCCCATCGCGAAGTGAACGCCGCCCTGCTTCTCCAGATACGGCACGATGCTGTAGATGGCGCTGGCACGGAACGGATTTCCACCGATGAACAGCGGGTGAAACGCCAGTACGGTTCTGAGCTGTGGGTCCTTCACATACTCCGACGCCAGTTGATAGACACTTTTCAAACCACCGATCCGGACGAGTTCCGGCACCACTTTGAGAAACTCGGTGAACTTGTGAAACGACGCCCTTCCCAGGTCCACGAATGCCCGCTGATAGATGTGCCGGGTTCGGTCCAGAAATCGATGATAGCCATCCACGTCGTCTGGATTAAAACGAGCAACCTCACGGTCGAATGTCTCGGGATCTCCGCTGTATTCAAACGCCATACCGTCCTTGAACTGAATCCGGTAGTAGGGCTCCAGGAGCCGTATGTCCAGATAGTCGTGAACGTCGCGCCCCGCCGTTGCCCAGAGATCCTCAAGGAGATCCGGCACCGTGATGAGCGTTGGGCCGGTGTCGAAGACAAATCCCTGATCGATGATCTGACCGGCACGACCACCGGGTTGAGATCGAGATTCGAGCACGGTCACTGCGTATCCGCCAGCCGCCAGTCTGATCCCGGCTGCAAGGCCACCGAACCCTGCGCCGATTACGATCGCCGACGATTGTGATCCGTTCGAATCTTCGTT
>SLMJ01000283.1 GCA_007133615.1 Thermomicrobiaceae bacterium | reverse complement strand
GGACTATCCCCGGTGCCTGGTCGAGCATGAATCCCCTTCGCGCTCCCGGTATGACGTGTATCCGAGAAACACGGGGAAACAGGGGGCCTTTTGAAAGCTCGGCTGATTGTGGTTGTTCCGACGGTTGGCCCCAGAGTCCGTGATCATGCGAAGAAGTCTGACCACATTCTTCTGATAGAGTTCCCGAGCAAGCCGCTGTCCAGCAACTCCAACTCTCCGCCAGCGCGTATCACTGTGTCCTCAAAACCGCCCACACCATCACCGATCTGTCCGGCGGCAACCGCATTGAAACGTCGCACCTGGCTGAAGTGTTGCAGTCGCGGCCGAGGGAGTCGGGTTGATTACCATCACCCTATCCCCCGGCCGTCCTCGCTGCGCATCGAACCGTAACTATGACTTGCGCTGTCCCCAGGCCTGGAGGAGTGTGAACGTGGTGCCCCATCGTCCGGGCTGCTCAAGCTCTTCCTTCGCTGCCTCTCGCAACTCCTCAAGCTTGTCCGCGCCCACGATTGACTGGAGAGGCTTTTCCAGGCCGGTGGCGAATTGAAGCGGCAGCGAGAGGTAGGGGTGCCCAGGCGGGAGCGCCTGAACATCGGCTCTCACACTGGCCTCAATGCCGAAACTGCGGAACAGATCGGGGAGCCGCCGACCAACATGCGGATCGCCCCACTGCTCGAAAAACTCCTTCAGTCGCAGGATCAGTTCGTCGACCGCTGGCGTTGGGGGAGGATTGAAGTGCCACGAACCGACATCGAGATCTTCCACGACCAGGAACCCGCCCGGACGGACCAGCCGAAGATAGTTCTCCATCTGCTCCTGGGCTCGTCCGAGCGGAGACATCTGGAACCGCGCGTGCACCAGGTCAAACGATTCGGGGTCGAGATCGCTCGCGAAGAGATCGTCCTTTATCAACGCCACGTTTCGCAGCCCCTCGGTAGACACGAACCGATCGGCGGCCGAGAGCATCCCGTCGTCGATATCCGTGCCTACGACCTCTCCATCGGTGCCGACCCACTCGCTCAGCAGGCGGAGCCATCCCATTGCGCCGCAGCCGACATCGAGCGCCCGGGCGCCTCGTCTTTCACCAATCTCATTGAGAAGCTGGCGACCGGCCGGCTCCCAGACTCGCGCCTGCAACTGAAGTCGATCCAGCTCTGAATCCTGACCTGCCAATACATACGTCTTCTCCGTCATGGTTCGTTCCTTTCACCTTGGGCAACTGATTCTGTCCGGGATTGAGTCCACATTGCGTTGGCAGAACGTGCTGCCTATGATCCGGCCCACCACAGGCGAGCCGCGTCCGTCTAGGTCTGCGACTTGGAGGCGTCGATGGCGCCGAGTTGGGTCATAAGGGAGAGCATATCCTGCTCACACCACCGCTCAACCAGCTTGCCATCACGCATCGCTCCCACATCGTTTCCAGTGATCTCGATACGATTCCCGCTGGCCGGGATTCCCATGGACTCGCCAGTGTGTCTGCCTGTCATGCGCCAGCGCCAGGCGAGTTGGTCACCGTCCACAAGTACGCGTTCCGCCTCTGCATGCACGTCGCTCAGAGCGGCGTGCAGAGTCTGCACAAAGCTCTGGAGGCCTTCCCGGCCAGGGGGGAAACCTTCCATCATCGTGTGTTCGACGTAGTCCTCGTCGACCAGCTCATCGATGAGTTCCACCTTCCCCTCTCCGTAGACTTCTTCGACGAAGCGATGTATGACATCGTGTGCGTCCGGCATCGTCAGCTCTCCTTTCGTAAATTCCCGTTCCTGACCAGGGTCGTCGCGTACCGGCGATGCGAAGCTCTCCCAGACATGACGTCTCCAGGCTCGCCGTAGTGGTCCGATCAGCCATCCGCAAGAGGCTGTGGCGCGGGGGACTCCCAGACCCTCGACTGGAGCTGCAGCCGATCCAGCTCCGCGGTCAGGTCTGACAGCAGATAGGTGTTCTCGGTCATGGTTCGCTCCTTTCACTCGCTAGCTTCTGCTGTCAGCATAGCGAGGGGAGCGCCGCGACCGCTTCGGCCAGGCGTGCCAATTGTTGAGCCGGCTGACATGGTCCGGAAGGACCATACGGGTGGTGTTAGATGAGATTCTGTTCCAGAGCGTAGGCGACGGCAGCAGTCCGGGAGGGCACGTCCAGCTTGGTCAGAATGCTGGAAACATGACGGCGGATGGTGTGCCTGCTCACGAAGAGTTCATCAGCGATTTCCTGGTTGCTCAAGCCCCGGGAAAGGAGCTTCAGAACCTCCGTCTCGCGAGGACTGAGGATCGTCGGACCAGCCGGTCCGGCGAGCTGGTCGATCAACCCCCGGGCCCTGGCGGCCTCCGCTGCAGCTCCAAGGCCCCGGAACGTATCATGAGCCGTGCGGATTAGATCCAGCGCAGAGTCATCACGTCCAACCGCATAGAGGGCACGTCCAAGGTCAAGCCGAACGAGCGCCGTTTCGAAGGGCAACTGCACACGTTCGTAGAGGTCGAGCGCGTCCTCGAGCGGAGCCTTTGCCCCAGACGAATCATCGGTGGCGAGCGCCAGCTGGCCACGCGCGTGGTTCGCCAGTGCCAGGAGGCAATCGGTCTGGACAACGTGCGCCACGTCCTCCAGCTCCCGAAGTGTCTTTTCGGCCTCCCCGACTTCACCATGAGCGCAGTGAATTCGCACCAGCAGCTCCAGGCAGGGAACGCGTTCAGTGCGGTTTCGTTCGGACATGCGCCGGAGCGCCCGTTCAACCAGATCCAGCGCTGACTGTAGATCACCCCGGTCGAGCGCGACCCTGGCTTTTCCCAGGATGCTCGGGGGATAGAGAAGCGCTTGTTCGAACGTTTCCTCGGCTTCGTCCAGCCGACCCTGCCGGCGTCGCAGTTCGCCCAGCCGTTCCAGCGGGGACAGGGCCCAGGCAAGCCGGTGTTGTAGTCCATTCAGCGCCAGGAGAAGCTGTTCCTCGGCCTCTGCCCAGTGTCCCCTGGCCGTCAGCACGGAGGCGTAGTGCCCGCGGCAGAAAGCAAGGTACCCTTTGAGGTCGTGTCGTTGACAGTAGTCCATGAAACGCTCGCACCACTGGCCGGCCCGGTCGACGTCACGGGTTCGCTCGCAGGCGAAGACCATGAGACAGAAGGTCGTGCTGATTGCCTGAAATGAATGCAACTCTCCGGCAACGGCTGCGGCAATTGCTTCGTCCAGGCGAGGCATGCCGTCGCCCACCTCGCCCAGGCCAACCAGTGCCAGACCCTCGAGGGCGAGGCCCAACATCTCCGGATCAAGCATGCCGAGCCTGGCCGCCAGTGCATTTGCCTGCCCCGCCAGCTCGCGGACGCGGTCCAGATCTCCCTCAATGTGGTACGTCAGCTCAGCCTCTCGCAGCGCCAGCCAGGCTTGCTCCGGAACAGGGTCGAGATCATCCAGAAGCCGGTGCGCACGCTGCAGCCAGCCGTTGGCAACGGCCAGTTCGGCCCGAAACACTGCGTAGTCGAATCCGAGCTCGGTCGCGAGACGTCCAGCAGCTCGATCATCACTCCGTTGACGGAACAAACGATAAGCCTGTTCTCGCGACGGGAAGACCGTCTCCGGTTCCTCCAGCCACCAGGCGGCGGTGGCCAGCCCCTCCAGAGCTTCCGGGGTCTCCACTTCGGCCAGTGCTGCTTCGAAACCGTGACGCGCTTCGAGCCACGCCCCTTGTTCCAGGGCAGCATGCGCTTCATTCAGAGTCTGAGAATCTGCGCCCGGGAGGTGCTGGCTATGACCCATAGCTCTCACTCTCATCCATGCGCTGACTAGATGCAGGTGGCATTTGAGCCCAGTCTATTACCACGCCGCCATTATCTCAAGATTGCGTTTCGAGGTGGTGGAGCTCACGACACTTCTGCGGAAGCATCGTTGAACGCATCGAACCCACCCAACTGACGGCGGGCACTGCAGCCCCGTTCTATTGACCTGAGAATGGTTCGAACGCTCACAGCCAGTCATTGACACGCAACCGTAACGCCTCTCCCCTTCCCCACGTGTGATTTTCAATTGACACGCACAGTCTTGCATCCTAAGCTAAAGCCGGTTTGTATTCGGGCTGCTCTATCGTGAGCGAGTCACGTTTGGCGCCGCTGGGATACAACCTGATGAAGGCGGTTGTTTCCTGTCCAATCAGTGGTCAGGCAGTCGCTCACGATCAAAGCGCTCGAGGAGGCTGAATCACGTCGCACGCGCTTCCCGATCCACGCGCATTATGGAATTCGCACCTCCGTGCCGGGAGTCCATACGCGAGTTTTCAGTCATCACCGACGAGGACCATGGACGTCACACAGCGTGATGCCCCGAAACCGTCATGGAATCCGGGGGAAGGCTTCGATCCTCAATTGCGACAATTGCGACGGTACCAGCACAAGCCCACGACTCTGAATCCAGCACTATCGGAGTCGACAGCATTTGGAAACACTGCGGAATCAGTGAGAAAGGAGTTCACTCAGCGTGTCTGATGAGAACAACAAGACGGCCAGCACCAGCGAAAGCGAAAATCCCGTAATCCCCGCTCCAACTCCGGATGGCACAAAGCCACGGACCACCCAGGACTGGTGGCCCCATCAGGTCGACGTTTCGGTGCTTCACCAGAACTCGTCGCTTTCCAATCCACTGGACGAAGACTTTGACTATTCCGAGGAGTTCAAGAAGCTCGATCTCGATGCCCTGAAGCAGGACATCATCGACGTGATGACCACCTCGCAGGAGTGGTGGCCGGCTGATTATGGTCATTACGGCCCCCTCTTCATCCGGATGTCCTGGCACGCTGCCGGAACGTACCGGGTGATTGATGGCCGCGGTGGCGGCGGCACTGGCGCTCAGCGCTTCGCCCCGCTCAGTAGCTGGCCAGACAATGCGCATCTCGACAAGGCCCGTCGTTTGCTCTGGCCAATCAAGCAGAAGTATGGCCAGAAGCTCTCCTGGGCTGATTTGCTGGTCTACGCCGGCGATGTTGCCATGCAGTCGATGGGATTCAAGACATTCGGATTCGGATTCGGCCGTGAAGATGTCTGGGAGCCGGAAATTGTCGACTGGGGCCCTGAAGAGGAATGGCTGGGGTCTGAGCGGCACGACGAAGAAGGCACACTGAAGGGTCCAATGGCTGCGGACCACATGGGTTTGATCTACGTGAATCCAGAAGGCCCACAGGGCAGACCGGATCCGCAGGAATCCGCGCACTACATTCGTCAGGCGTTCGCCCGGATGGCAATGAACGACGAAGAGACGCTGGCGCTGATCGTTGGCGGTCACACGTTCGGAAAGACTCACGGACAGGCCCCCCCAGAAAAGGTTGGGCCAGAGCCCGAAGCCGCTCCGATCGAGGAGCAGGGTCTTGGCTGGAAGTCAAGCCATGGATCCGGCAAGGGCAACGACATCACCACGAGCGGAATCGAAGGAGCCTGGACCACGACACCAACGAAGTGGGACAACGAATTCCTCGAGAACCTGTTCAACTATGAATGGGAGCTCGTGCAGAGCCCGGCCGGTGCGTATCAATGGGCACCGAAGGATGCCGATGCGCAGGGCACTGTCCCGGACGCGCACGATCCTTCGAAGCGACACGCTCCGATGATGTTGACCACCGACCTCGCCTTGAAGGTCGACCCGGATTACCGCCCGATTGCCGAGCGGTTTCTCAAGAATCCCGAAGAACTCGAAGAAGCGTTCGCCAAGGCCTGGTACAAGCTGCTGCACCGTGACATGGGCCCGATCGACCGGTATCTCGGCCCCTGGATTCCAGAGCCACAGCTCTGGCAGGACCCGGTTCCGAAGGTCGATCATCCACTGATCAACGATTCCGACATCACGGCCTTGAAGGGCAAGATCCTTGCATCGGGTCTTTCCATCTCGCAGCTGGTCTCCACCGCGTGGGCATCCGCCGCCACCTTCCGAGGCACGGACATGCGTGGTGGGCCGAACGGCGCCCGCATCCGGCTGGCCCCCCAGAAGGACTGGGAAGTCAACAATCCGCCGGAACTCGCGAAGGCGCTGCAGACCTTCGAGCAGATCCAGGGCGAGTTCAATGGGTCACAACCCGATGGCAAGAAGGTCTCACTCGCTGACCTGATCGTCCTCGGTGGATGTGCCGCGGTTGAACAGGCAGCGAAGAATGCCGGGTTCAACATCACCGTTCCGTTCACGCCGGGACGCACCGACGCGTCGGCAGAGGAGACCGAAGTCGATTCGTTCCAGTATCTGGAACCGGTCTTCGATGGTTTCCGCAACTACGTTAAATCCGAGAAGATGACCTCCCCGGAACACCTGCTGATTGAGCGGGCAAATCTGCTGACTCTGACGGCACCTCAGATGACCGTGCTCGTCGGCGGTATGCGGGCACTGAACGCCAATTTCAAGCAGGCCCCGCACGGTGTCTTCACCGATCGTCCCGAGACTTTGACGAACGACTTCTTCGTCAATCTGCTCGACATCGGCACCGAGTGGCACGAATCCGCGGCCGACAGCAACGTCTACGAAGGGTGCGATCGTGCCACCGGCCAGAAGAAGTGGACCGCGACGCGCGTCGACCTCGTCTTCGGGTACCACTCTCAGTTGCGCGCCCTCGCAGAGGTCTACGCAAGCGACGATGCTCAGGAGAAGTTCGTGAAGGACTTCGTTGCGGCCTGGGACAAGGTGATGAATCTCGATCGCTTTGATCTCAAGTCGTAGAACGGTAAGGCATAGCGAAAATCGACCTCGACTATCGGTCAGGTTCGTGAAATCGCGAAAGCTGTGTATGCGGGTCACCCAGGTGGGTGACCCGCAACGCGCTTGAGTCCCACGCACGGCAACCTGTTGATTGCGCCATCTGTTTCGGCGGCAGGGATTCTGCATCCCGCTGTCCGGACCGATCGCCGTCATGGCTCACTCGTCACGGAGGGAAGATGGTAACTTTAGAAGCGTAAACGCGCGCGGTTCCTCGATTGCATTTCGGTCGCGTCTCCACAATGTGTTAGCGAATGACCAAAGATAACCAGACCAACGAGTATCATCAGAACCAGGCCTGGCATGCGATGCCCGCGGCCGAGGTTGTCCGCACCCTCAGTACAGATGATCAATACGGACTGAGTGGCGATGAACTCGACGAACGCCGCGCGAAGTTTGGTGAAAACCGGCTAACACCAGGCGCGGGGCGCACCACGCTCAAGCGATTTCTCGACCAGTTCAAGAACCTGTTCATCTATCTCTTACTGGCGGCGGCACTCATCACCGCTGCAGTCGGCGAGTGGCTGGACAGTGTGGTCATTCTCGCAGTTGTTCTGATCATCGTGATCATCGGGTTCATACAGGAAGGACGCGCAGAGCGTGCGCTGGAAGCAGTCAGCGGCATGCTCCCGTCCTACGCCCGGGTTCTGCGCGATGGTCGATTCCGGGACGTGCGTGCAACAGAACTCGTCGTCGGCGATATCGTGGCACTGAACGCCGGAGATCGAGTTCCGGCCGACCTGCGGTTGATCTGGACAAAGGAACTCGGAGTACAAGAGGCCGCACTAACCGGAGAGTCCGTCCCGGTGAGCAAGGGGGTCGCTCCAGTAGAGCCGGAGACGGAACTCGGTGACCGAACGAGCGCTGCATTTTCGAGCACCGCAGTCTCGTCCGGCCAGGGCATCGGGGTCGTCGTGAAAGTCGGCGACTCCACCGAAATCGGCCGCATCAGCAGCATGCTGTCTGAGATCGAGACAACACGAACCCCGCTGATGCGACGGTTCGATGCGTTCACCACGCGATTGAGCTTCGTCATTCTGGGCATTGCCGTCGTCACGTTCTCGATCGGCGTCCTGGTGCATGGTCAGGACCTCGGAGAAATGTTTCTCGCGGCAGTGAGTATAGCGGTTGCCGCGATTCCCGAAGGTCTGCCGGCACTGATGACCGTGACGCTTGCGATCGGCGTCGAGCGGATGGCGCGTCGGAACGCAATTATTCGCAAGATGCAAGCGGTTGAAACGCTCGGCTCTGTTACGGTCATTTGCTCGGACAAAACGGGCACCCTTACCAGAAACGAAATGACCGCGACAGTCATCCGCAACGCCGATCAGGAGATCGAAGTCGAGGGAGTCGGATACCGTGAAGAAGGCGGATTCCTTTGCCGTGGTGAATCCTGCGAACTCGAAGACCATCCCAACGCATTCGAAATGGTTCGAGCCGGATTGCTCTGCAACGACGCCTCGATTCACTTCGAAGACGACGAGTGGCAGCCGACTGGCGATCCGACCGAGGCTGCGCTCCTGGTTCTCGCCCTGAAGGCGGATCTCAACAAGAAACAGGAGGCAAGCGAGCGGCCAAGGCTTGACGTCATTCCATTCTCCTCTGACCGACGCTACATGGCCACGCTTCATCGTGACGAAACGGACAAACACTTCATTTATGTCAAAGGGGCACCAGAACGGGTCCTGGAAATGTGCTCCTACGAGCAGCAAGGCGATGACGTTGTTCCGTTAGAGAGCGACGTCTGGTCGCAGCGTAGCTCGGATATCGCGGCACGCGGCCAACGCCTGCTCGCAGTTGCATATCGAAACGTCGAGCGAGATCAGTCAGAGATCCGGGAGTGTGATGTCGAGCAAGATCTGGTGTTGCTTGGATTCTTCGGGCTGATCGATCCACCGCGGGAAGAGGCGATAGACTCGGTTGCTGCCTGCATCGCCGCCGGCGTTCGAGTGAAGATGGTCACCGGTGACCACGCGTTGACCGCCACGGCTGTGGCTAATGATCTCGGCCTGGAAAACACGAACGATACCGTGGTTGGTCGCGCCCTGGAACAGATGGAAGACGACGAGTTGAATCGACAGGCACTCGTCGTCGACGTCTTCGCCCGGGTCAGTCCCGAGCACAAACTCCGTCTGGTCAAGGCGTTGCAATTCCAGGGCGAGATCACAGCCATGACGGGCGATGGCGTGAACGACGCTCCGGCCCTAAAGCAAGCCGACGTCGGAATTGCGATGGGATTGAAAGGCACTGACGCTGCCCGCGAGGCCGCCGACGTTGTCCTCGCCGACGATAACTTCGCCACAATTCAGCGTGCGATCGAACAGGGCCGCACGGTGGACGATAACCTCAAGAAAGCAATTCTGTTCATTCTCCCTACCAACGCGGCCCAGGCCTCGGTGATCGTCGGAGCGGTCGCACTTGGATTGGTCCTGCCCGTTACACCGGTGCAGATCCTCTGGATCAACATGGTCACCGCAGTGACTCTCGGAATCGCCTATGCCTGGGAGCAGGCTGAAGTAAACGTCATGCGTCGACCACCGCGTCATCCAGATGCACCGTTGCTCAGCCCGTTCATGATCTGGCGCATCGGCTTCGTCGGTCTCCTGCTGCTAATCGGAACGGGGTCCCTGTTTCTGCTCGCGCATAACCGCTCCGATATGAGTCTGGAGTTGGCCCGCACCGTCGCAGTGAATGCACTCGTTATGGGCCAGATCTTCTATCTCCTCAATGTCCGGTTTTTCGACAAGCCTTCGTTTACGCCACGAGTACTGCAAGGTAATCGGGCGGTCCCGATTGCAATCGCCATCTGTCTGGGACTGCAGCTTCTTCTAACCTACGCCCCGCCAATGAACACGCTCTTCGGCACAGAACCGCTGAGCGCGCTCGCCTGGGCAGGGTGCATCGCCGTGGGGCTACTCGTCTTCATTCTGGTTGAGATCGAGAAGGCCATTCGTCGGGATTGAACGCACCAGCCGTGGCACCTGCAATCACCCGGCACTCGAGATCGAGAGCATTCGAGTTTCACCTTGCCAGTTTGCGTGTCGCTAAGGATAATACGTTCGAATTGCCTCAGACTCAGCAAGTTCGGAATGATCGGCACCGTGTACCGAGAGATCGTCGTAACGCGACGCGTTGCGACGCCCGCTGTCGAGTATTCCTTCGGTCGAAAGCATCGGCAGAATCTGGAGATCGTCATGAACACCGGTAAAACATCAAAATCCTCCGATAACCCCGGCTTCTCGGAAGAAGAACGCGCCGCGATGAAGGAACGGGCCCAGGAACTGAAGAAGGAGAAGGCCCGAGGTAAAGGCAAGAAGAAAGCAGACGGCGAAGCCGATGTCATGGAGAAGATCAACGAAATGGAGGGAGCGGATCGGGAAATCGCCGAACGCCTCCATGCGTTGATCAAGGAGGCCGCACCCGACCTCGCTCCACGCACCTGGTATGGCATGCCTGCCTACTCGAAAGACGGCAAGGTTATCTGTTTCTTCCAGAGCGCCGGAAAGTGGAAGACCAGGTACGCCACGCTCGGCTTCAGCGAAGATGCAAACCTCGACGACGGCAACATGTGGCCCGTTGCCTTCGGACTGAAGCAGATGGGTGACACCGAGGAGGAGCATGTCCGTGCCTTGCTGAAGCGAGCCGTTAACTGATCCACAGCCTCGGGCCGAAAACCGTCCAGCTTGGTCGGTATTCCCGATATACTATGCATACAATGGCGACTCGAGGACTCCGGGCCATCCGCCTCCTCGATCACCTCACTGACCGGATATCGCCCGGGGAGGTTTGTCATGAGTATCGGATCGGCTTTTCTCCAGGGAGCACAGATCGTGGTGATCGGCGCTGGTGCAGTCGGCTCGGTGGTCGCTTACCGGCTAGCCCAGACCGGTGCGACGGTGACCATTGTCGAATCGCGCTATCCCGGCGCCGGGACCAGTGGCAACACTTTCGCCTGGCTCAACGCGTTCAGCAAAGAGCCGCGCCACTATCACCGTCTCAACGCTGGATCCATTCGTGAGCATCAGGATCTTGCCCGGGAACTGGACGGCGACTGGGTCCACATAGGTGGCGGGTTGACCTGGGTTTATCACGACGATGAGAGCGGGACCCGGAAGCTAAGGGATCGCGTCCGACAGCTCCATCAGTGGGGCTATCGCATCGAGATACTGACCCCGGAGCAAGCAATGCGGGACCTGGAGCCCGACCTGTTCATCGATCCCGACCGCGTAGAAGAGGTCGTCTATGCTCCGATCGAAGGCTGGCTAAACGGCGTCGGACTCTGTCATACTGCCGCAAGCAGCGCGGTCCGCCGCTACGGAGCCCGCATCGTGCGGGACGAGGTTGCAGGATTCAGCACGAGATACGGAATCATCGATGGCGTAACCCTAGCCAGCGGAGAAACGCTTCCCGCAGACACGGTCATCAACGCAGCCGGACCGACCGCCGATCGTATTGCCGGATTCGCAGGAATCGAGCTGCCGATCACGCAACAGCCCGGCTTTCTCGTCGTCACCGAACCAGCCCCGATCAATCTGAAAACGATCGTCCATTCTCCCGAGATTTTCATGCACGGCGATGGAGGCTGGAGAGTCCTTCTGCAGGGCGAAGGCTTCGATGCGATGGCCGAGCACAACGTTGATCTGAACCACCCGTTTCCCTGGAAGGCAGTCGAAAACGCCACGAAGATTGCTCCAACGCTTCGCGGGATCAAGCCGGAGGGTACGCGCATCGGGGTGCGTCCAATGCCGAAAGATGGACTTCCGATCATCGGATTCGACTCGGAAGTCCCCGGCCTCTATCACACCGTCATGCATAGCGGCATCACGCTGGCGGCCACAGTCGGGAGGCTCGTTACTGAAGATTTCCTCGGCGCGGAACCACCGGAACTCGAACCGTATCGCCCTGAACGATTCGGCGCCCAATCAACAGAAGGAGTCCAGGTAACCGGAGAGTAACAGGTCGATCTACCTGGTTACAACACCTCCACCGGCTCCAGCCATATCGCCATCTATAATAGTGCTGGCCCACGTTGGCCATCTCGGTCCCAGGTGTCCAGCTTGTGTTCAGCGACCGGATCGACACTGAAGGCAACTGAGAATCCACCCATCTCTTCGGCGAGTTCCAGTAGCCGGTTGCAGTTGTACTCCCAGGAACAGATGAACGCATCGATGCCAGCTTCTCGCGCCTGCCGGATCTACCGCCGCATAACGTCATCGGACCAGCTGTCGTAGGGCTCGGGTGGGTAATCACGCATCGAATGCCAGTTCTCGGACGTCCACCAACCATAGTAGTAGGCCATGGTCCACATCCGTGCCGTCGCGGACGAAGATACTGTCCAAGCGGGGATGATTGTAGTCAACACCAGACAGCGCGCAATTAGTAGTTTCAGCACCGAATTGCCAGCCTTCACTCGTTCACATTTCCAGATTACCGGCAACTCGCTCGTACCCTGACCATCAAATGTTGACCTTCGGGCTTTCCAGCTTTTGCCGACGTGCCCAGAATACAAGAACTCCAGGCATGATGAACAATGCCGCCACGAGTGCGAAGGCGATCCCGAACGCTCCGAGCAAACCGAGTTGCTGGATCGGCCCGACATTCGCGAATGCTAGTACGATGAACGCGCCAAGCGTCGTGAACCCTGACCCGGCAATTGCCCGGCCGGTTTGCTGCAACGTTCGCCGAACGGCAGCACTCGGGTCCGGCCGCATCAGCAACTCTTCGGAAAACCGGTTGACGACGTGTACTCCATAGGGCACACCGATGCCCACAGCGATTGCCGTCATCGTCGCAGTTACGGCGTTGACGGTGATCCCGAGGATCCACATCGTTCCGAGCAGCAGACTGGCGCTGAACACTGCCGGGATCATCGCAATAATCCCGAGCGACAGCATTCTCTGGGCAACGCCATAGTAGCCAACCAGAATAAGCAGGACGATGATCAACGTCATCCCGAGCGATTGTAGCTGGAAACCGGCCAGCTCGTCGCTCATCTCGCTCATGATCATCGAGTCACTAGTGATATGCAGCGAACCTCCCGCCGATTCGACCGGCTCATAAGCCTCAAGCAACGCGGTACGCAACGCTCCGGCTCCGGCATCTCCGGCAGTCGTCTGGACCTGGACGAGTGTCCGGGTCAGTTCTGAATCGGCGAACATTTCGAACTCCGCCGTGCCAAGCTGTTCCTGTAATGCAACATAAACCATGTTCAGATTCGCGTCTGCTGTGAAACCCGAGCCATCCCATCCGATCATCTCCAGCGACGGTGCAATGCTGTGCTCGTTCTGGGTCTCCGAAGAAGTTAGCACCATATCCAACATAGACGTAACAGAACGAACCTGTGGCTCTCCGGAAATCGTCGCCACGCCATCAACATCTGCCAGTCTCGCCTCGGCTTCGATCATTGCGTTGACCAGATCTGGATTCGTCAGGTCACCTTCGACCACGATGTAGGTCACGTCATCGAGTTGTCCTCCGAACAGGTGGTCCTGTCGATCACGAAGCTCTTCAGCATGAGATCCCGCCGGAACGAAATCGTCCCGATCGAACGAGACGTCCAGATCTGTTGCAGCAATGAGCGAGCCCGTTCCAAAGACAAGCGCCAGTATTGCTCCGGCGAGCGGAAGCTTTAGCGCAAAGTTCGCCGGTTGCTCCATGATGCGGTCTGGCCGAAGCTCGTGCTGGTCTGCGTCAATCGGTGCGAGTTCCTTCCGACGGTCCAGCAGTACGCCGGCAGCGGGGACCAGAAAGCCCATCACCAGGAACGCCACCAGAATACCGACGGCCACCTGGATCGCGAAATCAGCTGTGATTTGCAACGGAGCCACGGCATTCGCGCCGAAACCGATAACAGTTGCTGCGCTGGCAAGGACTAGTGCGGCTCCAACGGTGTGAAGCGATCGAGACGCTGCGCGCCGCGGTCGATCCCCAGACTCAAGCTGTTCCCGATATCGTGTTGTCAGGTGAACGGCGAAGTCGACCCCGAGACCGATGATCAGCACCGGGACAAGAACGGCAAGCTGGCTCATGGGTCCGGTGATTCCGAGGTGTGCCGGCCCGAGCAGTCCGGCAATGCCGAAGGTCGCCACGATCGTCAGCACCAGGCCAGACAAACCGATCGCCGTATCCCGCACCGATCGAAACATGAAACCGAGAATACCGATGATCACGATCAGCGCGGTTCCGAACAACAGCGGTGCTTCGTCCTGCGTTGCGCTCTGGATGCTGTCCTCGAATAAACTCTCGCTGATAACCATCGCCTCGAAACCGGCCAGCTGCTCAGTCGAGGCAGTATCGAGCGAATCCTGAAGGCGCGTGCTCACCGCTTCGCGCTCGCTTGCGCTCAGGTCAGGATCAAGCATGACGATCGAAACCACCGCCCGAGCGCCCGGCTGCTCCAGATCGAGATCAGTCGACGTGAGTTCGGCGAGATCAGAGCGTTCCCGCAATGCAGTCAGCGTTAGCTCTCGCAGTTGCGGGTCGGCAAGTTGCGCAATGTCGACGTCGCGGGAGCTGGCGATCTCATGCGTTGCAGACGCTATCGACCGCATCCAGGGTTCTCCACTGGAGTCGAGCCGGGCATCGTCGCCAACGATGTCGACAATCTCCTCATCGAGTGCGTATAGCGCCTGAATACCTTCTTCAGAGAGCACGTTTCCTTCGGCACCTGCGTCCAGGACAACCTGCACGAACGTGCCGGTATCGATGAACGACTCTTCGACGACAGACATCGCCTGGCCGGACGCCGAACTGTCGCTGCGGAACTCGGTCAGATCGACCTCGAGCGCCAGAGACGGAAGGAAGAAAGCCGGGATGGCTACGGCAATCAGTATCACGGCCAGTGTCTGTGCCGGCCACCTGGTTACGGGACGTGAGAACAATCGCAAGAACCACTGCATTTGAGGATTCCATTCATGTAATTATACTGAGCGCTCACTACAATACTGAGCGCTCAGTATAATACCACGAAAGCCGGTATAATGACAACGATTGAGGGACGTGGGCGCGCCGGGTACGCGCGATCCGGGGAAATGATGGATTGAAAGAGTAGCCACCTGATGCCAGAGGAACCGCGATCAGCCAGTGTCGACGAGCGCAAATCAGGCGACCACGATTCCGGTCGACAGCGCCTTCTCGAAGCTGCCGAACAGCTCTTCGCCAGCAAAGGGTTCGCTGCAACGACAACGCGGGAGATTTCGGATCAGGCCGGTTTATCCCGTGGGCTGCTCTACTACCACTTCCCGTCGAAAGACGCGCTGTTTCAGGCGTTCGTTAAGGAACGCACGCCACTCGGCAGCATCGACCAGTTCCTGGACATGTACCCGGACGATCCGCGGACGGCTCTTGTCGAAATTGGAAAGATGGGATCGGCGATCATCACCGAGCGTGGCGGAGTGATCCGTGCGATTCTGCGAGGTGGGCCCAATGAGTCCGAAGCGATGACAATCATTCAGGAACGGGCGCGTGAGACCTTCGCGACATTGAGCGACTACCTGCAACGCACCATCGGGGAAGACCGCATTAGTCGCCGCGAGGCTGAGACGATCGCACAGGCGTTCGCATCCGCGTTGCTGATCAGCAACGTATTACTACCCCCTGAACATCCGGAAACATTTATCGAGGACCTCGTTGATGTCCTGCTTTGCGGGTACATCTAGCAGCAGGTGCCGTATTGATCAGCGCAGAGGCAGCCATCACGAGAGACGCAGAGAATTGCGGCTCCCGTGAGGGCTGCCTCTCTCAGGCTATACTTCCCGCGCCAGCCGGATTCCACTGAACTGCCAGCAGGCATCGGAGGGGAAGAAATTCCGGTACGTCGGTCGAATGTGATCGCGTGGCGTAACGCAGCAGCCACCGCGCATCACGTACTGGTTGCTCATGAACTTCCCGTTGTATTCCCCAAGCGCACCTTCAATCGGGTAATACCCCGGATAGGGAGCATATGAGCTCCGGGTCCACTCCCAGAGATCTCCATACATCTGGGTAAGTTCACCATCCTCCACTGCAGGTGCGGGTGCGGGTACGGGATGGTAGTAGCCGTCCTCGACGAAATTGCCCTTGATCGGGACATTGCGGGCCGCCAATTCCCACTCGAACTCGGTTGGCAGCCGTGCACCGGCCCATCGAGCGAACGCATCAGCTTCAAAGTAATTCACGTGACAGACGGGTTCGCTCTCTTCAACCGGGCGCATACCGTGGAGCGTCATCAGCATCCACTGGCCATCATGGTTTTCCCAGTAGAACGGAGCCTCCCATCCTTCGTTTTCGACCTTGGCCCAGCCTTCAGAG
>SLMJ01000279.1 GCA_007133615.1 Thermomicrobiaceae bacterium | reverse complement strand
TGTCGCTGGTGTTTCAGTAACTACTGTCATGATGTCTCCGTGACATGTTGAACGTCACCGCGGACCGCTACTGGTTCAGGCTCTGAAAGAGACTGCACCCGGGAAGTCAGATCTGTGATCAGCGATGATTCTGATGAATAGGTGTCCAGATAGATCGGGGCGCCGACTCGCATCTGGATGTCCCAGCCGGCATCCGATGCTCTGGAGTAGTTGAACCCAACCGGAATCAGCGGAATGTGGAACCCGGAACGACGCTCGGCCGCCCGGACGATCGACACAAAGCCAGGATCGAACGGCAGAAGTTCATCCTCCCTGGTCTTGCGCGAGCCGTGCGGGTCGACCGTTGGATAGCCTTCCGGGAAAATGACTAGAATTCTTCCGCTCGTCAGCAATTCGACCGACTCACGAAACGCAACACGAAGCAGCGCTGCGCGCTCGGTGTCGGAGAACCGCTCCGCACCTTGTGAATCCGGTCTGACAACCATCGGCCACCGGGCCATTCGGCAGGCAGTCTCCAGAAAGCGGCGTTTCTGGCCGGTCTCCGCCCAGTCGATCGCGGCGATGATATGGATTGGCCGCGGGACACTGGTCTGCAGCACGCAGCCATCGAGCAGGTGGTGATAATGCCGCGATACGAGAATCGCCGGCCCTGACGCCGGAATGTTCTCAAGTCCATCCTGCCGAACCGCTGACGAATTCCGCCAGAGAAATAGCCTTGCACCGAGCGTCATCACACCGCGAGAAACACGTTGAACCGTGTCGTCATCCCGCAGGTGCGCATCGGTCGCTTCACCGTCCGGCCAGCCTTCTGCGGCAAGTAGTGCAATTGCAGCCGGAATCACACCGATGATCACCGTAATGAGCACCGGCCACCAGAGACCGACTGCCGCACTGATCACCATTGCGAAGATCAGGTTCGCCAGATAGATGATGAACGACACCCGGACCAGCCCACTGGTCAACGGCGGGTCACTACCCCAGACGATGCGGCTGAGTCCGATAAACAGGAAGCCCGTGAGAATCCATCCCAGGAAGTTCTGAGCCGGCATATCAAAGTAGATCCCACCCTGTTCCCAGACCCAGAATCGGACGTCCAGCTGCTGGTGCGCCATTGCAGGGTCGAGCACGAGATCCCAGATCGTCAGGAGTATTGATCCGAGGAAGACTGAGGCGAGCGGCCGCTTCCAGCCCGGGCCAGTGCCGATCAGCACGATCGCCAGGACGTACGACGCAAGTCCCATGTAGAACCAGGACAGCGGTATCGTAAACGGAACTTCGCCGAGGATCTGATAACCCAGTCCGGACGTGTACCGGTACTCACCAAACGGGAAGCCCGTCGTTGTGCCGATGAGTTCGGCACTGAGAGAAATCACGCATGTAATTGCGAAGAAGATCGACGTCCGCCGTAAGCCGAGGTAACGCACTCCAACCAGCAGCATGGCCGCCGTAGCGAAGACGATGTGCGATCCGCCGGCGTACTGCATTCCCCAGGAGTACACGCGCACACCCATCTCGCTGTCTGCCCAGAGGTGTGGGTTCGGAACCGCGATGAGAAGGCCGAGAAGGCCGAATACCAGCGCCGCAATGTGGGCGATGATCAATCCCGCGGTCCATCGGTTGGACGCTTTGTCACTGAGTCCGAATGGCATCGTTTATGACTCCCTGGAAACAAGCTGGCGGCCACGCCAGACGTGGGTTCGGCGCAACAGATTCGAAACGTAGAAAACGAGCGTCACCGGGTCGAACAGTGGTGACAGCCAGTACGTGCGAAACGGTCGCTCATAGGCCCGACGCGTGCCGAACGCGATACCGAGCCGAACGCCGAAGAGAATTCGATTGACCATGGTGAAATAGCCCGGCTGAATCGAGCGCGGGAGAAGCAACGTCGCAATCAGCGGCATCACCTGCAGGAAGGCCAGTGAGAGTAATCCGGTTGCACCGGCATTCGGCATGAACCGATCGCGCAGGGCGAGTGACCGGGGCCAGGTCTGCAGGCAACTGACGGCGTCTGGATACATCTCTGTGACGGCGACATCATCGCCTTCGTAAAATCCGACCTGATAGCCGGAGAGAAACAGGTGCCGGGCTATCGTGATGTCTTCACAGATCGAGTCCCGAGCAACCTCAAACCCGTTGACTCGAAGGAGTGCAATGCGATCGTAGAGGGCAAACTGACCGTTGGCCTGAACGTCGTCCAGCGTGCGCGCGACATGTCCCGGCACGCCGAATCGATATACCAGCGTGCTTAGCAACGACGGATGAACTGCGCTCAACCCGGGTGAGTTGGCAATCTGAGTAGTCGCAACGCTCAAAACCGGAACACGTTCGGATTCCGCAAAGGCCACGGTTCGATTGATGCCGCACGAGCGCACCTGAACGTCGGCATCGACCGTCAGAATCCACTTCGCCTCCGCGGATGAATGATCCAGCCCTGCCTGGAGACCGAACGCTTTCCCGTTCCAGCCATCCGGAATGGGTCCGGTGCGGACAAGGCGCACCCTCTGATCGCGTTCCGCATACCGACTGACCAGCAGATCTGTCCCATCCGTTGAACCACCGTCCACAACAAGGATTTCTTCTACAGGAGCGCCTTGCTCGAGAAGTGATTCCAGACATTGCCCAACTCGGTGAACTTCATTAAGCACTGGAACGATGACCGAAACAGACCCGGTCCGGGCAGCGGCTGGTTCGGCGGAAATACGCTTTCCTCTGATCGTTCGCCACACTCGTCGCGCAAACTGAATTGCTAGAATCGTCTGAATTACGGCGATAACCGTCAGAACCGCACGAGCCATCAGTCGTCTCCTCGCACGAAGTCGATTACCGTCTCCTGCACGAACTGCCAGGTTTCCTTCTCCGATGACACGAGCATGTGATCACCCGGCAATTCGACGAGCCGGACGTTGCGCCCCATTCGTCGGGAGAGCTCCCGAGTATCGCTTGCACGAACTGACTGATCGTTCACTCCCTGCAGAATGAGCGTTGGTACCGTTATGTCCGCAATCAGCTCGCCGGACTGATCAGCCATTTGTCGCAACTCATCCAGCGTGGAGGTCGGCAGTTCCACCTCGGTGCGCAGGTGCTGCTGCACAACCGGGTCATCCAGATCGAGGTCCGGCATTGCCTCGTTGAAAAACCGGCGAATCTCCGGATCGCTCAGATCTGCACCGGCAAACGGCTTCACGCTCGATACGAACCGCTTCACGAGCGGTAGCAGGCGGAGTTTCGGGTCACCACCAAGAAGCTTCCAGAGCGGCGCGACGAGAATGAGACGGTCGGGTGGCCGCCGGTGGGCGAGATGAATCGCGATGGCCCCTCCCATCGAGAACCCGATTAGCACACTGGGAGCACCGTTACCGTGGACATCGTCCCACTGCGACGATGCCTCCGACAGCCAGTCAGACCTCCCGACTTCCGGGAGCTCGCTAATCCGCTCTCCGAATCCGGGCAACAACGGTCCAACCGAGCGATATCCAATCGAACGGAGTGATTTCGCGAGCGGTCTCATTTCAGCCGGCGTTCCCATGAAGCCATGGATCAGCAATGCCGAGCGTTCACCGCTCCCTTCATCGAATGGACGATGTCGGTCGGAATCGAACCAGTTAGCGTGCATCGACGCGCGTCTCCTTCACCTCGGAATGGATTCCTGAGTCGGGACGCTCGACATCAATTGCGGCGCGCATGGTTTCACTCAGTTTCTGCCAGCCAGTGGTTGCCGCCCGCTTCCGGAGGGAATCACAATCATTCCGCTCCAGTTGCCTGAGGATCCGCTGATAGAGACGCGCGGATATGAGAATCGGCATTCGCACGTCTTCGGGCAGGAGTCGAATGCCGGAAATTCCGGCGGCGTAGTGTTCGTCTGCCCAGAAGATCATCTCCTGAATCGCCCCGCGCAGGCGTTCATCCGGGCCCACTCCATCGATCCAGTTTGTCCGAACGTCCTCAACCGACAGATTGTGCTTTTCGAGCAACGAGAGTGGGAGATACACCCGCTCGCGGGCGAGATCTCCGCCGACGTCGCGGAGAATGTTCGTAAGCTGCATGGCAATTCCAAGACGGGTTGCGGCGGAGATTGCGCTGCTGCCAGTCGCCCGAAACACATGCGCCATCGTGATGCCGACCGTTGAGGCAACCTGATAGCTGTAATGCTCGACGTCGGCGCGCGTTGCAGGCGTCTCGGAATGCAGGTCGGCTCGCATCCCATCCAGAAAATCGAGGAATGTGCGGGACGGGATGTCATAAGTGCTGCAAATCAGTGAAATATCCCGACCCATCAACGGTCGGGGTGCAGGCGACTGCCTGCCGGATTGAAACCACTCAGCCCAGGCATCGACTTCCGCAGTGACCTTCAGCCTGCTGTCGGGATCGCTGGGCGAATCGTCAACCAGATCGTCCAGGGTTCGGAAGAACGCGTAGAGCCTGAGAGTTGGATCGCGATAATCCGTGGGAAGGAATCGGGTTGCAAACCGGAAGGTGCGAGCGTGGGTGGCCATCACCTGTTCCGTGTCAGTTCGCGGTGCGAAAAAGTCATCGACGAACGAGCGGGTGGCAGTCCATGAAATGTTGCCAGTCTGTCGCGCACCGGCAACGATGCCGTTGGCACCCCGCAAGGCTCGTGTGGGAGACATCCAGAATGTTTTGCCCGGAGTTTCCATGGTGGCTGCCTGTTCCGTGATTTGCGTGCTGTTACCCGAAGTTAATAAAGAAGACGATGTTCCAGTTACTCAGTTCAGTAACTTGCGAACACGTACTAACTAAGTATCGGTAGGTTTCACTCCGAAAAAAAGAGAAACTCTAGCGAGCACGAAGTCCGTTCATTACGACACTGATCATTTCATCCGCCATATCCTCTGGCTGGCGACTGCTAAAGCGAACCGAAACCTGGATCGCTTCGATTATCGACAGAAACGAACTGGCCAACAACCGACTATGCCCAACGTCTCGCAAACCTTCGCGGTCGATTCCCCGATCGAACACCGCTTCGATTGGCAAAAGCAGGCTTCTTAGCGCAGTCTGCATAAGCCTGTGACGCTGCACTTCGTCGATCTCCACCATATCTGAACGCACCATCCGTGCCATGTCTACCGGGGGCTGGGAGAGCATCCAGCGAGCAATCGCCTGCAACTGCGATTCCAGGTCCTCGGGAGCATCAGCGATCGTCGCTCGCATTCCCTCAGCATGTCGAAGCATCGCGCGCTCGGTGACCTCAATAAACAGTTCTTCTTTTCCATTCGGGAAATGGTGATACAAAGATGCCTGACGAATGCCCAGTTCGTCCGCAATATCCCGGAGTGTTACCGCCTTGTAACCTCGATCGCTGAACAGTTGTTCCGCTACGGCAATGACACGATCACGAGCTGATTCCTTCACCTGTCGCGACATTTCACAACTTCCTACGCTCGACATCTGTCACCCCGCGTTGGGCACGCGCCAACGCGGCGCCCCTGCCCACTAAACGTAGAGCAAGTTTCGGGCCGCCACACCGCGACACCGAACACTCCTTAGGGAATTATAGTCGCGATGCAGAGAGATTGACACCCATGCAACGAACTGCCGACTCAAGCGCGCACGGTACCAGCTCCCACTACTGCTAGCAAAACGTCACGCGTGCCTCTGGCTCGCTCTACCGAGGCGGTTGCGTCAACCTTGGGTGTCGACGAAAGTGCAGGAGGAACAGCACGGTGCTAGTGGCCGAGAACAGCGCAAAGGCAAAGAATGTCGGCGCATAGCCCCAGGCAACGATCACCACACCGGCGGCGAGACTTGCGATAGCGTAGCCCAGGTTCCAGAGCCCACTCCGAATACTGAACCCGTTCGCTCTCGCCCGCGGCGGAAGCACCGTTCCCATGACACTGGAGTCAAGCGGCCAGCTCATGCTCGTTGTCGCGGTTCGGGCGACGTGCGCAACGGCGGCGATGGCTAGATGGGGCAAGGCGATCATCAGGAGAAACACCGGTACCGGTGCCAGCCGTACCCAAAGCAACGTGTTCAGCTCACCATACCGTCGCGACAGCATCGGCACCAGCAATCCGAAGATCGCAGCCACGATTCCGGCCATCGCGAAGATCATCCCGATCCAGCTCGGCCGCGCACCCAGCGAATTCAGATAGACATTGTAAAACGGCATAACTGAGCCGATTCCGAGCGCCAGAATCCCCGTTGCTCCCGCGAACACCATGATGTCCCGGCGAACTTCCTGCCGGGTCGGCGGCAACTCGGGAATGGCTGCGAACGTGCCCTCTTCTTCTCCGCCATGCTCGCGCGACTCTACCATCCGGTACATCGGGATGAGTCCTGCTGCCGCGACGGCAAGACCGAGCAGAAGTGCCAGCCGGTAGCTCACAACGCTCTGGATCTCGATATCCAGAATCGTCGCGAATAGCCTCGGAGACCATCCGCCGATGAAGCTACCCAGCGTCAGAGAAAGCGAGTTGATCGAAAACGCGAACGCGGCGGCAATTCCGCGATACTCCGGCCGTTCCCACTCCAGAATGAACGGCATGATCGGAGTAATGAGAAACGCGGTTCCTGCGCCGGCAATGATCGAAACCATCAGAATGGGAGCAGCACTCCCGAGCAATGCCAGCATCGCGGACGAGACGACAAAAACCATGGTCCCGTAGGTGATACAACGCCAGCCGCCGAACCGGCCGATCAACGGCCCCATCAGCATCGCGACAATTGCAAGCGCTGTGGTCGTGGTTGCGTTGTAGACACCAATGAAGCTTTCGGTGAATCCGTTCTCGACCAGGTACAGGTTATAGATCAGGAGAAACGCACCGATGCCCGCGTTGGAGAAGAGGTTGTAGATCAGGAAGAGTTTGATGTCCGGCTTGAAGTGGCGGACCTGTCCAAGAAACTCCCGTATTCTGGTCAGGCGGTGTCGCACGCTCGGGTTCGCTCCATAGCATTGCCAATTCATCCGCACCGCATCACACTGTACAGGGGCTTAGCGCAAAGCGCTAGTGTCCCCGGGTGGTGAGTTGGTCAACAGTGAATTGAACCAGCAAATCCGTGGCAATCACAACAGGAATCGGCCAGATTCGCGAATTTGGATAAGGCAGCGATGAAATCCAACGGGAATGCGCAGGAACTCCTTTCACTTGTCATGCAGCAGTCGCCCGCCGGGGTCCTCACCGACATTGACGGCACGATCAGCCGGATTGCCGGGCATCCCGACGAGGCGATTGTTGAGGACAAGGCACGAAATGCCCTGGCTCGGGTCACCCGTCAGTTTGCATTGGTGGGAGCAGTGTCCGGGAGATCAGCCGAGGAAGCTCACGCACTCGTTGGACTCGATGAACTCGTCTATTCCGGGAACCACGGAATGGAGATCTGGCGCGATGGCAATCTGGAGCAGTCTCCACTGGCACTCGAGTACGCACCGAAAATCACTGCGCTGCTGGATGCGCTCCAGCTTCCGGCGGAAGACGATCGGCTCTATGTTGAAAACAAGGTTCTCACCGCATCGATTCACTACCGCGCGCTGGAAGGTGACGAGCAGACGGAGCGATTGTTGCTCGAAGAAGTGACCCGGCACGCCGAGGCGAGTGGCCTTTGCGTTACGCATGGTCAGAAAGTGGTCGAGATCAGACCACCGGTTGAGCTCACTAAGGGGACTGCCGTCGTCGACCTGATTCGTAAGTACCGATTGGCCGCGCTGCTCTATCTCGGCGATGATGTCACCGATGTCGACGCGTTCAAGTCGCTACGTGACCTGAGGACCCGGTCCGGCGGACATTTCTATGCGATCGGTGTTAGCGGAGAGGCGACGCCGGAGAGTGTGCGACAGAACGCTGACGCGATGGTTGACGGAGTTGACGGGGTGATCGAACTACTCGAAAGCGGTCGTGACTGAACCAGATTCACGCTGAAAGAGTTGCCGTCCCATGGAGATCGCCGTTTGCATTGCCACGTTTCGGCGCCCTGCGGGGTTGCAGAAACTCTTGAAGAGTCTCCTCGATCAGCAAGAAATCGGGGATCGCTGCGGCATCATCGTCGTGGACAATGATCCGGATGGGTCCGCTACGGACATCGTCGACGAGATCACGAAAACGACAAGGATCCCCATCGAGTACGCTGTCGAGCCCACCCCGGGTATTTCAGCGGCCCGTAACCGCGCCATTTCGATCGCACGAGAGCGTGGCGTCTTCGCGCTGGCATTCATCGACGACGACGAGTTCGCGTCACCGTTTTGGCTGAAGACCATGTACCAGCGATTGCGCGTTCGTGGCGCGGACGCGGTGAGTGGGCCAGTCGAGCCGATCCTTCCGTCAACTGCTCCCCGCTGGGCTCTGACAACCCGGCTGTTTCACCGGGCAACATTCCCGGATGGCGCGAAACTCGACTACGCCTCTACCGCAAATTCGGTCCTTCGACTGGAGGCGATCGCCGGACTCAGTGAACCATTCCATCCAGCGTTCGGGCTGACCGGAGGATCCGACACGCTTCTCTATCAATCACTGAAAAAACGCGGTGGCACTATCATCTGGGAGCCGGCCGGTCTGGTGTACGAAGACATACCTGCATCACGTCTGTCGATGCGCTGGCTGATTGCCCGAGCATACCGGCAGGGAATCACCCTTGCCCGATGCGATCGCATCCTCGAACAGCGTCGGCTCAGGCTGGGGCTCAGGGCGGGACGCGGTCTGGCGCAGTTTCCGATCGGAATCCTGCAGGCAGCGTTCAGTCTCATTCGACGGGATGATCACTGGAGGCGGGCGATCGTCCGCATTGCCCGTGGAGCCGGTGTGCTGGCCGGATTGAGTGGATTGACCTACGACGAGTATCAACGCCTGGAACAACCCGAAGAATCAGAACGGAAGTCGCTTCCGGAGGGTTGAGAGGCCGAGCCGGATCACAAACCGTGAGTTATCGAGAATGTAGCGTCGCCAGAGACGTCGTGGATCCTGCGACAGTCTGAAGAGCCATTCCAGCCCATTGCGCTGCATCCACCCTGGTGCCTGCTTGATCGCACCACTGTGAAAATCAAAAGCCGCCCCGACCGCAATGAGCACCGGTGCATCAAGCAGTGCTCGATGGTTGGCGACCCACCAATCCTGCTTGGGAGCCCCGAGTCCGACCCACACGATATCGGGCCTACTGGCGTTGATCTTATCTATCGTTTTCCGGGCCTCCAGTTCTCCATTCGCCAGCATTCCGGGCGTATGGATACCGGCGACCTCGAGATCCGGAGACTGCTCGGTTAGCCGGTCAACCAGTCGTTCGGCGACTCCCGGCCCACCGCCATAGAAGAAGTGGCGATGCCCGGTGGTTCCCGATCGCTGGCACAACTCCAGCATCAGATCCGGACCGTACACCCGGCTGACGTGGTGATGCCCGGCTCGACGTGACAGCCAGACCAGCGGCATGCCGTCTGGAGTGCGCAGTCCCGCCGCGTTGACCGTCTGACGCAGCGAGGCACTTCGCTGGCATTCCATGATCGTGTGAACTGTGCAGATGCAGACGTACTGGTGCTCGTCATTCTCGATCCACGACTCGATCGTATCGACGGCCAGTCCCATATTCAGCGCGCTGATCCGGACGCCGAGGATATCCGTGCTCGCCAGCTGATCACTCAATGTGTGACTCCGAATCCGCAACCGCTTACATTCACACGCATCGGCACATTATAATGTGAACTGCAAACGTAGAGCCGGGTTTCCGTTGCTGATAACCGATGTACGGTGGATTGGACTGATCATGGGCGTACTTTCGAGAATGACTACGCTGATCAAAGTCAAAGTGAACTCGCTTCTCGGGCAGGCCGAGGATCCGCGCGAAATGCTTGACTATTCATACGAGAAGCAACTGCAGATGCTCCAGGACGTCAAGCGCGGGATCGTCGACGTGACGACCTCCAAGCGGCGGCTCGAACTCCAGCAGAACAAACTGCAGGAGAGCATCGATCGGCTCAGTGACCAGGCTCGCCAGGCGATGGGTCACGGCCGGGAAGACCTTGCCCGGCAGGCGCTCGAGCGCCGGGGCCAGCTTCAGCAGCAGGTCGACGGCCTGGACCAGCAGATCGCAACCCTCGAGCAGGACCAGGCGAAGCTCGAACAGGCCGAGCAGCGGCTGCGCACGAAGCTCGAGTCGTTCCGAAGCCGCAAGGAAACGGTCAAGGCGCAGTACTCTGCCGCCGAAGCGCAGGTGCGCATCGGTGAGGCGGTCAGCGGAATCTCGGAGGAAATGGCCGACGTCGGAATGGCGATCGACCGTGCAGAGGAAAAGACGACGGACATGCAGGCCCGTGCCGGTGCAATTGACGAACTGATCGAGTCCGGGACGCTGGAAGATTTCAGTTCTTCCGGTCAGGATCCGATCGAGCGAGAACTCGGGCAAATCACGATGCAGAGCAGCGTCGATGCAGAGCTTGAGGCAATGCGCAAGGAACTTGGACAGGGCGAAGAGAACAAGCAGCTCGGAGAAGGGAATCAGGGATGATCATTCGGATCTCAACTGAAGGTCAGTATCGCGTCCCCAGTGCTCATCTCGATGATCTGAGTGAGCTCGATGAGAAGATCGTTTCGGCGGTCGCGAACGACAAGAAGGATGAGTACTTCACCCTGTTCAATCAGATGATCGAGCTGGTCCGCCAGAACGGGAAACCCCTCGATCCCGAAGAGTTGCTGGAATCGGCCATTGTGCTGCCACCACCGGACACCTCGTTCGAGGAAGCCAGGAAGCTCTTTGTCGGCGACGGAGTTGTACCCACCGATCTCTAGGGCCCCCCGCGAATTGCCTTACATGAAACGCCCCCTACCCGAAATCGGGCGGGGGCGTTTTGATTCACTCATTACACTCCAAGTGTCAGAACGGAATCTCCCACATCGGATACCAGCGCTCCAGATCCTGATCAACCGGCATCTCGCCACTCATGAGGTTGGCGAGTCGCATCTCCTCGGCGCTGTCTCTGTCCTGCTTACCGGTCGGGATAAACGGATAGAACTGCCCACGCCGGAAGTTGTAGAACCAGTACACTGCACGGTCATTTCGATCCCGAAACCTGAACAGCGCTGCCAGGAGCCGGTCGCCGAACTGGTGCTCCATGAGCGTGGTCGACACGACGTGAATCGTGGCGACCATGTCCTCAAAATCCGAATCATCCAGAATGATCCAGTCGAAGCCGTAGTTATCAGTTGTGGTGTGGAACGAGGCGCCGGTGTGCCGGGTGCTGAGCTCCAGCAATTGATGGAGCTCCTCGGACGCCTGTTCGAAATAGCCCGATGAGACCGGTCGGAACGTGATGGCAGCCTTTCGGTCAGGCTCCAGGTTCAGCGATGTCTCTAAGGTCACATGGGCCGTGGCCATGGCGAAGATGCGTTCCGATTTCGGTGGCTCCGGGTTGTTTCGGCCAAGGAGTGCGTCGAAGAAGCGCCTCACATACCCTCCATCTCGCGCTGCAACTGGCGCAGATTCTCCAGGCGACGGTCAAGGGACGGGTGCGTTGAAAACAGTTCCGAAAACCCGCCCTCACCGGCCGCCGCCGGGATAATGAAGAACGCGTTCATGTCGCTTACTTCCCGGAGGTCCTGCTTCGGAACCCGGTCCATCATGCCGCTAATCTTCATCAATGCAGACATCAAGGCTTGTGGGGACCCGGTGATCAGCGCCGCTCCGCGGTCGGCCGCAAACTCACGATAGCGGGAAAGCGCCCGAATCAGGAAGTAGCTGATGACCCAGACCAGAAGCGATGCCAGCCAGACCAGCATGATTGCACCGCCACCACCACCGCCGCGATTGCGGCCGGCGCCAGTGAAGAACATCATTCGCATGATCATCTGCGCGACGATTGCGAAGAAGCTGGCCAGCGTCATGACCATGACGTCGCGATTCCGGATGTGCGCGAGTTCGTGCGCGATCACCCCTTCGAGCTCTTCCCGGTTCAAGCGAGACATCAGCCCTCTGGTGACCGCGACAGCAGCGTTGCTCGGGTTGCGCCCGGTCGCAAACGCGTTCGGGACGTTGGTATCAGCGACGGCAACCTTCGGTTTGGGTAAATCGGCGATCTGAGCCAGCCGTTCCACCATCGCGTGGAGCTCGGGGGCTTCCTCCGGGCTTACCTCTTTCGCGCCGACGCTCCAGAGGGCCAACCTGTCCGAGAAGAAATACTGAACGCCGAGAATGATGATCGCGATGAACGCGATGAAGGTGAATTCGAATCCACTAACAATAAGGACCGCCATGAACCCGAGGTACAGCGCCACCAGCAGAAACATGACGCCAAACATCCGGAACGAGAGCCCGGCATCCCATCCCCAGCTTGCTGTTCTTGACGTTCCTCCAGACACCGTTCCGCCTTCCTGATTGACTCGTTTACAAGCTCAAGTATAGCGGTGCGCTCTTTTCCGGACAGTAATTCTGTAACAGACAGCTAACTGGTTTGTCATGTACACTCGCAACGCAGGTTCGCAGATGGCTAACAGTGCGTCGAACGGCACACTGCAGGGGGCTCGGTGACCGCAACGCATACCGCCGATACAACGCAGCACGAGACCCGGCAAGCCCTGATCTCGGCAGATAGTCTTTCCAAACACTATGGCAGCACGATCGCGCTCGATCAGGTTTCAGTAGAGCTCCCGCGTTCGTCTATCGGGCTGCTTGGGCCGAACGGTGCCGGCAAGTCAACATTCCTGAGACTTATGCTCGGCCTCAGCCAGCCAACCAGCGGCGAACTTCGTGTCTTCAATCGGGACGTTGAACAGGAACCGATGGAGGTCCGTCGCCGGATCGGCTACATGCCGGAGTCCGACTGCCTCGCCACCGATACCACAGCCTTCGATTTCGTCCGCCACATGGCAGAAGTAAGCGGATTGCCCGCAACCGATGCCCGGCTGCGTGCCGCGGACATGCTCTACCTGTGTGGACTGGATGAAGAGCGGTACCGGATGATTCGCGAGTTCTCGACCGGTATGAAACAGCGGGTGAAGCTCGCCCAGGCGCTTGTCCACGATCCGGACCTCGTGTTCCTGGATGAACCGACCAACGGGCTGGACCCGTCGGGTCATGACGAGATGCTCACCCTGATCCGCCGCATCTATGACGAACTCGGAATCGCGATCGTCCTGAGTTCACACGTGCTGGAGGATATCGAGCGCGTCTGTGACTACGTCATGATGATCGACGGAGGAAAGCTAATCGGTTCCGGATATCTGTCCGATCTGATGGACACGCAGCAGGAAATTACGCTGGAGATCGACGGTGACTTTGCGTCGTTCGAAAAAGCAATGTCGGCCCGGGGGATCGAGATTCAGAACCAGAACGGGTTGATCAGCATCAGCTACGGGGATGATGCGGTGTTCGACGCCATTCGCGATGCCGCTGTCGATTCGGGAATCGCGCTTCGATCTCTGGCCGCCCGGCGGACGAGTCTCGAAGAGTTCTACATCGGTGTAGTGGAATCGCATCAGGCAGAGGTCCCGGATTGACAGAGCGAGTAGAACAACCGCCTCACGAAGGAGCGGAGTCCTCCACTGACGGCCAGGTCTACCGTCGTCGCTATACGCGATATGCCGGAACGCGAGAGGGTCGCGCTCGCAGCTATGGGGCCGTGATCTTTCACTCCTGGCGTCGCGCCCTCGGGATTCGCCGCAAATGGACATCCAAGATTCTGCCGATCATTCTCTACGGTGCGGCATTCATTCCCGTGATCGGGTTCATCTCGGTTCCGGCCATTCTTGGCATAAGCGCTATCGAATTCGGCGCATCTGACCTGTTTAGTACCCTGTCGATGATCCTGCTGGTCTTCGCGGCGGCCGCCTCGCCGGAGATGCTCTGTGACGATCGCCGAGAGAACGTGCTTCCCCTCTATTACTCCAGAGGGTTGACGCGGTGGGATTATCTCGCCGCGAAACTGCTTGCGCTGGGCAGCCTGATGCTCTCGATCACGCTGTTACCCGCCCTGATCCTGTTCCTGGGCAACACCTTTCTGCAGGATGCTCCCTTCAGCTATCTGACGAGCAACTGGGATCAATTCCCGCGAATCCTGGCGATGTCGCTATTGCTGTCGGTGTTCTACGCGGGAGTGGGGCTGGCAATTGCCTCGATGACCGTGCGGAAAGGTATCGCATCTGCAATCATCATCGGCTTCTTCCTGGCTGGGACGGCGATCGCAAACGGCCTGTATGAATCGATCGATCTGGACTGGAGTTTCGTATTCGGACTCGCGTCTCCAATGGATGTACCGGAAGGGTTGATCTACCTGGTCTTCGGAGACGCGCCGTCGGGTGCGCTTGCCACGCGTGCTGACATTGACCCGGCATGGTTCCTGGTATCAATTGCCGGTTTCGTTGCCGTGTCGAGCGGACTGGTCTACCGCCGGTACCTGAGGGAGGACTGATCCATGACGACCGCCGAGACGGAAACGATCACGCCTCCAGAGCAGCACCGTGAGACGACCCCGAAGGCGTCGATGCCATCCGTCAAAGCCAACAACGTATCCAAATGGTACGGAGACGTCGTCGCCGTGTCTCAGGTCAGCTTCGCAGTTGGCCCCGGAGTGACAGCGTTGCTCGGTCCGAACGGCTCCGGAAAGACGACGATGCTGAAGATGCTGGCCGGCCTGACCGGGCCCTCAACCGGAACAGTAACGATCAACGACCGCGTCGTGCGGCTCAGCTCGGATATTTATGAGAACGTCGGCATGGTTCCCGAACAGGAGATGATTTACCCGTTTCTGACCGGATACGAGTTTCTGCGACTCAACGCAGTTATGCAGCACTGTTCCGACGTTGACCGGAAGATTCTGCGTGCGCTTGAACTCGTGGAAATGCGAGACGCCGCTGACCGGCGGATCGGTGAGTATTCAAAGGGGATGCGGCAGCGGATCAAGATGGCTGCGGCCCTGGTTCACGATCCGGCGATTGTATTCATGGATGAGCCACTCTCGGGACTGGACCCACGGCAGCGAGTCCGGGCAATCGAATTGATCCGGGATCTCGGGAACGAGGGTCGCGTCGTGATCGTCTCATCCCACCTTCTCCACGAGGTGCAGCGCTTTGCGGAGCAGGTGCTCGTCATAGTCAACGGCCATCTGGCAGCGTCTGGGAGCTTTCGGGCAATTCGCGATCAGATCGACGAGCATGCCCGCCAGATCCTCATCGTTTGCGATGCTCCACGGCGTCTGGGCGCAAGCCTGATCGAGATGGATCAGGCCATATCGGTTCGACTGGACCCAACGCGAGATGGCGGACTAATCATTGAGAGCAAAGACGTTCGGCGTCTCTACACCAACCTCCCGCAGCTCGCCCAGACGTTAAACGTGCGGCTGTACGAGGTGCGCAGCCTCGATGACTCGCTCGCGTCTGTTTTCTCTTATGTCACGGAGGCCGTGCGATGAGTGTCGACCGGATTCCGGTATTCTGGCTGACAGCCCGTCAGTTTCTGGAGGGTCGCAGTATCCGGGTAGTCGCGCTGCTGGCGGCGGTTCCGTTGTTGCTCGGAATCATCGAGATTATCGCGGTGGGCACCGACCTTCAGGTGCGAAATATGCTGGGACAGGGATTTCAGGATCTGACGATTCCGACACTGCTCCCCCTGATCGCGCTGATTCTGGCGTCATCCGCACTTGGCAACGAGATATCCGACCGCACCCTGCTCTATCTCGCGCTGAAGCCATGGAGCAGGATCAGAATCGTTCTGGAGAAGTACGCGGCTACGATTTCGATCGGGATCCTGATCGCCATCGTACTGGTATTCGCGGCCTGGGCACTACTTGGTGGCGTTTCGTCGAATTTCGACGGTGAACTCCTTCTGGCAATGATGATCTCGATTGTGCTGGCGATCGGCGCCTATGCCGCAGCATTTACCCTGCTCAGCCTGCTGATCACCAGGGTATTGATGGCAGGGCTGCTGTACGTGCTTATCTGGGAAAGCCTGCTGGCGCAGTTCATCCCCGGGTTGAGACTGCTAAGCATTCAGCATTATGTCACGTCAGTCTACGCCAACGTGCTGGCTGACGGTTCGGTTGCCGGGAGCCAGTTGTCGAGTTCCGGCGCGTCGGTAATTGTGCTGATTACAGCCTCGGGAGTCTTCATCATCCTGACCTGGCTCAGACTTCAGCAGATGGATCTGGATTAATCTTCCCCCGGCATTTTGATCGGAAGTCCGGACCGCGCCCATCCGATGATCCCACCCCGAATGTTCCAGACGCGTGTGTGACCGACCTGGCGAAGAAAGTCGGTCGCCATTGCGGAACGCTGCCCCACATGACAGAGCATGTACACGTCTGTGTCCTGCGGTATCGATTCAATCTTGAGATGAAGTTCGCCCAGTGGAATGTGCAACACACCGTCGATTCGAGCCTGAGCCAGCTCCTCATGCTCCCTGACATCAACGATGATCGCCGAGCCGTTGCCCCATTGCTCGGCCGCAACCGCAGGCGTAACTTCCGGTATGTCCTCGTATTTACTCATTAGCGCTACTCACTTTCGGGTCAGGAATCACGCGTTGCCCGAGCATTCGTTGATTGTGCCATCAAAACGATTGTGGAAAGAAACGAGTGCAATGCGAATCCGGTCCGTTGATGAGAGTGGCGATTTTCGGAAACTGGGCGACACTGATCAGGATGGGTGGCACACTTCCTGCTTATAGCCTAATAAGAATTTGGTAGGCAGGGTTCGGGCCCGAACCAGTCCTTTCAACAGGCAGAGACGTCTCTTCTGCCCGCCGAGTTCTTTGAGCGGCCTCTCGAGGCGAACACGGTTCGCCTCACCGGTAACCTGGCGCAGGTTACTGTTCGTTTCGTCGCTCTGTCGAAGTCACAGTCCAGGTTTGAACCTGGTGGATCGACAGACGCATGCATGGAGGAAGTTACATGAGTCGAGCAATTCGACTGATCACGGCCCTCGGCCTGATCCTCACATTTAGTGTCGCTGGCGTAGCCAGCGCGCAATCGGACACCGGCACTGTTACGGTCGTTCATGGTGTACCTGGCTTGACCGTAGACGTTTATGTCAACGGCGACCTGACACTTGAGAGCTTCGAGCCGGGCGCGATTACGGATCCGCTGGAACTCGAAGAAGGAACCTATGACATCGAAATCCGCGCAGCTGGCGAACCAGCTGACAGTGATCCAGCGATCGCCGGCTCCGCTGACGTCCAGGCGGGCATCAACGCTTCGATCGTTGCCCATCTGACGGAAGATGGAACTCCTTCACTGGCCGTCTTCGGCAACGATGTGACGACCATCGAAGCTGGTGAGACTCGTCTGACCGTCCGACACGCAGCAGCCGCTCCGGCAGTTGATGTCTGGATCGATGGCGAAGTCACGATCGACAACTTCGTGAACGGCGAAGAGGCATCGCTCGACGTTCCGGCCGCAAGCTACAACGTTGCCGTGAGTGCAACTGGTGACGAAGAGCCAGTCCTCGGCCCGGCCGACTTCGATCTGGCTGAAGGCACCCACTACATCGTGTATGCAATCGGCTCGCTCGACGACGGAAGCCTCGACCTGCTCGTCCAGACAATCACTGGTCTGCATGATGCTCCGACCGAGGTCCCGGCCGGCGTCGGCACAACAGCGAGTGAAGGCGCGTCGCTGACACTGCTGCTCGCTGCTGGTCTGGGTATCGTGGTCATCACCGCTGGCTCGGCCGTCGCAATCCGACGACAGTTTGCCTGACAGACCGTCTTCCTTTCCCATCGGCGTAAGCGTTGCGATATCATTCGTAACGCTTACGTCAGGCCTTGTAACTTGAGCGATTAGACACTGGTGGTGAGAATGATCCGGAACGTGGCACAGGTAGTCGGAGCAGTGATCCTTGCGATCACGTTTACGTTGCCCTCCACCGTGGCGGGTGAAAACCCGACGATCCCGGACCGCTCCTGGTCCACAGTGACCGAGCGGGATGGCTCTTCGACACGTTCCGACTTCGCCTTTCCCTATCTCCCCGATCACTACATCTCATCACCAGTCACCGAGGTTTCGGACCCGCAACAGGCCAGAGATCTGCTGAAATGTGTTCGGGTATCTCTGTTCTGTGAGCAGTACATCAACCGTGGCAACGATGACGGAGCATCCTCAGAGGACAGTGAATCCGATCCGGATGTGTCTGATCGAAATCGCGAGAGATCTTCATCCGCGAATCAGCAGAATCGCAGTGTGGTTGGCTGGCAATCAGCCTCGGTGAGTGCGCTGCAGAACGAGGAGTATCCTGATCCGGTATCGCTGGAGATCCCCTCGCTTTCGATCTCGGCTGATATCTCAGGCGTCAGCATCGATCAGAACAGGGCGATGGAGGTTCCGGACGACTTCAACACAGTCGGATGGTATCGACACGGTCCATCTCCGGGACAGGATGGATCATCCGTCATCGCAGGGCACCTCGATGATTACAACGGTCGATCTGTCTTCTTCGATCTGCAATACATCGAGCTCGACGCCACCATCACCGTGGGATATGACGACGGTTCACGCCAGGAGTTCAGAGTTACCAACAAGGATGCCTACGACTCCGGCAATCTTCCGACAGACCGCCTGTTCAGGCGGGAGGGCGTACCCGTCCTGTCTTTGCTAACCTGCGGCGGAACGTGGGATAGCTCAAGGGGCCGGTACTCGGAAACCGTCGTCGTCTACGCAATTCCAGTCGAGGATTAGCCCTCGACTGGAGAGCGGTTGCGCCCATAAAGATTCGTGATGTCCTGCAGGAACGCCTGGTGCGGATCCAGAGACGCTATCGAGTCAAGTCGCCAACCCCAGTTTCCCTTTGCTTTCCCGGGCACGTTCATTCGTGCATCAGTTCCGAGTCCAAGCACATCCTGGACGGGGGCGCAGGCGAGCACGCTGACGCTGGCCCAGGCCGTCCGGATGAAATCCACATGGATCTCCGAACCCTCCACATTGAGGTAACGGCGGACGTGGTCGCGCTCCTGCCGCGTAATTGATCGGTACCAGCCCAGCGTCGTGTCGTTATCGTGAGTGCCGGTGTAGACCATTGAGTTCGCGACCGCATTATGGGGCAGATACGGATTATCTGCGTCGTCTCCGAACGCAAACTGCAGCACCTTCATACCCGGGTACCCCAGTCCATCCCGAAGCGCTTCCACGTCAGGGGTGATCACGCCGAGATCTTCGACGATGATTGGCAATGTGCCGATCGAACCGGCGATCGCCTCAAAGAACCGGTAGCCCGGCCCCTCGACCCACTCTCCATTCCGCGCGGTGCGCTCTCCACGCGGAACCTGCCAACCAGCGGCGAACCCGCGAAAGTGATCAATACGAACGATATCCGTCAGATCCAGCACACGCTGCAGCCGCTGCGTCCACCAGCTGAAACCATCCGCTTCCATCTTGCTCCAGTCATAGACAGGGTTTCCCCAGAGTTGGCCATCTGCCGCAAAGAGGTCCGGCGGAACGCCCGCCTGCACCGAAGGTTGCCCGTCGGCTTCGAGCAGAAACTGATCCTGGTTTGCCCAGACATCCGCACTATCCAGCGCGACGTAGATCGGGATATCACCCATGATCATCACGTCACGCTGGTTGGCGTATCTCTTCAGCTGGTGCCATTGCCGGTCAAACAGGTACTGCTCGAACTGATGAAAGAGAACCTCGTCCGCAAGGTCTCGGTGGGCGCGATGCATCGCGTCTTTCTCACGCGATCGGAGGTCATCCGGCCAGCGATACCAGGCTTTCCCGCCGTACTTTTCGCTGATGGCCTGGTACAGCGCGTAGTCGTGGAGCCAGTCGACAGATCGATCGAGAAACGCCGCGAATTCTTGATTCAATTCTGACGACGACGTCTCCCGGAACGCCTCGAAGGCGAGGCGCAATCGTCGACCTTTCCATTGCTCGACTCGGCGAAACTGAATCCGCCCGGTGCTGAACCCGGTCGTCTCAGGCACTTCGACAGCTGGAAGCAGGTCCAGGTCGACCAGATCATTCATTGAAATCATCAGCGGGTTGCCGGCGAACGATGAACGCGAATCGTACGGAGAGTCTCCACCGCCAGCTGGTCCCAGCGGTAGAACCTGCCAGAGGTGCTGGTTCGCACCGGCGAGAAAATCGACGAATCTGTAAGACTCTGGTCCCATGTCCCCGATGCCGTGTGCACCCGGCAACGATGTTATGTGACAGAGGAGCCCGCTACTTCGTTGAAACATGAATGCCCATTTCCTCGCACCGTGGTTGTCTGCGCACCATCGTCCCGAGCCCTGTTCGCAATCCTGTAGCCAGCACAATCCTGTCGTCTGTACCGGCGAGAGTGAGTACAATCATCGTATGAGTAGCCAGCCAGTTCAACAGTCTGATGTCGCAATTCATACAAACAGGCGGCGAGTCGAGGATATACTGAATCGGCTCGATCGCGAATGGTCGCCTGAACCGTGGACGCCCGATCGCAAACCCGTTGACACACTCGTTGCCACAATCCTCTCCCAGAACACATCTGATGTGAACACCGAGCGGGCGTTTGCGGCACTGCGAGAACGATTTCCTGACTGGAGCGAGGTAGCATCCGCAGATCCGGAAGAGGTCATCGATGCCATTCGTCCCGGTGGTCTCGCGGCCCAGAAGGGTCCTCGAATCCAGAACGTGCTCATCGAGATTCTTTCGCCAGGTGATGAGGCTCCGAACGACACCCTGCTGGAACGTCTCGACGCCATGAGCGAAGATGAGGCGATGGACTGGCTGACGAGTTTTTCAGGGGTAGGGCCCAAAACCGCAGCCTGCGTATTACTGTTTGCAGTTGGGAAACCGGTTGTGCCGGTCGACACACACGTGTATCGTGTCTCACGACGAATTGGTCTGATCGGACCGAAGGTCGACGCAGATCGATCGCATCGGGTGCTGGTGGAACTGGTTCCACCGCGGGATTCGTACCGCTTCCATGTGCACCTGATTCACCATGGCAGGACAGTTTGCACGGCCCGTAATCCGAAGTGCGGCCGCTGCATCCTGAACGATCTGTGTGACTACGCGAGCGCGATCAACGGAACGGACTCGCAGGAGCCAGCGTGAACAGCAATGTGAAGACCGAACTCATCTTTGTCCGGCACGGGACGACAAACAGCAACCAGAATGGTCTCCTGCACGGTCGAACAGACATTCCGCTCGGACCGCTCGGTGAGCGCGAAGCAACGCTGGCTGCCCGTCGTATTGCCGGGCTCGGACTCGTTGATCAGGTCGTGTCCAGTCCGCTGCAGCGCGCATTGAGCACTGCCCGGGAGATCGGCTCAGCCGTCGGAATCACGCCCGTGACCGACCCGCGGCTGATCGAGTTCAATTTCGGTGATCTCGAGGGGGTCTCCTTCGACGACCTGCAGGACAAACACACTGACCTCTATCTCAGCATGATCGATCCCAACGGGCTGGACCAGTCGTTCCCGAACGGCGAATCCCGCAGCGAGCTTCATTTCCGCGTTACGGATGTTCTCCAGAACATCGTTGATCAGAACAATGGAGGCCGGACCGTCGTTGTTGCCCACTTGATCGTGATCGCCACAGCAATCGCTCACCTGGCGACCGGCGATCCGAACGACGCCGTCCGGTATCTCGTCAGCAACGCTTCAATCTCGCGTGTGGTGATAGACGGGAACGAAGCGCCAGAAGTTGTTGCGCTTAACGACACCGAACATCTCGTTCAGCTCCAGGAGTCGGAAGAGGAAGAGGTCTGAACCAATGAAGCTCACGGTCCTGGGTGGCGCAGCGGCGTGTCCCAATCCAGGTCAGGGGTCGGCAGGCTATCTGCTCGAATTCGGTGGAACGACCTGGTTAATCGACTGTGGCCCGAACATTCTGCAGGAGCTTCGGAAGCACACCGAGCTCGACCGCATCGACCGGATCCTGATCTCACATGTTCATTCGGATCACACGCTGGATCTGGTGCCGTTTCGATACGGATTGAAGTATGCACCCGGCATGAAGCTGGTTCGCCCGGTTCTGTCGATGCCGCCAGGTGGTCGCGCCTTCCTCAATGGTGTCGCGAATGCCTGGGCCATGGGGAGCGAAGGTACCGATGGATTCTTCGAAGACGTGTTCGAGATCGTTGAATACGATCCAACGCGCGAGCTAACAGCCGAGCAAGCCAGCGTAGAGTTCATGCGAACCAATCATCCGGTTCCGTGCTGGGCAATGAGAATCGAGCACGGGGGCCAGTCGGTTGTGTACCTGGCCGATACCGGGCCTCAGGATGACCTTCTGCACTTCTCGCGCAACGCCGACATTCTGATCTGCGAGGGCACCTATCCATCGCACGTGGACGTTGTGGACATGGTAGACCGGCCGCACCTGTCCGCGTTCGAAGCTGGCCAACTGGCCCGTGATGCGGAAGTGCGTCACTTCGTGCTAACCCACCTGTGGGCCACTGCCGGGCTTGATCGCTATCGCGAAGAGGCGAAATCTGGCGCCGGTAGAAGCGTGCGACTCGCAGAACCGGGACTGACGATCAACCTGGATGAATCGGAGACGCAAACATGACGGTTGCCATCGGCGGACAGTTCCATGTCCCTGGCTTTCGCCTCGGCCACTGGACCCACGATACGGCGAAAACAGGCTGCACGGTCGTCGTGGCTGACGCGCTTGTTCCAGCGGCCGTCGATGTGCGCGGAGGCGCACCGGGAACACGTGAGACTGACTTGCTCTCTGCGGGGAAGTCAGTCGGGAGGCTCGATGCAGCGGTACTCACTGGAGGGAGTGCCTTCGGTCTTGCATGCGCTGACGGCGTCATGGCCTTGCTGCAGGAGCAGGGACGTGGCTACCCCACTCCGGTCGCACCGGTCCCGATCGTCGCCGGTGCCGTTATCTTCGATCTCGTCTCGAACAACATCACGTGGCCAGCCGCAAGCGCGGGATACGAAGCCGCAAGCACAGCGTCCGAAGAGTGGTCGGGCGGCAGCATCGGAGGCGGGCGGGGTGCGTCAGTCAGCAAGATCCTGGGGCGCGAGCACGCCATACCCACCGGGGTTGGAATCGCTCAAGTCAACTGCAGCGCCGGTCTGGTGACGGCAGTATTTGTAAACAACGCGTTCGGCGACGTCGTTTCTCCGGAGACCGGGAAGCCGGTGACCACGCCGGGACGTGGGGATCGCTCGTCGGTAGATGTGCTACTCGACGCCAGTCCTCCGGCCAGTGAATCATCGAATACCGTCATCGGAGCCATCACAGTAAGCAGACCGCTCGATCAGGACAGCCTCAACAGAATCGCCGTCTCCGGCCAGGCTGGTGTCGCCGTCGCAATCCGGCCGGCTCACACTCCGGCTGACGGAGACACGGTTTTCGCGTTGTCCACAGGTGAGGGAACGTGTACACCGCAGGAGTTGATGCAACTCACCACGGCTGCCCAACAGGCTGCGATTCACGCAATCGTTTCGACAGTCCGACAGTAGAATCAGCAGCGGCGGTCATTCAGATCCCATACCCGGAGACGCCGGGTCGGTGGTACACTGAGCACATACAGAGCTATGCTGCGCGACTCCAGAAATCCGTGATGAACGAGCGTTTTCGGCTGAATGGAGCAAGGAACTCGTGCGTTTCAGTTTCTCCAGCGGATCGTTGCCGACCTACTCGCTCCCCGCGATCTTCGAGATCGGTAGTTTCGCCGGTGCCGACGCCATAGAGGTGATGCTCACACCGCGACTGCTGAAGCAGGGTTCGACCCGACTGCGATTTCTCGAAGAGGGATTCAAACTTCCGATTGCGTCCGTCCACACCGTCATGCGTCTGCGCGACGTTCATCCATCCCAGTTGCTGGATGACATTCTGGATTCTGCCCGGCTCGTGCGAAAGCTCGAAAACTGCCGCTCGCTCGTCGTCCATCTACCTGAGGACACGACCTCGGCCTACGGCAGCCGCTGGCTCGAGACCGTCCAGGAAGCTGCGGAGATACTCAGCAAGAGCAGGGCACAAATCAGCATCGAAAATCCGGACCCGCCGGGCGAGCTTTCGAGCCGCGAGGAATGGCTGACGATGATGCGGTGGCGGGTGTTGTCCCAGGAGTTCGGTTTCGGGGCCACGTTCGATACGTCTCACGCCGCAGCGAGTGGATGGGATCTGTTGGGGTACGCGGAGAACCCACACTCGTCGCTCGACAATGTTCACTTGAGCGACGTTGGAGGAAAAGCGTATTCCAATGGGTTGCTCAACACGCTTTTACACGCCCATCGCCCGCCCGGCACCGGCGATCTGCAAATCGAGCGGTTCCTGGCGAGACTGTCCCAGACAGAATACAACGGACTGATCACACTTGAGATCAGCCCGTTGCGCATTCCCTGGTACTGGCTCCCGTCAGCTCAACGAGCGCTGCGGGATATGCTTGGCTACTGCCGGTCTGCAACCGGCGACGCGCGCAGTCAATTCACCACCAACCCGCGAAAGCGGGGATTGCGTTCGCGAATCGATCGCTAGCGCTTGGTGTACTGCGGAGCCTTACGCGCACGCTTGAGTCCGACCTTCTTGCGCTCCTTGACCCGTGCATCACGAGTCAGCAGGCCGGCCTGCTTCAGCGCCGGGCGGAACTCGGCGTCGAATTCGGTCAGCGCGCGGGAGATGGCGTGTCGGATTGCCTCGGCCTGACCCGACAGTCCACCGCCGGTAACGCGGATCTGCATATCGAACCGATCGACCAGGTTCATCAGGCGCAGCGGCTCCGCGATGATCGTCTGGTAGACGTCCCGGTTACCAAAATACTCCTGCAGCGAGCGGTTGTTCACCATGATGTTGCCCTGGCCGGGGAAAAGGCGGACCCGGGCGACGCTCGACTTCCGGCGACCGACTCCGTAGTAGTAGCGGTTGCCAGACTGCTGGTTGGTTGTTTCCTGAGTAGCGGTTCCTGCTTCCACCTGTTAGCTCTCCTTGCCCTTGATACCACGAATCGGCAGTGGCTTCGGCTGCTGTGCTTCGTGCGGATGATCCGGTCCGGTGTAAACGCGCAGCTTCTTGAACATCTGGCTGCCCAGGTTGTTCTTCGGCAGCATACCGCGCACCGCCTTCTCAACCGGGTAGGTTGGGTGGCGGTTCTTCATCTGATCATAGTTCAGCCAGCGCAACCCGCCTGGATACTGCGTATGCCGGTAGTACAGCTTGTCACGCTCTTTGTTGCCCGTCACACGGATCTTGTCCGCGTTGATGATGATCACACAGTCTCCCATGTCCATATGCGGTGCATAGGTGGGCTTGTGCTTGCCACGCAGAACCCGGGCGACTTCCGTTGCCAGCCGGCCCAGGGTCTGACCTTCAGCGTCCACAATGAACCATTCACGCTGAATGTCTGACGGCTTTGGTGAATACGTTTTCGTACTCATGCTCGGTTACTCCTGCTCCTGACCGGCGACGTGTCCCGGTTTCTCGTTCGTACCGACTTCATCGTGATATTCAACGCTCCACAGAATCAAACCTTCTGGCGGAGCGGGCGGTGGCGCTATTGTTCGATCCCGGCGTTCGAGCAATTCATCGATCCACTCTGCCGGGCGCTCTCCGGTTCCGATTTCGATCAGGGCTCCTGCCAGATTCCGCACCATATGAGGTAGAAATGCATTTGCCCGAACACGGAACTCGTAGAGTTCGCCACCTGGTTCAATCAAGTTGTCCAGTCGTCGCCACTCGGCGACATCAAGCGATCGCTTCGTGTTCGTTGTCGCGCTTCCGGCTCCCTGTCCGGCGCCTGTAAACGACCGGAAATCTCGTTCGCCGACGAGTCGTTTACTTGCGTCGTTCAGACGGTTCAGATCTATCGATTTCCGAACCGGCCACATCAGGCCTCGCAGCAATACCGGGGCAAGATCACTGCGTAGGACCCGGTAGCGGTACTCTCGCCGGGACGCGCTGAACCTGGCATGAAAGCCGTCTTCAGCGTCGCTTACCCGGTAAACCCTGAGGTCTTCCGGTGACCGCGAATCGATCGCGTGTCGCAAACGTTCCAGATCACCTGTCCATGACACTGATCCGGATGCGACCTGGCCAATTGCGTGAACGCCGCGGTCGGTGCGTCCTGCGAAGGCCAGTCTCGGTTCCTGTTGCGTGATGCCAGCAATCGTCCGTTCGAGTTCTTCCTGAACTGTTCGAACGTTCGGTTGCCTTTGCGAGCCATAGTAGTGCCGTCCGTCATAACCAAGATCGATGCGGACGTGCCGCTCGCTAACCACGCCACACTCGCCGAACCTAGGCGATGAACTCGATCAGCGACATCTCGGCATTGTCGCCTCGCCGGTTACCCAGCTTGTAGATACGCGTGTATCCACCCGGCTGATCTTCAAACCGCGGGCCAATCACGTCGAACAGCTTTTCAACTGCCCGGTCATCAGACAACCGTGACATCACCAGGTTGCGGTGATGCTGGGAGTCTTCCCGCGCCATGGTCACCAGCTTTTCCACATACGGACGAAGCTCTTTGGCCTTCGACTCGGTGGTGCGAATACGCTCATGCAGGATCAGCGAAACTGCCAGGTTGCGCATCAACGCCTTACGTTGTGTCGCGTCGCGGCCGAGCTTGCGGCCTCTAACCCGATGCCTCATCGCGGCTTACTCCTCATTCCCATCATTCGATGAACCTGATCCACCAGCGTCGCCGACAACAGCGTCGAGCGCATCAAACTGGTAGCCGTGCTCGGCGAGTTGATCTCGCAACTCCTGCAGCGATCGCGGACCGAAGTTCCGGATCGAGAGCAACTGATCCGGCTCCATCGCCATAACCTGACCGACTCGCTCGATCTGCCGGCTGCGAAGCGCGTTCAACACTCGCGGCGACAGGCCGAGTTCGGACAACGGCCGGTTATCAACCTCCGGCAGCGCAGCAGCGGTTTCCTCCGGTGCCTCCACGGCATCACGATTGAAATCGGCAATGAGCTTGCCGTGGTTGACCAGAATCTGAGCCGCTTCCGACAGCGCGTCTGACGGCTCAATCGTCCCGTCTGTGATGATCTCAACGATCAACCGGTCATAGTCAGTCATCTGGCCAACCCGGGTGTGTTCCACCACGTAGTTGACCTTCTCGATCGGCGTGAAGATCGCATCAACCGGGATCTCACCGATGGTGAAGATCTCCTGTGACTCCGCCGGCTGATACCCACGCCCACGAGAGACGACCAGGTCCATTTCGATCCGGGAGGAATCGTTGTCAAGGTGTGCGATGACCTGATCCGGGTTGACAACTTCCAGTTCGCCGGGCCAATCAATATCGCCCGCTGTTACCGGACCGCTTCCCTGAAAGAACAGGCTCGCCCGCGCTTCCTGGAATGTCTCGGATTCGATCCGCAGTCGCACGCGTTTGAGATTGAGCACGATCTCGGTGACGTCCTCGCGAACGCCTTCCACCGAGGAAAACTCGTGCCAGACATCGGCGATGCGTACCCGGGTTATCGCTGCACCCGGAAGCGAGCGCAGCAGAATCCGGCGCAGCGCGTTCCCGATGGTAATCCCGTAACCCGGCTCGAGCGGATCGATAATGAACCGGCCGTAGTTATGTCCGGATTCTGTTTCCTGTACCTTCGGTTGAGCTATTTCCAACAAGCGAATCCGCCTCCTCTGTCCTGGGGGCGCCAGTCACATCTGCACCGCTCAGCGCTAACACTCAGGCTGAGGGGCCAGACTATTGCTGGCGCACGATCGTCGAATTGAATCAGGACCTGCCCGCAATCGGTTTGACTGGTGCGCGATTGCACATCGCCACTAAACGCGGCGGCGCTTCGGCGGCCGGCAACCGTTGTGCGGAATCGGTGTCACATCACTGATTGAGGACACCTGCAGTCCGGCGGATTGCAATGAACGAATCGCCATTTCACGACCCGAACCCGGGCCCTTGACGAGAACTTCAACCGAGCGCATTCCGTGCTCCATCGCCTTACGAGCTGCGCCCTCTGCCGCTACCTGAGCGGCATACGGGGTGCTCTTGCGGGAGCCTTTGAATCCGCTTGCGCCGGCACTGGACCAGGCAACGACGTTACCGGCCTGATCAGACAGGGTTATGATGGTGTTGTTGAACGTCGCCTGAATATAGGCACGCCCACGAGGAATATTCTTCCTGTCTCTTCGCCGTACACGTCCTCGCTGTCCACCACGTCGTCGATCCGCCATGCTTTTGCCTCTCCAGCCAAATCCTGTGTCGTGAATCCACTACATCCGGCCCGATACGGGGCCAGGCCTGGCACCAGCCGCTGGCTAGCGCCCCTTTTTCTTCCCGCCAATGGTCTGCTTCGGTCCCTTACGGGTGCGAGCATTGGTCTTGGTCCGCTGACCACGAGCTGGCAGGCCGCGGCGATGTCGCAGACCCCGATAGCAGCCGATATCCATCAGCCGCTTGATGCTCATGTTCTTCTCGCGGCGAAGATCACCCTCGACGACCATTTCGCGCTCCAGCACCTCTCTGAGCCGGGCGATTTCGTCGTCGGTGAGATCACGAACCCGCGTGTCTTCAGTGATACCGGTTCGGTCCAGCAACTGCTTGCTGGTGGTGTGGCCAACACCATAGATGTAGGTCAGGCCAACCAGAACTCGCTTGTCCCGCGGAAGGTCAACTCCTGCGATACGTGCCACGGTGCCTGCCTTTCTAGCCTTGCCGCTGCTTGTGCTTCGGATTCGAGCAGATCACCCGCACGACACCTTTGCGCTTGATGATCTGGCAGCTATCACACCGCCGTTTGACGGAAGCTTGCACTTTCATTGATCGTCTCCCTGTTATCCAGATCGCCCTGCACGCTCAGATGCTCTGCGGGCTTTCGTCTTTCGTTACCTGTTTCGGTACGTGTCCTGCTCAATCCATCGTGTAATATCAACGCGCGAGCACAAGACACGCAAAATTGGCGCAGGACTTGCCATACGCCACAAACGCTAACTATACCACATGAGTGGCCAGTAGCGTGAGCACGTCTGGCTCTCCGGCAGTCACGCAGACCGTGTTCTCGTAATGTGCCGAATAGCCACCACTTTCGGTGACCACCGTCCAACCGTCGTCCAGTTGGCGGGTTCCCGCTGAACCGATGTTCAACATCGGTTCGATCGCGAGCGTCATACCCTGACGCAGTTTCCTTCCGGTGCCGGGCTCGCCATAGTTCGGGACCTGCGGTGCTTCGTGCATCTCTCGCCCGATCCCGTGTCCCACGTACTCCTGCACAACATGGAAGCCATTTGATTCCGCGTGTGCCTGAATCGCCGCGCCGATGTCGCCGAGTCGATTCCCGTCGACGGCGTGCTTGATTCCGGCCCAGAATGACTCCTCGGTTACCCGGATCAGATCCGCAACCTCGCTTGTGACGTCTCCGACAGCCAGCGTTCGGGCCGCGTCTCCGTGATAGCCATCGTAGATAACGCCCACATCGATTGAGACAATGTCACCGTCGTTCAATACACGATCTCCGGGAATCCCGTGCACGATCTGGTCATTGACTGACGTGCAGATGCTTCCCGGGAATCCGTGGTATCCAAGGAACGATGGCGTTCCATTGCTCCTGACGATGTGTTGATGAGCCAGTTCATTAAGCTCGCCCGTCGTCACGCCGGGGCGGGTGTTATCGCGCAGGATCTCATGCACCTCGGCCACGATCTGGCCGGCTGCTCGCATCCGCTCGATTTCCCGTGACGACTTCAGCGTTACCTGCATCAGGCGCTAACCCGGTCTTTCAATGAGTCCAGGATATCCGCGGTGACGGAATCGATCTCCCGATTTCCGTCGATCTCGAGCAGAACACCCTGTTCCCGGTAGTGTTCGAGAATCGGTTCGGTCTGCTCATAGTAGATCTCGAGCCGCTTTTCGACGGCCTCTGGTGTGTCGTCACTGCGCTGGAAGAGTTCGCCGCCACACTGATCACACGTTTCGGCCGACTTCGGCGGGTTGAACTCGCGATGATAGGTCGCACCGCAATTCGAGCAGACCAGACGCCCGGTGAGTCGTTTCATCAGCTCGGGACGCGGCACATCGACCAGCACCACAGCGGAGATCGCTTCTCCGCGTTCCGCCAGCGCATCGTCGAGCGACTTCGCTTGAGCTGCGTTTCGCGGGAAGCCATCCAGCAGGACGCCGGTCGTTCCGCGCTTTTCCTCCTGCAGTTGCTCGATGTGAGCAAACAGCACCCGGATCGTCAGATCGTCCGGAACCAGTGCGCCCTGGTCATAGTAGTGACGAACTTCATCGCCAAGTTCAGATTCCGATTTCAGGATTGCCCGAAACAGGTCTCCCGTCGCCACGTGCTCGAGTCCGAGCCGGGGCGCAACCGCAGCGGCCTGGGTGCCTTTCCCAGCCCCCTGCGGTCCAACGATAATCACGTAGTTCACGGCATGTTCAGCCACGAACGTGCCCCTTCCCTACCGGATAAAGCCTTCGTAGTTGCGCATCATCAGCTGCGCCTCGAGTTGTCGCATAGTGTCAACGGCCACGCCCACCACAATCAGTAGCGACGTACCGCCGAGGAACAGCGCGGTGATTCCAGTGATCTCGGATACGATGAACGGCAGAATCGCAACTGTTCCCAGAGCCAGAGCGCCAACCAGGGTGATCCGCATCAGCACGCGGGTCAGGTAGGCGTCGGTATTGCGGCCCGGGCGAACCCCGGGAATGAACGCACCCTGACGCTGCAGGTTGTCCGCGATGTGCTGTTGCTGGAACAGCACCATCGTGTAGAAGTAGGTGAAGCCGACCACCATCAGGAAGTAGATCACCTGATACACGATGTTCTGAGGATCGAAGATCGTCCCCATCGAGCTCGCGATGTTCACGACCCAGTCCGTATCCGATGTCTGCAGGAACTCCGCAACCATTCCGGGGAATACCATGATACTGACTGCAAAGATGAGCGGGATCATGCCCGCAGAGTTCACCTTCAGTGGGACGTAGGTGCTGCCACCTCCGTAGACGCGCCCGCGGCGAACCCGCTTCGCGTGCTGCACCGGAATACGGCGCTGACCTTCGTTCAGCATCACGATACCGATGATCGTGACCAGTCCGATGGAGAGGAATGCAACGGTACCGATCAGGTTCTGCTGCAGTGTGTCGCCACCAGCGAGCGTCCCGACCGCTCCGGGGAGACCGGAAACGATCCCGCCGAAGATAATGATCGAGATACCGTTCCCGATACCGCCCTCGGTAATCAACTGACCGAGCCAGACCAGGAACATGGTTCCGGCGGTCAGCGTGATGAGAATCGCAAGACTCCGGAGCGCAGTATCTGAGTCAAAGAGTCCGAAGTTGGCGAGCACGCCAGCCTGCGACATGATCGCTGCCTGACCGAAGCTCTGCAGAAACGCGAGCGGAACGGTCAGGTAGTTCGTGTACTTATTGATCTGCTGGCGGCCCTGATTCCCTTCCCGGGAAAGCTCGCTGAGCCGTGGGACGATCGGCGTCATCAACTGCATGATAATGGACGCCGTAATGTAGGGGTACACACCCATCGCCACCACGGAGAAGTTCGTCAGCGTGCTTCCGGAAAACAGATTCAGCATTCCAAGAAGTTGATTGTCCTGAAGCAGCTGGGCCAGTGCATCCCGGTTAACGCCCGGAACCGGAATCGTTGCCACAAAACGGAAGAGCAACAGGATTCCGAGCGTGAACAGGATCTTGGCGCGCAGGTCAGGGATTTTGACTGCGTTGATGGCCGCCTGCAGCATTACTCGATTACCTCCGCCGTTCCTCCGGCAGCCTCAATCTTCGAACGAGCACTCTCGGAGAACTTGTGCGCCTGAACGGTTACGGCTTTATCGATTTCGCCTTCGCCAAGGATCTTCACCAGGTATTCCGGGCCTCGTGTTACGCCTTTTTCAACCAGTACCTCTGGCGTAATCGGACCATCGACATCGAGCCGGGCAAGTTGCTTGACGTTGACAACTTCGTACTCGGTCTTGAAGATGTTGGTGAACCCGCGCCGGAATGGCATCCGCTTGAAAATGGGGTTCTGGCCACCCTCGAAACCGACACGCACCTTGCTCCGGGCCAGCTGGCCCTTCATGCCTCGGCCGGCGGTCTTACCCTGGCCGGTTGCCTTCCCTCGGCCAACACGCTTGCGTGACTTCCGGGAACCGGCGGCAGGTTTCAGATCGTTCAATTCCATTGGTTATCTCTCCCTGTGCAACGGATCGGCGCCAGGCACCGTCCCGTTATTCCGCCGCGTCGTCTCGCTTCATCCCGTCATCGGGGACATCTTCGTTCTCGATCCGCACGAGATGGCGAACCTTGTAGACCATCCCGCGAATCGACGGGTTGTCCGGGCGCTCCACTGTCTGATGCAGCTTCGTGAACCCGAGAGACTTTACAGTCGCCTTCTGGTCCCAGCTGCGGCCAACCGCGCTCCGGAAATACTTCAGCTTGAGCGTATCAGCCATTCTCAGGACTCCTCTTTCCGCTTCGGCCGCAGCTTCTCAACTGAGACCCCACGGCGGCGAGCAACGTCATCTGCGGATTCAAGCTCACTCAGAGCCTTGATTGCCGCCTTGGTGACGTTGACCGGGTTGGCGCTGCCCAGAGACTTGGCAAGGATGTCCTGAATGCCAGCCGCCTCGACGACTGCACGCACACCACCACCAGCAACGAGGCCAGTGCCGGGTGCGGCCGGGCGCATCATGACCCGGGCACCGCCGAACTTGACTTCCACCTCATGCGGAATGGTCCGGCCTTCGAGCGGAACATTGATCATGTTCTTCTTGGCCGCATCCACGCCCTTGCGAATCGAGTCGGGGACTTCGTTCGCCTTACCCAGTCCTGCTCCGACGCGGCCGTGTCCATCACCAACAACAACCATCGTGCTGAAGTTGAACCGGCGGCCACCCTGCATAACCTTGGCGACTCGGTTGATCTGTACAACGTGCTCCTGCAGTTCGCCGCCCTCTTCAGACCGCGGACGGCGATCGCGAGTATCTGTAGCCATAACTGTAATCGTCTGCCTTTCCGTCTCTCGCTCGGTCCGCGAACCTAAAAGTCGAGTCCTGCTTCTCGTGCGGCTTCCGCCACAGCCTTGACCCGGCCGTGGAACTTGTAGCCACCACGATCAAAAATAACGCTGGAAACGCCGTGCTCTTTCGCTCGTTCGGCAACAATTCTGCCAACAACGGAGGCTTCATCGATCCGGCGATGTCCGTTCTCGCTAGTGGTGAACAGTTCCCGCACGGCCGGCTCGAGCGTTGATGCCGCTGCAATCGTGTGCCCCGCCGTATCATCAATCACCTGTGCATAGGTGTGCTGATTACTGCGGAACACATTCAGCCGCGGTCGCTCAGGCGTACCGCTAATACGTGCTCGGACTCGAAGATGCCGACGCTTTCTCGGCGACAGCGACTTCTTGTACTGATATCGCATCCTGGCGATTCATCCCTTCTTCTCGCAACGGCCCGCGCGGCTCATGAACACCTGCTATTCAGGAACATTGTGAGCCGGATCCTGGCGCACCTGCACCTTGCGGGCGCTGTTGACGGTAATCAATGCGTCGGTTTATCCGACCTTGCCGGCCTTACCAGCCTTGCGGCGGACGTATTCGCCGAGATACCGGATTCCCTTGCCCTTGTACGGCTCGGGCGGTCGGATACGGCGAATCCGCGCAGCCTGCTCACCTACCAGTTGCTTGTCGATGCCGGAAACCGTCACTCGGGTCGGGTTCTCCAGTGAAAACTCGATGCCCGGTTCCGGCTCGACACGTACCGGATGGGAGAAGCCAACGTTCAGTACGAGTGTCTTGCCCTCCAGCGCAGCGCGATAGCCGACACCCTGGATCTCGAGGTCCTTCTTGAAGCCCTGCGTGACGCCTTCGATCATGTTGGCGATCAGCGTTCGGGTCAGGCCGTGCAGCTGCTGGAACTTTCGTTTTTCGGACGGCCGCTGGACTTCGATGGTGCCGTTTTCCCGGTTCACCATCATGTCAGGGTTGATCACCTGACTCAACTCGCCCTTTGGCCCCTTGACGTGCACCTTGCCGGGCTCGACGGTGACTTCAACACCATCGGGGACCGGGATTGGCTTGAATCCAATTCGAGACATCTACTTCCTCCGTCAATCGGTGCCCGGCGGCCTGACAGAATCCGGCTCCAGGCTCCGGGCCTGTTTAGTAGACCGTGCAGAGCACTTCGCCACCAATACCGCGGCGACGGGCTTCCTGTCCGGACAATACGCCCTGCGGCGTGCTGATGATCGCGGTTCCCAGGCCGTTCTTGACACGCGGCAATTCATCCTTGCCGGCATAGATGCGCAGCCCTGGCTTGGACACACGCTTCAGTTCGCGAATCGTGTGTTTGCGATCCCGGCCATACTTGAGATCGACCGTGAGAATCGGCGCCGGCTTGCGGTCTTCCACCCGGTAATCCCGGATGTAGCCCTCTTGCTTGAGAACCTCGGCGATGTTAACCAGCAACTTGGACGACGGCATTGTCGTCTGCTGGTTGCGGGCCATACCGGCATTCCGGATTCTCGTCAGCATATCGGCAATCGGGTCGTTTACTGTCATTTCTGTACGTCACTCCACTCAGCGAGCCCTGGACTTACCAACTCGACTTCGTTACGCCGGGCAGTTTCCCATCGTTCGCAAGCTCGCGGAAGCAGATCCGGCACACGCCGAACTTGCGGATGTACGCCCGTGGTCGCCCACAGACGCGGCATCGGTTGTGGTTGCGAACTGCAAACTTCGCGGGTCGCTTTGACTTCGCGATCTGTGATTTCTTCGCCACTCGTCCTCCTGGTCGTCAGGATTCCTGGAAAGGCATACCGAGAAGCGTCAGCAACCGGCGGCCTTCCTCATCATTACTTGCCGTCGTTACGATCGTAATCTCCATGCCGCGTGTACGATCAATGCTGTCGTAATCAATCTCCGGGAACACGATCTGCTCGTTGAGCCCGAGCGTGTAGTTACCCCGTCCATCGAACGACCACGGAGACAGCCCGCGGAAGTCGCGAATACGCGGCAGCGCGGTTCCGATCAGTCGATCAAGAAACTCATACATCCGGCCACCCCGCAGGGTCACCTTTGCCCCGATCGGCATTCCCTCACGCAGGCGGAATCCGGCCACAGACTTCTTCGCTCGCGTTACGACCGGCTTCTGGCCGGTAATCGTCGCCAGGTCATCTATTGCCGCATCCAGCGCTCGCGCGTTCTGGATCGCCTCTCCGAGCCCGATATTGACCACGATCTTCTCCAGCCGCGGCACTTCATACGGGTTCCGGAACTGGAACTCCTCCAGAAGTTGCGGCCGAACATCTTCGCGGTACTGTGTCAGCATTCGTGCTTGCATAATCTTCACTCACCCCTATGTCGCGGTGTCGCTAGGACGACGGTCGCCCGATCACGGCATCACACTTTTTGCAATACCGGACCTTGGTGTCGCCATCAACTCGAAAACCAACCCGCGTCGGGTGATCGCACGACGGGCACACCAGCATGACTTTGGAAACGTGCATCGGCATTTCCATGTCAATGATTCCCGCCTGGCGAACCCGCGGAATCGCCCGCTGGTGCTTCTTGGCGACGTTGACGCCCTCAACGATGACCATATCCCGACTCGGCATGTTCTGGCGGACAGTTGCCCGTGCTCCACGGTCTTTGCCGCGAACGACCAGAATCTGATCACCAGTTACAATCTTCTCAGCCACTGTTCTTTCCTCCCTGCGTCTTCCTAGAGTACTTCCGGCGCCAGGGAGACAATGCGCATGAACTGGTTCTCACGAAGCTCCCGCGCAATCGGGCCGAAAATCCGGGTCCCGCGGGGCATATTGTTCGCCGGGTTGATCAGCACTGCCGCATTGTCATCGAACTTGATGTTCGTGCCATCGTTGCGGGTGTACCCCTGAGCAGTACGGACGACAACCGCCCGGACAACCTCGCCCTTGCGAACAGCGGAGTTCGGCTGCGCATGCTTGACCGTGGCAACGATCACGTCACCCACGCTGGCATATTTCCGGCCGGATCCACCCAGCACCCGAATGCAGAGCAGTTCACGCGCCCCTGAGTTATCCGCTACCTTGAGCCGACTTTCCTGTTGAATCATCGCGAATCTCCCTGTCTGCTAGACCCGAGCCGGCCGCTCGATGAGCTCGCGGACGATCCACTTCTTGGTCTTGCTCAGTGGACGAGTCTCTTCGATGCGTACAATGTCACCAACCTGATACTGGTTCTGCTCATCGTGCGCCTTGAAGCGACTCGTACGCCGCAGCGCTTTCTTGTAAATCGGGTGCTGGCGACGGTAATCGACCGCAACCACCACTGTCTTGTCCATCTTGTCTGACACCACCCGGCCGACCTTGATCAACCGATTCTTTGGCGCAGACTGTTCACTTACTGAAGCTTCCATCGTATCTGTCGCCTATTCCCTACGATCTCGAATGGGCGCTGGACATCTGATCAGATCAGGATGTCAGCTGCTCTTCGATCTCCCTGGCCATTTCGCGCTCGGTCTGAATGGTCTTGATCCGGGCGATCTCGCGCTTGATCTCACGAATCCGCATCGGGTTCGTCAGACTACCAACCGCCTCATCAAACCGCAGATCACGCCATTCAGTCTTGAGTTCAACAACGCGCTCTTCCAGTTCTTCGTTTGTGAGCGCTCTCAGTTCCGCTGCATCCATCGAATCTACTCTCCCGAAATCTCACGCCGCGCGGGAACCGCTATGAACCGGCGCCTTCACGCTTGACGATGCGGCACTTGACCGGCATCTTCTGAATCGCGCGACTCAGCGCCTCTTCTGCGAGGTCCTCACGCACACCGCTTAGCTCGTACATGATGCGTCCAGGCTTGACCACAGCCACCCAGTATTCCGGGTTGCCCTTGCCTTTGCCCATCCGCGTTTCAGCCGGCTTCTGCGTGATCGGCTTATCCGGGAAAATGCGGATCCAGACCTTACCACCACGGCGGACAGCGTTCGTAATCGCTCGTCGGCCAGCCTCAATCTGACGGGACGTGATCCACGCGGGCTCCAGTGCCTGAATGCCGTAATCGCCGAATGCGACCTCGGTTCCCCCCGGAGCATTTCCGCGGGTCCGTCCACGCATGACTTTGCGGTGCTTCACTCGCTTTGGCATTAGCATGATCGACTATCCAATCTTCCTTTACGAGCCAACCGCTACTCGGTCGTCGACGAAAGCAGTTCGGCCACGTCATCGGCAGTGCCGACCTCGGGAAGCACATCTCCCCGATAGATCCAGACTTTGACGCCGATCCGGCCATAGGTCGTGTGCGCGTGGACCACCGAGTAATCGATGTCCGCCCGGAGCGTGTGCAGCGGGACGCGTCCCGACATCTCCGTCACCGACCGGGACATCTCAGCACCACCGAGGCGCCCGCTGACCTTGATCTTGACGCCCTGGGCGCCGCGGCGCATCGTCTGGGAAGCCGCATATTTCATCGCGCGACGATAGGAAACGCGCCGGGTGATCTGCTCGGCGATACTCTCGGCCACCAAATGGGCATCGAGTTCCGCTTCCTTGATCTCTTCAATCTTGAGGTGGATCTTCTTACCCACCTTGTGCTCCAGCATCTGGCGCAGGCGCTCCACGTTGGACCCCTGCTTGCCGATCACGATGCCGGGCTTCGATGTGTGAACCGTGACTTCAATCCGGTTCGCTGCACGCTCGATGTCGATTCGGGAGATCCCGGCACGAACGAGCTCGGCACTGATCAGATCGCGAATCGCGATGTCCTCGTGCAGCTGTTCAGTGTAGTTCCGCTCGGCGTACCACTTGGATTCCCAATCATGGACGATACCGAGGCGGAACCCGATCGGTTGTACTTTACGTCCCAAACTAAGCTCCCTCCTCGATCTCGTCCAGAATGACCGTCACGTGCGCTGATTGCTTTATCCGGCGGGCGACCCGGCCGCGAGCCCGGGCCCGGAAGCGCCGGAAGCTCGGACCTTCGTCCGCAAAGATCTGCTTCACGTAGAGGTCATCCGGATCCAGATCGAAGTTCTGCTCGGCGTTTGACGCCGCAGACTTCACAACTTTGTAGACATCCCGTGCTGACTTCTGCGGCAGGAACTGCAGCGTTGCCAGCGCGTCGTCCAGCTTCTTGCCTCGAACGGCGTCGACGACCAGTCGTGCCTTCTGGGCCGAAACCGGGATGCCTTTTGACTTCGCAATAACTTCCATCGCTGTTCTCGTCTCCCCTGGACCGATTGCTGTCTCGTGCCGTTACCGGCGACGCGACGCGCGCTCGGCGTCTCGACCATGGCCACGATAGGTCCGCGTCGGCGCGAACTCTCCAAGTTTGTGCCCAACCATCTGCTCCGTAATGAAGATGGGGACATGCCGCCGGCCGTCATGGACCGCAATCGTGTGGCCGATCATATCCGGGAAGATGGTCGATGCCCGTGCCCAGGTCCGGATGACCTGGCGACCGGATCCACTGCGGTTCATAGTTTCGACCTTGGCACGCAGCTTCTCGTCGATATACGGGCCTTTTTTGGATGATCTACCCAATGTCTTCCTCCATCTCGCCTGGTAATCGGCCTACCGCCGCTTGCGCCGGCGACGAACGATGTACTTATCAGTGTCCTTGTTTCTACGCGTTCGATAACCGAGCGTCGGCTTGCCCCACGGGGTCTTCGGCTGGCCACCAATCGGCGCCCGGCCTTCACCACCACCGTGCGGGTGGTCCGACGGATTCATAACCGAACCGCGGACGGTTGGTCGCCGACCCATATGTCGAGAGCGACCCGCCTTACCGATCCGAACGTTCTCGTGATCAACGTTTCCGACCTGGCCGATCGTTGCCATACACTCGACTCGCACCAGCCGGAACTCTCCAGATGGCATACGCAGCTGCGCATAGTTGTTGTATCGCGCCATTAGCTGAGCAGTGGCGCCAGCCGACCGAACCAGTTGCCCACCGCGCCCGGCATGGAGCTCGATGTTGTGTACCTCGGTACCGAGCGGCAGGTTGTTCAGCGGCATGGCATTGCCGACACGAATCGGAGCGTCCGTTCCGGACATGACTTCGTCGCCAACCTTCAGACCGAGCGGCGCCAGAATGTAGCGCTTCTCACCATCCTTGTAGTGAAGCAGCGCAATGTTCGCCGACCGGTTCGGGTCGTATTCGATGGCTGCAACGCGCGCCGGCACACCGAACTTGTTCCGCTTGAAGTCAATCTTCCGGTAGAAACGCTTGTTGCCACCACCGCGATGACGAACGGAGATCCGGCCCTGGTTGTTACGACCACTGTTCTTCTTGAGCGGCTCAACCAGGCTCTTTTCCGGTTCCTTCTTCGTAATCTCTTCGTATGTCGAGACCGACATGTTCCGACGACCCGGTGATGTCGGCCTGTATTTTCGTACGGGCATGATTACCTCCTGTTAGTGCCGATCACCCGGGCTAGTAGAAATCGCCGAACAGGTCGATCGTTTCGCCTTCTTCCAGGCTGACAATCGCTTTCTTCCAGGCCGCGGTCCAGCCAGTGCTGGCCGTGCGGCCCTGGCGACGAGCACGTCGTCGGCGCTTGCCGCGCATGTTGATGACGTTGACCTTTCGCACAGCGACGCCGAAGGTCTCCTCGATCGCCTCTTTAATCTGAATCTTGTTCGCGTCCCGCGCCACTTCGAACATGTACTGACCCTGCTCCATGAGGCGGGTGTTCTTCTCCGTGATCACGGGGCGCCGCAAGACATCCTGGTGTTGCACGTTGCTACCCTTTCTCCTGCTTACTGCGCCCAGAGCCGGTGAATAACATCCAGCGCGTCACGCGTGACAAGCACCCGCTTGTGGGAAAGCATGTCGAGCATGTTCACATACTGCGCCGGGAGCACCTTCGTGTTCTCAAGATTGTTCGCGCCGCGATAGACATTGTCTTTCTGCTCGCCGATCAGAATCAGCGTTGAGCGCGCATCGCCGTTCGGCAGGCTGGCGAGCGCTTCGCGCATTGCCCGCGTCTTCGGCTCAATATCGTCCATGCTGTCCACGACGACCAATTCACCACTCTGCTGTTTCGCAGAGAGCGCAGATCGGATGGCAAGCCGGCGCATCTTCTTCGGCATGTCCTTGGTGTACTTCCGCGGCTTTGGCGGAAAGACCACACCACCGCCCCGCCACTGTGGGGAGCGAATGCTGCCCTGCCGGGCTCGGCCAGTACCCTTCTGACGCCATGGCTTGCGGCCACCGCCGCGCACCTCTGACCGGGTCTTGGCGCTCTGTGTTCCCTGGCGGGCATTGGCACGCTGGCGAACCAGCGCCTGATGCATCACCGGACCGTTTGGTTCGATTCCGAACACGGAATCGTCCAGATCCACCGTTCCGGCTTCTTTGCCTTTAAGATCGAAAACCTTGGCTTCCACTGCTCGTTCCCCCTTACCTACGACGCCGCAGCGGCCGCTGCTCGCTCACGCGGCTTCACCGCATGTTTGACGAGCACCAGTCCGTTATCAGCGCCCGGAACCGAGCCTCGCACCAGAAGCAGGTTTCGTTCCGGATCAACGCGGACAACTTCGAGATTCTGGACAGTCTTTCGTTCATTACCCATTCGTCCCGCCATGCGCATCCCTTTGAAGACACGAGACGGTGATGCCGCTGCGCCGATCGCGCCAGGCGCTCGCAGCCGGTCGGACTGACCATGGGTCTTCGGTCCCCCTGCAAAGCCATGGCGCTTCACCGTTCCGGCGAAGCCCTTACCCTTGCTGGTACCGGTAACATCAACTTTCTGGCCGGCCTCGAAAATGTCGCATTTCAGCACCTGGCCAACCTCATAATCATCGGCGCCCTGCACCTTGACCTCGCGCAGAGTCCGCGAGCTTGCGCCCGCTTTCCGACGGTGACCGCGCTCCGGCTTGGTGAGGCGTTTCTTCTGCCCGATACCGATCTGCAGTGCCTCGTAACCGTCGCGATCCTGCGTCTTGACCTGCGTAATAACGCAGGGGCCAAGCTCGATCGCCGTGACGGGGATCACCCCGCCAGACTCGTCAAATATCTGGGTCATGCCCAGTTTCTTGCCCCAAAGGCCTTCAATCATTGGCTCTCTCCTGACCAGGACGCGATAGAAGGCTCGCTCGTCCCGCTATCGCTCACAGAGCGTGATCTACCTGGTTCATTCCGAGAACAGGCGCACCTGCTCTCCCTGCGAAACTCTCTAAAGCTTGATCTCGATGTCGACACCGGCCGGAAGATTCAGGCGCATCAGCGCGCGAATCGTCCCGTGGCTCGGCTCGAGCACGTCGATCAATCGTTTGTGCGTCCGGATCTCGAAGTGCTCCTGCGAGTCCTTGTGGACGAACGGAGACCGCACGACCGCAAACTTCTCGACCCGGGTCGGCAGGGGCACCGGGCCAGAAACCTTGGCCCCGGTGCTTTCCGCCGTTTCGACAATCTTCGCCGCCGACTGGTCCAGGATACGGTGATCGTATGCCTTCAGTCGTATGCGGATCTTCTGCGTTGGTCGCCGCGCTGACATTTCCCAAGTATCCCGTCTACTGAATAATCGAGGTCACGACACCGGCGCCAACTGTCCGGCCACCTTCGCGAATCGCGAACCGCAGTCCCTCTTCGATCGCGATCGGCTGAATCAGCTCAACCGTCATCTCCACGTTGTCGCCAGGCATCACCATCTCGACACCTTCGGGCAACTGGATCGATCCCGTGACGTCTGTCGTCCGCAGGTAGAACTGCGGCCGGTAGCCCGGGAAGAACGGCGTGTGTCGTCCACCTTCATCCTTGCCCAGCACGTACACCTCGGCCGCGAACTTCGTGTGCGGGGTGATCGATCCCGGCTTGGCCAGCACCTGACCTCGCCCAATGTCCTCACGGTCAATTCCCCGCAACAGACATCCGACGTTGTCTCCAGCCTCGCCCTGCTCCAGCGTCTTCTGGAACATCTCGACACCAGTCACCACCGTCGACCGTGTCGCATCAATACCTACGATCTCGATCGTCTCGCCCGGCTTGACAACGCCACGCTCAACGCGACCCGTCACCACCGTGCCACGACCCTTGATCCCGAATACGTCTTCAATCGGCATCAGGAACGGCTGATCAACTGCTCGCTCCGGCGTCGGAATGTAATCATCCACCGCCTGCATCAGCTCCAGAATCGGCTGGTACTCCTC
>SLMJ01000350.1 GCA_007133615.1 Thermomicrobiaceae bacterium | reverse complement strand
TGCTTCCGGAACCTGATCGCTCCGGTTCCGGCTACCGCATGTTCGGACAACGACACGTCCAGCGCGCCAGGTTCATTCGCCGGGCACGAGGGCTCGGTTTCAAGCTGGAGCAGATCCGGGAAATTCTCGATGCCGCCTCTCTCGACGGTCCAAACTGCCGGTCCGTTCGTGCGGTCGTGCATCGGAACATCGAGGCGATTGATCAGCGCATCGCGGACCTTTCGGCGATGCGCGACCTCCTCGGCCAGACACTGAACGAGCTCGATTCTACTGCCGAACCCACTGATCACGACTCAATTTGCCCGGTCGTTGAATCTCGAGGCCGGCACGCTGTCCCGGTTACGCTTGACTCTCCAGTCGAGTGGAAGGTGTAGCCTCGCTTCGTGTTCCGAATCGGCACGGGGTGGAGGTGAAGATTGTGAACGATCGCAGCGCGCACATCAGTCAGGACCGCCGGAGGATTATTGCCTACGCGTTCGCCGCGCTGGGAATTGTGCTAGCCAGCCTGGCCGGCTATATCGGATATGCGCTCTACCCCAGGTTCGATCTCCCGGCGGTAACTGTTACCGGGCTATTCGTGCTTGCCGCCGGCGCCGGGGTCGCCAGCTTCTTCTCACCCTGCTCATTCCCCCTGCTTCTCGCGCTCTTCGGCCGTTCGCCATCCCAGGAACGTTCGGGGAATCGCCCGAATTGGCGACAGACGCTCCCATTCGCACTCGCCCTGTCCCTGGGAGCGACAGTGTTTCTCCTGATCATCGGGAGCGTCATCGCGTTCGCCGGAGCACCGATCTTCGAGGGAGTGGTATTCGCTAGCACCGAAGGAATCATTCTCCGAAGCGTGGTCGGCGCAGTCCTCATCATCCTCGGCCTGGTCCAGTTCGGCTTCATCAGACTGCCGCTTCCACCAGTTCAGGACCTGACCGATTCACTGGTCGAATCCGTACGCGAGAAAAAGAGCGCAGCCGGTCTCGGCAGGGTTTCACTCTTTGGCTTCGGCTATCTTGTCGCGGGATTCGGCTGAACGGGCCCGATTCTGGCCGGTCTGGCCGCATACAGCCTGGTAATCGGTGGTACGGCTGCCGCACTTGGCGCGTTCTTCACCGCCAGCGCCATCATGATAGGACTGATGTTCGGGGTCGCAATACTGGTGACCACTGCCCGTGAACAGACGCTCCGATCTCTCCGAATCGCGACATCCAGCTCGAAGAGACTTGGTGGTATCGTGCTGGTTGGAGTCGGATTCTGGTTTCTGGCACTTGCGATCTTTGCGGACTTCTTCGCGGAACTCTTCCCGGTTTGATCATTCAGGCGAGCAATTTGCGACTCGTTGCATCGACCTGGAATTGCAATTGAACCGGAGAGCCACGCATGAGCATAAAGCTCAGTCCACGAACTAGCGCGAACCTGAACGGTGCCCTCATCGTGATCGGATTGCTCGGGACAGTTGACAACGTTCTCATTCACTGGATCCTGCGGCTCCACCGACTTATTGAAGATAACCCGTATACGCTCCACGCGGAGATACTGCTCGTCGTCGCCAGTGCATTCTTGCTCACGGTAGGCATCTACCGGGAATGGTCAGCGAGAAACCGCCACAGTACCCGCACGCGCAGCGGTCGAGACGTCGACCACCATTCGAAAGCATGATGCTTCGCCAGGCGGTAAGATTAAATGCAGCGTTAACACGCTGTCGCCGAACTTGTGGCTCATCGACGGAAAAGGAACCACGATGGGAAAATCATTCAGCACAATCCTGCTCGCAATTGGCGCACTCATCATGGTTGGTGCAGGGGCACTGGTCATCGGAATGACTGCGCTCGGCGATAGCGGCGACGATGCCGATTCATCGCCAGCGTCTGCGGTGTCAGGCGAGCAGCATGTCTACCTGATGAATCTGGGGATGACCTGACGATCCTGTGCGGGCGCGGTCGCGTCCGAACTGGATGGCATTGATGGTGTACTGGAACACGACACGAATTTCAGCGGCGATTACGTCGAGTTGCGCTATGACGCCGACGTCGTCTCGATCGACGAAATCGAAGATGAGCTGGACGGTATCGGATACCGCCCACAATCTGTCCGCGACGTAGAGGATAAGAACTAGGTAATGACCACCGGAGACCCGACAACTACCCAGACCGAGACCAACCCGTTGCGGGTTCGACGCGGTGTGCCCGAGACATTCTATGACCTGACGCTGGATGAACTCACAGGGCGGATCGATGAGCTCGGACATCCGGCCTACCGGGCAAAACAGCTCTATCACTGGGCCTATCATCAGCTTGCTTCAACCTACGATGACATGACTGTGCTCCCGAAAAATCTGCGCGGTGAACTGGCCAACCACCTCCCGCTGACTCACCTTCAGCCCGTCACCGAGCAGGAGTCCGACGACGGGGAGACGTTGAAGCTGCTGTTCCAGACGCACGACGGCAACCACATCGAGACCGTCCTGATGTTCTATCCGGATCGGGTGACCGTGTGCGTTTCCTGCCAGATCGGCTGTGCAGTCGGCTGCAGTTTCTGCGCGACCGGGATGATGGGGCTGACGCGCAATCTGTCCGCCGGAGAAATGGTCGGCCAGGTCGTCGCGGCGGCGCGACGCGCCCGGGATTTCGATCGCCAGCTCACCAACATCGTCATGATGGGGATGGGCGAGCCGTTCCAGAACTACGAGTCCACCATGAAGATGGCCCGGATCATCAATGATCCGGAAGGGATGAAATTCGGTGCCCGTCGGATTACTGTCTCCACGTCCGGCCTGGTTCCGTTTATCGACCGGCTGGCCGAAGATCCGATCCAGGTCAAACTCGCAATCTCGCTTCACGCCCCGAACAATCACCTGCGTGACACGCTGGTGCCACTCAACCGGCGCTGGAAGGTCGAGGAACTGGTTGACGCTTGCCGCAGATACGTCGACAGGACCGGCCGGCGGATTTCGTTCGAGTACTGTCTGATCAAGGGCGTCAACGACTCCGATGAGACAGCTCGCGAGTTGGCAAGACTCCTGAAGGGCCTGCTCTGTCACGTCAACGTCATCCCGTTGAATCCGACCCCGGCCGAACCGTCCTACGAGCGGCCATCAGAAGCGCGAATCCAGCGCTTTGCCCAGGTCGTCAACGACAGCGGCATACCGACCTCCGTGCGATACTCCCGCGGAGTCGATATCGCGGCCGCCTGCGGGCAGTTGCGGGTTGAGCACGAGTCGGCCTCGGCCAACTGATTCCCGATCCTCCGAAAGGCGAACAACCAATGCCCATCGCGTTTTTTGATCCGTTTTCCGGCGCGAGTGGAGATATGGCGCTCGGCGCCCTGATCGATGCCGGTTTAGACGTCGATGATCTTCGGGAGGAGCTAGATCATCTTGGTCTCCCGGGTTACGAGCTTCGCGCTGAACCGTTCGAGCAACACGGAATCAACGGGACGCGCGTCCGGGTAGAACTGACCAGGGAGGATCATCACCATCGTCACTGGAGCGACATTCGGGCGATGATCGAGTCCAGCACGTTGCGCGAAGGCACGAAGCGTCGCGCCCTGCACATCTTTCAGGGACTCGCCGAGGCGGAAGCTCGTGTCCATAACATGTCCGTCGACGATGTCCACTTCCATGAGGTCGGCGCGGTGGACTCGATCGTCGACATCGTCGGAGCCGCCGCCGGGCTCGAGCTTCTCGGTATCGAGAATGTCTATTCGGGAACCCTCCGCGATGGAACCGGATTCGTCCGGGCCGCGCACGGTGTCCTGCCGGTTCCAGCTCCGGCAACCGCTGAACTGATTGCAATGTCCGGCGCACCGCTAAAACAACGCGAGGTCGACGCCGAGATGCTCACACCAACCGGCGCTGCAATTCTGACCCGATTAGCAAGGTTCGAACGACCGGAGATGAGCACGTCATCGGTTGGTTATGGGTTCGGCAGCAAGGAGTTCGACTGGCCCAACGCTCTGCGGGTATGGATAGGCGAACTCGTTGAGCAAGAGCGTGAGGAGACAAGCCCCTCCCCGAGCGAATCCGGCGAAATCGAGATCCTGCTGGAAACCAACATCGACGACATGAACCCGGAGTTCTACGAACCGTTGTTGGACCTGCTCTTCCAGCACGGCGCCTACGATGTCTACCTGACGCCGATCACGATGAAGCGCGGCCGACCGGCGACGAAAATCAGCGCCATCAGTGATCTAGCGCGTCGGAGCGCCCTGGAAGCGGTCCTCATGGAGCACTCCACCACGCTCGGAGTCCGCATGACACCGATCGAGCGAACCAAAGCCGGTCGCCGGATCGAGTCCGTCACAACCCGCTGGGGTGAAGTCCGGATCAAGCTCAAGATCTGGGATGGACGGGTAACCGATGCCGTTCCGGAATACGCTGATTGCCAGGCAATCGTCATTGAGCATGAAGTGCCGATTCGTCTGGTCTACGGCGAAGCCACCCGCATTGCCGAAGCGTTCATCGGACGCACCGTCAACGCCGAAAACGAGCTCACCGGCTGGCGCCCGTAACCACTCGCTAACCAGGTCAGATTTGCACCCCTTAGAAAACGCCCCTCTCCCAGGATTGGGAGAGGGGCTGGGGGTGAGGGCGTCGCTAATCCGCCGCCAGCGCCTGCGGTTCCTCGCTGAACTTCTCGGCGGTCGCGCGCATATCGATCCGGTCGGCCAGAACCTGGGCGATGTGCGTCGGGCGACGACTGGTGAAGTGTCCGATCTGCTCCCGACACGACACACCGGCAACCGAGACAACTGTCTGTTTCGCCTGCTGTTCGACCATCGGGAAGAGCCGCTCTTCGCCGATCTTCCGGGAGACCTCGTAGTGCTCTTCCTCGTAGCCGAACGAACCGGCCATACCACAGCAGCCGGCTCCGCTTTCCTTGACGACATAGCCCGCTTTGTTCAGCATCGCCATTGACGGCTTCATGCCTACAACCGCCTTCTGGTGGCAATGTCCGTGGAACAGAACGTTGGTTCCGTCCGGTTCCTTCCAGACAATGTCCAGCTCGCCCTGCTTTTCGAGCTTGTCCAGGAACTCGTCAATCATGAAGGAGTTCTCGCCAAGCTTTGCAACGTCCGGATCATCCGGCAGCAAATCAGCGTACTCATCACGCAGCGTCAGAATGCAGCTTGGCTCGGTACCGATGATCGGTACGCCCTGGCGAGCATACGGGGCCAGCGCCTTTATGTTCTGCTTCGCCAGCTCCCGGGCCTGTTTGACCAGGCCCTTGGAATACGCCGGGCGCCCGCAACAAGCACGCTGCGGAACGATCGCGACGGTATAGCCTGCTGCCTCGAGCAAGCGAACCGCGGCCTTCCCGATCTCCGGATACTGCGTGTTGGTGAAGGTGTCGTGGTAGTAGACTATCAGCCCGCGATGGCCATGCTCCCGTCGAGGCCCTCGCTTCTGGAACCATGCCTCGAACGTCTCGGTCGCGAACGGTGCAAGATCGCGGTTCGGATGGATTCCGGCCATCTTCTTTCCGATGCGGGCCAGCGGGGTCTTCATTACCAGGTTGGCAATTGGAGCCATTTTCACCCCGAGGCGGTTCAGCTGGGGCACGCTTGCGAGCATCTTCGCCCGGGCGGGTGTTCCATTCGCATCATAGTACTGTGCGAGGAACTCGGTCTTGATCTTCGCCATATCAACACTGGACGGGCATTCCGTTTTGCACGCTTTGCAGGACAGACAGAGATCCAGCACATCGTAGGTCCGCTTGTCGGAGAAGTCCTGGAACTTCAGTCCCTTACCGGAGAGTGCGGCTCGCAACGCGTTCGCCCGACCGCGGGTGGAATCTTCCTCGTCCTTCGTCGCCATGTAGGACGGGCACATCGTGCCCGAGCCAGTCTTTCGGCAGACAGCAGCACCGTTACACATCTCGATCGCAGCAGCGAATCCGCCCTCTTTCGAGAAGTCCAGATGCGTGAGGATGTCCACGGTCCGGTAATCGGGCCCATAGCGAAGGTTCTCGGTCATCGGCGGGCAATCAACGATCTTGCCCGGGTTCATCCGGCCATCGGGATCGAAAGCCGCCTTGAGCTCTTTCATGCACTGGTAGAGCTCGGGGCCGAAAATCATCTCGTTGAGCTCACCACGAGCCAGACCATCACCGTGCTCACCGCTCATCACGCCGCCGAATTTGACCGCCAGGTCCGCCGAAGCGAGTGTGATCTCGCGCATCGAATCGATCCCGGACTGATTCTTCAAACTGATCAACGGCCGGATATGGAGACATCCCGCGCTGGCGTGAGCGTAGAACGCCGCCTGGGTGCCGTGCTGCTCAACAAGGTCGAGGATCGCGTCTACATATTCGGCCAGGTGCTCGACCGGAACCGAGACGTCTTCGATGCAGGCAATCGGCTTGGCGTCGCCTTTGACGCTCATCAGCAGACCGAGACCGGCCTTGCGAACGGACCAGATGTCCGCTTGCTGCTTCGCGTCGACAACTTTGATGATGTCCTGCTGGATATCGTTGCCGGTGAGGTGCTTCTCCAGCCGGTCGAGATGTCCCTGCAGTTCCTCTTCGGTTTCCCCGTAGAACTCGACGAGAATCACATGCCGGGCCTCGCCGGAAATGAATGAGATCAGATCGGCATATCCGGGCTGCTCGCGGGTCAGCGACACCAGCATCCGGTCCATCAGTTCGATTGCCGACGGTTCGCACTCGAGGATCGTCGGCGTGGCTTTCATCGCCTCCACGAGGTCGTCGAACTGCAACACCGCGAGCGCGGTGTTTGTCGGCGTCTCAACCAGATCAACCTCGTACTCAACACCGAATGCCAGCGTACCTTCCGAGCTGGAAATCAGCCGGGCAACGTTGAACCCGTCTTCCCGGATGAGCTCGGGCAGATTGTAGCCAGTGGCTCGCCGCCAGTGACGAGGGAAGTCTCGCTTGATCGCCTCGCCGTAGCGTTCTCGCAAGCCAAGAAGGTCTTTGTAGAGGCGTCCCTCGCGCGAATCCAGACTGGCCTTGTATTGCCACTCATCGATGGTCAGTTCACCGAAGCTGAGCGGCGTTCCATCACTCAGAATCGTCTGAGCCGAACGGACGTGGTCTTTGGTCATTCCGTAGAGAATCGAATGCGCGCCGGCGGAGTTATTGGCAACCACGCCACCGATCGTGGCCCGGTCCCCACTGGACGGGTCGGGCGCGAACATCAATCCATGCTTTTTGAGCTTCGCATTCAGCGTAGAAAGGACCATGCCGGGCTGGACACGGACGGAGCTGTTGTCTTTATCAAGTTCCAGAATCTGGTTCATGTATTTCGACGTATCAATAATCAGCGATTGACCGACCGCCTGACCGGCGAGGCTGCTGCCGCCCCCTCGCGGAAGAATCGAAACCCCGAACTCTGATGCCACATCCATCGCAGCCTGGATGTCATCAACCGTCCGCGGAAGCACTACGCCGAGCGGCTCGATCATATAGTTGCTGGCATCAGTGCTATAGAGCATTCGAGTGTATCGGTCGAACCGAACCTCGCCCTGGATTCTCGGGCGAAGTGCCAGCTCCAGTGATTCCCGCGTCTGATCGACGTCAGTGAGCTGGATCTCGCGTTCTGCAAGGGCCAACGTTCTACCTCTTTCATCGATTATCGTGGTGTCTGGGCAGGCAGCGTGCGATAGCGAATCGGACGTCACTGGCCTGCCGGTTATCGGCCACATCGCTACATCGGCACGCTTCTATCAGTCTAACACTTGCTGCGAAGCGGTCCAGCAGACGCCCACCCGAGTCAACCCGTATACTCACCGGCTCGAATCGCGAGTGACCTCGCCCTGACCACTGGAAGGATCGCACGTGTTCTATACGCGAAAAGGCGACACCGGCTACACCGACCTGCTCGGTGATCGTGTCCCCAAGTACCACGCCCGGCCGGAGACCTACGGCACAATCGACGAAGCCACCTCGTTCCTCGGCCTCGCCAGGGCGACCGCTACGACTGAAAGATCAAAAGAGATCATCCTGCAGGTCCAGCGTGACCTCTACCTCATGATGGCAGAACTCGCATTCGCCCCGGACATGGAACAGCACAAGTTCGAGATGACACAGGAGCATGTCGACTGGATTGAGACGGAGACCGACCGGCTGGCTGACGAAGTAGAACTCCCGCCGCACTTCATCATCCCCGGCGATACACTGTCCGGCGCCACACTCGATTCAGCTCGAGGTGTGATCAGGCGGGCAGAACGCCTTGCGGTGCGACTCTTTCATGATGAAGAAATCCGGAACGAAGAACTCGTTGCCTACCTGAACCGTCTGTCCTCGTTGCTTTTCATTCTGGCACGCTACGAGGATCACGCGGCCGGTATCATCCCGACTAAGGCGAAGCAGGGGTAATGCGGCGACTGGCGCCGCCGCATCTCATCGGCATGTGATTACTGGGAGCGTCCCCGTCCGGCAACGTTCCAGACAGCTTCCACAACGCCATTCCGCACGACCACATAGTTGTCGTGCAGGTTGACGGTCGTGCAAACGTGGCCAGGCTGAATCCGGACCTGATCGCCGACTGCAAGCTGCCGGGCGTCTTCGCTCGTGACGGTAGCAATGCCATGCTCTTCCGACATCTTGTCGACTGTTGCTCCGTCGAAATCCAGAAATGCAGGCATCCCCATCTCCGGCGTGGCGGTCTTCAGTCCAATGTCGAGAATGACCCGATCCGTCGACGGCCGGCTGACAACCGTAGACCAGAGATAGATTGCGGGCGAGAACTTGTCACCCGGGCCATCAACGGTGTTGTACTTCGCGTCCATGAACACGTATGACCCGGCCTGGACCTCGTCGACGCCGTCGATCTGCGAAGTAATGTCATACGTGCCGGTTCCGCCGCCACTGATCACCGGGACCTCCAGGCCCTCGGACTCCGCCTGCTTTCGGGTTTCGATCAGAGGATCAAACGACGCGCGAACCGCCTCTTCTCGCTCCGCACGGGTTCCGTACATGATCAGGTGACCTTCATAGGCCTGGAACCCGAAGAAGTTCAACCCGGGCATCTTCTGCACTTTCTTGACCAGATCGATCGCATCCTTGCCCGGTTCCACACCACACCGGTTCATGCCAATGTTGACCTCGACCAGCACCCGAACCGTTGACCCGGCAGCCACAGCCGCGTCGGAGATCTCTTTTGCATTCTTCTCGTTGTCAACCGCGACCGCGATGTTGCAATGCCGAGCCATTCCAACCAGCCGGGCGATCTTGCGCTTGCCGATGATCTCGTTCGCGATCAGGATGTCCCTGACGCCTCCCTGCTGAAGTGCTTCTGCCTCGCCAAGCTTGGCGCAGGTAGCACCGATCGCCCCGGCTTCGATCTGCTTCAAGGCAACAATCGGCGATTTGTGGGTCTTGGCGTGTGGGCGAAGCTCCGCCGGAGCCTTGGCGAAATACGTCGCCATATCCGCGATGTTCTTTTCCATAGCGTCGGCATCGATTACGAGTGCCGGCGTATCGACTTCTGAAATCGGACGTCCAATAAGATCAGCCCCGAACATTGAAATCCCTTCTGTAGCAATATCAATCCGTGTTTCAATCTCTCACTGATTGTAACGGAGCACCAGCCTACGTCAATTTCGGCTCGTCTGAATGCCGGATTCGGCATTCCGGGCGTCAGCTCAACGCGACATCAAGCGACATCATCGCAACAAACCCCAGCACCGTCGCGAGCGTTACCCGGTCGGTGTCTCCGCCACGCTGGGATTCCGGAATCAGCTCCTCGATCACCACGAAGAGCATGGCTCCTGCCGCAAAAGCGAGCGCAAACGGCAGGGCTGGCTCGATAAACAGCACGGCGGCCGCTCCGATCAGAGCAGCGGGTGGTTCGACAGATGCCGGCAACTGCCCATACCAGAAGGACTTGAGCCGGGAAAATCCATCCCGGCGCAACGGCACCGCCACGGCGAGCGCTTCCGGCATGTTCTGCAGGCTGATTCCGATCGTGAGTACGATCGCCGCCATGATCGCGGCATCGCTGCCATTCGCCGCGGCGGCCGCACCGAATGCAATGCCAATCGCCAGCCCTTCCGGGATGTTATGAATGGTGATCGCCGTGACCAGAAGTGTCGCCCGCCGCCAGGTTGTCGACGGTCCTTCAGCCTCTTCTTTCGGTCGACCAGGGGCGAGGTGCGGGAGTACTGCGTCGATGAACCGGAGAAAACCGGCACCGATGAGGACTCCGCCCGCAGCGACAATCCAGGCAGGATATCGTGAATCCCCGGAGAGTTCGATAGCCGGCACCAGCAACGAGAACACTGCCACTGCGACCATCACACCAGCCGCAAAGCCGAGCATCATATCCAGCCAGGTGCGCGGAATCGATCGAGTGAAGAACACCAGAGACGCCGCAATGATCGTCGTCACCCAGGTGAACGCACCCGCAAGCACCGCCTGCCAGACGGGTCCGAGATTCAGAAACCAGTCAACCACAGAGTCGCTTGACCTCCCGGAAATCCAGCACAACGAGCGCCATTGCGGCGGGTCCTGGCACGCCTGAGCCTGCCGTCAACGCTGTCCCATCCCGTTCCTGATCATCCCGACCCACAATTCAGCCAAGGGCAACATCGAGCATCATCATGATGATGAACCCACCGACCGTCGCCATCGTAACCCGATCGGTGAATCCGCCTCGATGTGACTCCGGGATGAGTTCTTCGATCACCACAAAGAGCATCGCTCCGGCAGCAAACGCGAGCGCAAACGGCAAGATCGGCTGGATCAGCAGAACCGCCACTGCACCCGCTACGGCTGCAATCGGCTCCACGATCGCCGATAGCTGACCATACCAGAACGAGCGAAATCGACTGATCCCCTCCCGACGGAGCGGCAGGGCCACGGCCAGACCTTCTGGCATGTTCTGCAAGCTGATTCCAATCGTCAGGGCAACTGCCGATGCGAGCAGCACACCATTGTCTCCGACAGCCACCGCCCCGAAAGCAACACCGATCGCCAATCCTTCAGGGATATTGTGCAACGTGATTGCCGTGACAAGAAGTGTCGCTCGTCGCCAGCTCGAAGGGATTCCTTCCGCTTCTTCAAGCGGGAGTCCGAGATGAAGGTGCGGAAGGACTGCGTCGATCCCCAGAATGAACAGAGCTCCGGCCAGCACTCCGGCTCCGGCTATCAGCCAGCCCGGGTACTGTGCGTCTGCGGAGAGCTCAATCGCCGGGATCAACAAGGAGAAGACCGAAGCAGCGATCATCACGCCTGCGGCGAATCCCATGAGGCTGTCGAGCGTGCTCTGCCTGACATCCCTGGTGAAGAACACCAACGCCGCGGCTGCGGCTGTCAGCCCCCAGGTCAACGTCCCGGCGAGCAATGCTTGCCAGACCGGATCCAGGTCAAGAAACCAGTCAACCACGATGAGCGCTCAATTCATTCCTTCCCGAGAACATCATACGGGATCACATCGACGCTTGTGGAACGCATCCCTGATCCGCAACACAAGGTTAAGACCGGATATGGATGCGATCCGTATACTCGGTAGCAAATCATCTGACGTTTCTGATCTGTCTGGTTTGGGGAAGGGAATTCAGAGCACCAGTGAAATCATCAATCAGCATCTATCGCCAGCGAATCCTGAACATCCCCGGAATAATCAATCTTCGCGATACAGGCGGCTACCCGGCCGGAAACAGTGCTATGACACGGTGGGGAACCCTGCTCCGAAGCGGAACTATGAACGGGTTCACCCCGGACGCACGTGAGTTACTCGATCAATTCGAAATCCGAACCGTTCTGGACCTTCGTCGGGACGACGAACTTGCGCCCGACCCGCAACCTGATCTCGGCAACGGCCATCGCTTGACTCGATACCAGCAGGTCTCGCTGTTGACTGATGAAATCCAGGAGGCGCGCCGGCAGAATCGATACCTGCTTCCGGATATATACCGGGCAATCCTCGATAACGCCCGCAAACAGGTTGGCGAAGCAATCGGCACGCTCGCCGAGCCGGATGCGTTTCCAGCAGTTGTCCGCTGTACCGCCGGAAAGGATCGGACAGGCCTCATCGTCGCCTTGTTGCTGCGCACCGCGGGTGTTCCCGACGACACGATTGCCTATGACTACGCGCTCAGCCAGAAGAGCATGGAACGGCCCGAATTCATCGAGTTCCAGCGCACGCACGTCCTCGAACCGGGTGCAGACTGGGATGCCTACCGGAAAGCGTTTCTGATCTCACCGGCGGATTACATGCGAGACGTCCTGGCGTATATTGATCGCGAATACGGCAGCACGTGTGCATACCTGCTCGATGCGGGCGTCGATGTGCCTGCTCAAAACCACCTTCGACGGGCGCTGGTTGAGCCGCGTGGGCGCTAAGCCCGGGATCGCTTGAGGACAGACTGATGGCGGAATCAACGGGTATACCTACCGTAGACCTCGGGGCAGCCCTCGACGCGCTGGGGCTGCAGGATGCCAGCCTCGTTTCCTCCGAAACCCGGGCGTCTGATACCCGTGTCTGGCGAGTCTCGCAAGATGGTCGGGATCTGGCCATCCGCGTTTTCCGGCCTGACCAGAAGACGGTCATGCGCGCAGAACTACAGGCGATGGAGATCGCTTTCGAACATGGAATCCCGGTTCCGCGGACGATCACGTCGGGAACAATTGACGGAACTCACCCGGTGATGGCCATCGAATGGATGCAGGGAGAAATCGTCGGTGATTCATTAGTTGGCGATCCAGATTCCGCGGAGAAACTGGGCATCGCCAGCGGGCAGGTACTCGCTCGCCTCCATGAGATTCCCACACCCTCAGGCGCCAGAAGTGGCCATCTCACAGGCAATTGGATCGAACGCGCAGTCAGGGACGATTCCGAATTACGAGCCCTGTTAGAAAACGTACAGGTTCCAGAGCTCCGGCTGCTTCATCTTGATTACCACCCGTTCAATCTGCTTGCGTCGAACGGTTCGGTCAGCGGAATCATCGACTGGACGAATGCCGCCATCGGTGACCCCAGAGCGGATATCGCCCGGAGCACGAGCACCATGGAGCTTCTCGCACCAATGTATGTTGGTCGGGTTCCAGAGCGTATCGCGGCATGTCAGCAGTTTGCTCGGGGACTCCTCGAGGGCTATCAGGCGCGGCGCGGCTCGCTGGAGAACATGGCCCCATTTCATGCCTGGGCTGGGAACCTGATCATGACGGACCTGCGTCCGAAACTTCAGTCCTTGCCGACAACAGATCCAGAGGGATTCATGCGCATGATTGAAGCCTGGACCGAACACTGGCGGCAACAGGCGTTTGACGCAACGAACTGATAACGCCTGTCTGACTAAGCCGGTGCTTTGCTCACCACGGTCAAGCGATCGTCGTCACTCAACTCGAACAGTCGCACGCCCTTGCTGGACCGGCCCTGCTGGCGCAGATCACTTGACGGCAGCTGGCGGCTCTGGCCGCTGGCGCAGGACGCGATGATTTCGTCGTTTCCGGCCACAACCACGGCCCCGGCGATGTGATCGCCGTCATATAGCCCGCTCGCCGCGACACCGGCACCACCTCGTTTTCGGGGCGGATACTCACCGAGTGCGGTTCGCTTGATCTGCGCGCTCTCAGTTCCAACGATCACGTCGCTTGTTGTTCCGGGATCAATCAGCGACACGCTCTGGATGGTATCGCCGCTCTTCAGCGACATCGCCGAGACGCCCTGGCCGTCCCGACCGGTTGCCCGGACTTCAGCCTGATTGAATCTGAGCGCCTGCCCGTTCCGGCTGACGATCAGGAATTCGGAAGTGGCAGCGTCCGCGGTCAGCAGCAACGCTCCGGCGATCCGGTCACCATCGAGCAACTTGACATCGTTCAGCCCTGCGGCATTGACCGACTGGTACTCTGAAACGGGCGTCTTCTTGGCCCGTCCACGCTCGGTGAACCAGACGAGATACGAGTCGGCATCCAGGTCATCAACCGGGATCACCGTCGCCAGTTCCTCATCCGGATTGAGGCCGAACAGCCGGGCAGCGGATTCTCCGCTCGAACCCCTCGTTCCCTGAGGGATCTCGTGGCCGCGTGAGAGATAGACACGCCCACCACGCGTTAGCGCCAGCAAGTAGTCTGTGGTTCGGGCCGGAATGATCCGGGAAAGCGCATCTTCGCGCCGCGCGTTCTTACTTCCGGGCCGAGCACGCTTGAACGCGTTGTCGGGGACCGCTTTAATCCGGTCAATCTCGGACAGCAGGACCAGAATCGGCTGATCTTCGACCAGATTCTCGAGCTGCTGAACCTCACCCTGATCATCCGCATCGGCGATAGACGTGCGCCGGTCATCTCCGTGCTCGTCGATGATCTCTCGCAGCTCGGTTTTCAGGAGCTCGACCTTCTTCTCCTCGCTCGCGAGAATCGCTTCCAGCTCGGCGATCCGGCTGATCAGCGACTCTTTCTCCTCGTCATACTTGCTGGCATCCAGCCGGGTCACCTGCGCCAGCGTCATGTTGGCTATGACATCGGCCTGAATGTCGCTCAGCTCGTACTTGACCTTGATCTCTTCCTTTGCGACGTTCCGATCCCGTGCTGCCTGGAAGATCTTGACGATCTCGTCGGCGTTCGCCGCACCAATGATCAGGCCTTCGACAACGTGGAGCCGCTCCTGTGCCTTACGGAGCTGGTACTCCGAGCGACGGGTGATGACGTCGATCTGGTGCCGGTTCCAGTAATTGAGCAGATCAATCACGCCGGTCTGGCGTGGTTGTCGTGCCGGATGGCCAGGATCACCAAAGAGGAACACCATGTTGACGGTGATCGCTGTCTCGAGATCGCTGAAGCGATACAGCTTGTTGAGCACCACTTCCGGCGTCGCGCCACGCTCCAGCTCGATAACAACCCGGGTGCCTTTTTCCTCGTCGGACTCGTTCCGGATATCGGTCACGCCGGTGACTTTGCCGTCATTGACCGCGTTGATCATTGACTTGACCAGTCGAGAGCGGGAAACCGGCGGAACCTCTGTCACGACCAGATTCTTCTGGCGGAGTTCTTCTTCCAGGCGGACCTCGCCACGAATGATGATCCGGCCCTTTCCGGTCTCGAAGTAGCTCCGGATACCTTCGGTGCCGATAACCCGACCACCGGACGGAAAATCCGGGCCGGGAAGGATTCCCATGAGTGTTTCGACATCCATCTCCGGGTTATCGAGCAACGCGATCGCTGCCTTTGAAGCTTCCCGGAGGTTATGGGGCGGAATCTCAGTGGAAAGGCCAACTGCGATGCCCGAAGCCGGATTACAGATCGGCGGAACCCGTGCTGGGACGTAGGTCGGCTCGAGGACCTTCGGATCCTGCAGGTAGGTCTGATGAAACTCGACCGTTTCCTGTTCGATATCCCGAAGCAGCAACTCGCCGAACGGCGAAAGCCGCATTTCGGTGTATCGATAGGCAGCCGCAGTATCCCCGTCGATCGAGCCGAAGTTTCCCTGGCCCTCGATCATCGGATAGCGCATCGCGAACGCCTGCGCCATCCGGACTGCCGCATCGTAGACAGCTGTATCGCCGTGCGGGTGGTAATGCTTCAGAACGTCACCGACGACAGATGCGCTCTTGACCGTTGAGCGGTTCGACCGATAGCCATTGTCAAACATGCAGTAGAGAATGCGTCGCTGTACCGGTTTCAGGCCGTCCCGCGCATCCGGAAGCGCCCGGCTGGTGACGACCGCCAGCGCGTACTGTGTAAACGCATCTTCGAACAGGCTGGAAAAATCTTCCTGCTCGAACCCATCGTTGTGGCCGTTAGTGCTCGTCGTGGTTGTCGACATCTACCGTCCTACACATCCAGCTCGGTGTACTTGCGGGCACGTTGCGCCAGGAACGTCCGGCGACCCTCCGCGTTGGTGTCTTCCATCAGTTCCTGAACCATCTTGTCGGCAATGATCGCGTCCTCGATGGTCACCTGCTTGAGGCGTCGCTTCTCCGGATCCATCGTAGTCTCGCGCAGCTCGCGCGGGTTCATCTCACCGAGCCCCTTGTATCGCTTGACCTCATAGTTGTCGTTCTTACGGTTCTTCAGCCAGTTCCGCAGCGATTCATCGTCACGCAGCCAGGTTGATTTTCCGCCGGCCTTGACCGA
>SLMJ01000171.1 GCA_007133615.1 Thermomicrobiaceae bacterium | reverse complement strand
GCCAGAAACCGGACAATGTCACCCGCCACTGGAACACCGACGACGTATCGATGAATTCTTAGGGAGATCAATGCTCTGGACGAAGTAGCTGTTGACCGCGACGAAAGCAATGCCTCCTTGGAGATTGGCATTGAGCCGGGTTGGACTCGGATGGAGTTACTCCGGCCGCGTTGCCGAGTAGCTTTCTGGCTCCAGTATCAGGGTCGCGGCCATGCCGATCACCAGCGCCCAGAAGAGAGCGCCAAGTCCGAAGAGCGATAATTCAGAAGACGCGATGACGAACGCGAACACTGGCCCGAATCGCAACGGTCCCCTGGTGACCTCCTGCAGTGCCTGGTGCAGAACGCCGAGCAGCACGATTCCCGCCAGGGCAAACAGCAGCGACAGCGGTACGAGGCTGGGGAGGGTCGCGACGATTGTCGCTCCGAAGGCAACGATTAGCCAGCCGGCGCCGACGAGATAGATCGTCCAGAAACGAGAGCGATGTTCGCCTGCATCTGGCCCGGCAACCAGCGCGATGACTGCGCTCCCGGACGAGATCGGTGTCGCCCCCAGGATCGCGCCGAGGGACGTGCCCGCACCAGTCAGCACATTGGTTAGTCGATCAGGCGGATCGTATCCCTGGCTGCGAAGGTAGATGGACGTAGTGAGATTGGACTGAAGACCGATGAAAACAGCCATCACTGGAGCAATACTCAGGATCGCCTGCCAGGAAAATGCTGGCAGAATCAGTTCTGGAACCGGTGGGGACCAGGCCCTCGGAAACCCACCAATGTCACCGAGAAGAGCGGCCATAGCGCCCCCGACGATCAGCGCTGGCAGAATCGGGGGAATCTGCGCCGACAGCAATCGTTGACTGGCAACGTACGCGCCGACGGTGGCGCCGATTAGCAGTGGGTACAACGACATTTCGTCAAACACACGGACGACGAACGGCATTGCTGTCCCGGCTACGATTCCGAATACGATCGGTGTCGGGATGAGCGACGCAATCCGCGCCGACAACCGGAGCGCGCCGAGCAGGAATACAAGGGCTCCGGCCACGACCAGTCCACCCAGTACCTGTGCGTACGTATACTGAACTGACAGCGCGGTGATGAACACCAGGCCATGAATATGCCAGGCAATCAGCAGCGGCTGCCGATAGATGCGGGCTACCAGTAGACACAACACACCCGGAATTCCGTACAGCCCGAAAATCATGGACGCGGTCTGTCCATCGGTCAGCGCGTAGGCCTGAGCAGTCGCCAGGGGAACGCTGACCGCGGCGACGCCGAAGATAACCGTGGGCACGGCCGCGCCGATTTGCGCAAGAGCGGGACCCTTCAGACTCGCCGTCACATCCCGGCGGGTTACGCCAAGCGCGCGACCCCCATTTTCGCCTCCGGACAAGTCCCCGGCATCGTCGTTTTGGGGAGCACGCTCAGAGCGCTCCTCGCCGAAGAGGAATTTTGGGCGAACCAGGTTTTCGATCATGCGCCACGGGTCCATCACTTCCCCTTAGTGAGTTCCGACGAGGCGAGGCTCGAGAAGGCGGAGCGATGTGCGCTTTCTCAGCCTGCAGGTGCCGGCTCGATGTTCTGATTGAGCCGGAAGAGGTTTTCGGGGTCGTATCTGGATTTAATCTGGGCCAGTCGATGATAGTTGGCGCCATAAGCTGCCTGCACCTGGTCCACCCCGTCCTCACCCAGATTGTTCACGTAGATGCCTTGACCAAAGTGCTGTTTCATAGCGTTCCAGTGGTCTCGGGCCCACTGGATGTTTGGTTCGGCCTCGGCCGGGTCTCGCCACTGTGTCAGGGCCGGGCAATCGAAGTACTCGTTGCGGTGAGCGAATGCCGTCGCCTCCGGGTCGACTCTCGCGGCTGCTCCGTGAACGTGCTGGAGGCCGATCCCGGTGAGGGGCGATGGACGTGTCCTGGCGGAATCAATCAGCACCTCGATCGCATCGTCGGAGATTTCGTAAAGAAAACCTGACTTCCAGTAGTGCTGGTTGCCGTGGGGGAATCCACCGTCCTTCATATTCTGCAACTCGACGTACTCCTGCAGGCCGACGCCATCCAGAAGTGGCCGACCGAACTCGCGGAGGGGTTTCAGAAGCCGTTCCCCATCTTCTATCGGACCCGAGTAGCACGAGGAAACAACGATGATCGGGTCGCCATCCGGTGATGTACCGAGCGAGGCGAGAGTACTCAATTCATCCGGTGACGACGCGGCGAACTCACGGTAGAAGCGCAACACATCGCGGGCCCGATCCAGCGGATGGATTACCATGCCGCCATACACCGGCCCGACCCGATGAAGCCGGTACTCGAACGATGTCACCACTCCGAAATTTCCGCCCCCGCCGCGCAGTGCCCAGTAGAGTTCCGCATTCTCGCCGGGGCCGGCTTGAAGCTTCCGGCCGTCCGCAGTCACGATCTTGAAAGAGACAACATTGTCACACGTCAGACCGTGCTTGCCGTTGAGCCAGCCAACCCCGCCGCCGAGGGTCAGGCCAGCGATTCCGGTGATGGAGGCAATGCCGAGTGGCGTGGCTAATCCGTGTTGCTGCGTCACCTGGTCGAGTTCGCCCAGGGTAAGCCCGGCGCCTGCGCGAGCGATTCTATTGGTTGGATCAACCTCAACGCGCTTCATTGGCGACAGGTCGATGACGATCCCGCCGTCACAGGTCGAATGGCCGGCGGCACTGTGTCCTCCGCCGCGGACGGCGATTGGCAGTTCATTGAGATAGGCGAAGTCGATAGACCGGCTGACGTCGTCGTCATCGGCACAGCTCAGGATCGCAGCGGGGTAGCGATCGATCATGTGATTGAAGACTCGGCGAGCGGCGTCGTATCCGGCATCTTCGGGGCAGATCACGTCACCGCGCAGGCCATGTCGCAAATTCGCCAGTGCCGACTTGTCCAGACGTGCACTATTTCTGTGACCGCGTTGTGAATGGACCATTGGAGATCTCCTTCGCGCGTTCTTCGCCACAGGAGGATCAAGATTCCCCCTGCGGTGGTTGTTCATTCGTGCAGGACCAATGTAGCGGGAGAACTGAGCGGGCACATCGGCCAGTTGACGCAATTGAGAGATGGGACTTGATGTCGCGATGCGTCACCTGACTTAGTGTGGCCAAGGAGGGACCTCGAAGTAGTCGAGGGTCTTGGTGGCGCCCTGGAAAGGCTGCTAAGTGTGTTGGCGGTGGATCAGATGAGGTCGTTCTCGACGGCGAATCTGGTGGCCGCCGCGCGTGATCCAACCCCGAGTTTGCCGTAGATCGAGCGCAAGTGCTGGCCGACCGTCCGAGGGCTGAGGTACAGGCGATCGGCGACTTGCGGGTTGGATAATCCCTGTGCCACAAGCGCCAGGATCTCCACTTCGCGCCGAGTCAAACCTGCGGGATATGCATTCGCGGTTTCCCGATCAGACATCGCCAGCTGTTCGGACACCCGGAACGACTCGGCGAAGTGCCTGTGCCAGAGTTGCTCGGCCTGTTGACCCAGCGTGACCATTCCCAGTTCACTCGTCACCTGGCGCACCTCAGCGAGCAGTTCGCGGGCTTGTTCAACGTCACTAGAGTCGCCACGTCTCAACAACATGTCAGCCCAGGCGAACCGGGTGCGAGCTGTGAACGCTCGCGCGCCCATTCGCTCATTGACCGCCAGAGCGTGTCGAAAGTGTCTCTCCGCAGCCTCCCAGCGGCCAATCGTCGCCGCCAGCAATCCAAGGTAATGAGCCACTGGACCGAGATATCCGGACCCGGAGACCTGGGCAACAAACCGCTCGGAAAAGGGGTGTAAGTGTTCGTAAAGTTGCGCAGCACTCTCGTCCTCTTCCAGGATAGCGCATGATTCAGCCAGTAACGCTCCACTTGGCAGCCAGCGCCGATCCATTGGAATATTTCGAAACCCGTTGACTGCGAACCCCGCCAGTTCTTCACGTGCCGCCGCCTGGTCACCCTGTTCAGCGTCCAGAAGTAGCCGATAGATACGATACTCGCGGACGAGCGGTAGTTTGGCTGAGTCGATGAGAATGTGTTTGTTCAGCAAACTCCGCAGTTCGTCATGCCGACCCTGCTCGCGCAGGACCACGAAGAGGCCGCGAAAGTACCCTGTTGGGTGAACAAGGAATTCGATCTGTTCTTTGAGACGTTCATTCGCTTCGAACAAATCGCCCCGAATCAATGCCCAGACGATGTTCATGGCAGCTTGTGGGCTGCGGATGAGGATTTCGGGAAAGCGAAACGGAGTCACTGCCGACATGAACCAGTCGAACACGGCGCGGGCGCCTGCGTAATCGCCGGTCTCAAGCAAGTCCTGAACCCGGAGCATCATGCCGATGTACAGGGCATGAAGATCGTTGGGGAGCGCCGCGATTCGAAGAAGATCGCTCGAGATATTCATCCGAAAGTCGATGTTGTCCGGTGACCCGTGAATCACGTGTTGCGCCAGCAGAGCGAAGGTCAGAACCGATGAATCCTCCAACGCGCG
>SLMJ01000412.1 GCA_007133615.1 Thermomicrobiaceae bacterium | reverse complement strand
TTCTCGGAGCCGTATTCGACCAGGCTGACGATATCCGGGCGGCGAAGCGGGTCTCCTCCGGTCAGCACCAGAATCGGCGGGACGTCGAATTGGGCGATCTCGTCGATGACCGACCGGGCTTCAGCGAAGTTGAGTTCACCCGGAGCGCGCTTGAGCTGGGCTTCCGCCCGGCAATGAACGCAGGCCAGGTTGCAGGCCCGGGTGAGTTCCCACGCCAGAATAAACGGCTGCTGGTTGAAATCGATCGATCCGATCTGCGGTTTTACTCCGGCCATCGGTGTGGTCATGTGTGCTCCCTGGTCCATGTTCGTGTAAATGCCCTCATTCCCGGCCCCTGTCCAGTTCCTTCGACAAGCTCAGGACAAGCCTGGGAGAGGGGTGGGTATTGAACGTCTTGGTGCTTGATCCGCCGCATCACTTGGGTCCGTTTCCGTTGAAAGATTGCTCGAGCGGATCTCATGCCGTGTCGACTCCCAATTAATCAGTGCCAATCTCTCCCCCTCTCCCAATTCTGGGAGAGGGGGTCGGGGGGTGAGGGCTTAGCCATTCCACTTCACGCTCGTCCGCGGCCATTGCCACCGGCGCGGGCAGCGCGTTATCGATAGCAACCACGAGCACGAGCATTCCCCAGATCAGCGTTGCCAGTGCGACGTGAAGCGAAGCCAGCAGATCATGCATCTGGGTCCAGATGTTTGCCGCGCCAACGAAGATCTGCAGAATCATCAGCGCTCCGAGTCCCAGCGCCAGGTTTTTCACAGGGGCCGAATCCGAGCGCCAGCGGTAGACCTCGTAGATTAGATAGCCGATGGCCAGTGCGGCGATCAACGCCAGCCAGCGATGAATCAGCTGGGTATCGACCAGGGCTGAACCGGTTCCGGGAACGTAGTAGCCGCTGCAGAGCGGCCATTCCGGGCAGGCGTAGCCGGCGCCGGTCGTTGCGGTGTATGCGCCAGCAAGCAGGAGTGCCATCGTTGCGACTCCCGCGACGATGCCTGCCCGGGTGACCTTGCTGCGACCGGGAGGCAGGTGGGCTTTGCCTCCCGAGAGCAGGTTTCGGTAGGTCAGAACCCCCAGCACGATCAGCGTCCCCATAAAGATCTGTGCCAATGCGTGATGGGCGGTTGTGACTTCTGCATGGAGATCCAGCAGCACGGTGATCGCACCGAGTCCGGACTGGATCATGACGAAACCGACTGCAATAAGCGGAATAATGAGGAACCATCGACTTTCGTGCCGCTTCATCCAGCCCATGAGCAATAGCAGGCCGGTGAAGATGATGACAAGCAACGCGATGACTCGATGCAGGTATTCCAGCGTCGTTTCGAGCGTCCAGACACTGGGAATCACCTCGCCGTTACACAGCGGCCACTCCGGTCCGCACCCCATACCAGAGTCGGTAATCCGAACGATCCCTCCGAATACGATGAGTCCATAGACAACGGTAATGCTGATTAGCGTCAGGGCACGAAACAAGCTCATCAGTGCGGTCCGTTTCCTCTGGTCCGGGTCATCAGGCGCGAGATCGCATCAATTGGGTCGTGCGGTTGCGTTGAAGCTGCACGGAGCTTCCGACAGCCGATGGCGAGGTGGAGAAAAACGTCTTGCTGACAATTGCGGCGTAGGTCGCCAGGGAGAGCGTAATGACCAGACCCGTGGCAATGAGCCAGGTCTGCATTCCCGGATCCCGCGAGACGTACCACCACCAGATCGTGGCATTGATCACCACAGCTACGATGAGCACCGCCATCTGAATCTTCGCCAGTTTCGGCCAGGCCAGAGCGCTTCCCGCGAATCGCGGAAACAGGTAGTAACCGACACCGCAGACAAGCAGCCCGGCCCAGCCGAACAGGTTTGTCTGGGCGTGGGAAAAGCGAAGCGTGACGTGGTTGACGGGATCGAGCGCGAATCCGGCGCCGAGTGTGACGCCAATAATGAGCATCCAGGACGCTGCCGTGACGCCGATGCGCGGGATCGTCGGAAGACCCTTTGCCTGAGGAAGGACGTTTGCGGCAAATAGCAGGAACGCAATCGTCTGAATTGGTCCGGCAATGAAAAAGAGCCACTGGGTGTCGAGCGCCAGCGCCAGCAGCATGACCGGTAGTCCGAGTTGAACGAGCCGCAGGTGGATCATCGGCAAGCGTGGCCATCGCCATTCCTGCCCACTCCAGCGCGGCAACACGTGATAGCAGACACCTGATGCCATCGAGAGGAACCAGCCGAGCAGCATCGCGTGTGCCCAGACGAGTTCCCAGCGACCGAACGACGGTGTCCAGAGCACGAGCATCAGGCCGACGATAAGTCCGATGATGAGCCAGATTCCCGCCAGGCGGGTGAACTGGATGCCGATGCGATCGATCGGCACCTGTCCTTGATAGGGTGGTGGCGGGGCAGGTCGATCGGTGACTGGCGAACGGAAGAGCGTGATAATGCTGACCATGAAGGCAATGCCGCCGGCCAGCGCGGCAGCCAACCCGACTGCCTCGACAAACCACCAGCCGCCGGTACGTCCGAAAAACGTTATCCAGCCACTGGCCAGGGCAAGGATCATGGCCGTCGCCATCAGCTCCGGCCGCTGCCAGTCACGTCGACTGAAGACCGGAATAATCCGGGCATTCACCGCATAGATCATCGGTGTGATCCCGCCCAGAATGACGAGACCAACAGATGCATTCCAGAGTCGGGGATATTCAGGAGCGAGGGCCGTCCCGGCTGATGCGCCGACAAACCCCAGGATCGCTGCGACGATCACCAGTGGCACCAGCCGGGGACCCATTGCTACTTCCCCTCCCCGCGGATCGTGCGAAGCATCTCGTCGATCATGATGGAGTCATCCTGCTGATGTGCTCTCGCGGCATCGGGAACAGTCATGCCGCCCCCGCAGCAGATATCCATGCCACGGCTTGTGAGCACTGGCATGACCTCCGGGTACAGTTCGACGAGATCACGAATCAGGGTGTTTCGAAGGGTTTCGGTAAGCATTTCGACATCGCTTGCGGTGCTGGACATTCTCAATACTCTCCGTCAGGGTTTCGACGCGTCAGTATCACTACGCAGGAGTCTATTGCTGGAGGTATCCGGCCAAAATACCCGAGCAGGTAGTCCACATCCCGGTGACCTACCCGTTTGGGTGGGAGGAGAAGGCGAGGCAGTTGAGCAGCAGGCGTCCGATCAGTCCGCGTACTGGATCTGCCCGGGGTTATCAAGCACGATCTGCGGCGAACCATCGTGCATCTGGATCTCACCGGCTACACAGATTTCCTGTCCCTGGAAGAGCATTTCTGGATCCTGGTCGAACTGAATCCGGACGTCGCTCCAGATAACGACGGTGAATCGGTCCGGGTCAGGGTGATCACGACCCACGTTCAGAAACGTCGGCTGGCCGCCAGCGTCCTCGACGTAACGGGCGCCCTCAACTCTGCCGCGGACGGTCTCCTCGCTGCCCTCATGATCTGCGGCCTCATCCCAGGCGATGGCTTCGGTGCAATCAGGGTCCGGGGCGGAACCCGATCCGGATTGATCGATCAGACCGGAGCCGATTCGCCCGATCCCCATCAGGATCGCCACCACAAGCGCTGCAACAATGAGCCATCTGGATTGTCGAAATCCGCCGGAACCACCTTTGCTCACGAATCCGTACCTCTCCCAAACCAGGTGCGTAACGCTTCCACACGTTTTCTGTTAACAATGTCAGACAGGCGCGCCGCTGCCGAATACGGATTCGGGCACCTTACGTTCAGGCCAGGCGCGCCTGTATATCCCTTATCTCACCCCGGAGACCAGAATGGGTTCGCCGTTTCGTTTCGCCTCTTCTTCGGCTGATAACGGCTCGTCCAGTGATCGAAACGGTTGTACCGTGTTACTGATCATCTTAGCCGTCGGTCTTGCGGTGCTCACCGTGGCGACCGGCTTGTTCCTTGAATTCTTTGTCCTCGACGACGCCGACACGGACTCCTCGGATAACGGATTCATGCTTGCGCCCGCGCCGGGCATCACGCTTGTTGCCGTTGTGCTGAATTCAATCGCAACCGGAGTGCCGGGTTTCGTGGGACCTGCGAGCGAAGACGAGGAGAACCCTGCAGAATCACCCAGACGATGTCTGGCCGCATCCGTATCCGCATTCGTTCGAGTACTCGACAACTGTAAGAGCGAGCCTTATTCCACGACGTACGTGAGGTATGTGTAGTCGTCGCGATCGTCAAAGTGGTTCCGGGGATCCTGGTTCCGGACGTCGACGATCAACATCAGGTAATCGCCAGCGTCGTCGTCTTCAAATGTGTAATTCACTTCAGAAGATTGGGTCCAGTCCTGAATGATCGCGATTTCGTGGTCTGGTCGAAAACGCTGAATGCGATACTCCAGCGGATCGCAATCTCCAGTGGCCGATATCGTCAATGAGAGTTCCTGACCGACAGATACGGATGGAGAGGCGTCGATTCCGCCCGGCCAGTCGCCCCCCGAGCCTTGTCCCCAGGAATTCGGGT
>SLMJ01000161.1 GCA_007133615.1 Thermomicrobiaceae bacterium | reverse complement strand
CCGGACTACCAATGCACGAAATTGCGGTAGACGCCGACCTCCGTGTCGACCCTGAGCGGTCTGTGGCAGACGGAGCTGGCCGGTCTACCAATGCACGAGATTGTGCGGTAGACGCCGACCTCCGTGTCGACCCTGAGCGGCCTGGGATAGACGGAGCTGGCCGGTCTACCAATGCACGAGATTGTGCGGTAGACGCCGACCTCCGTGTCGACCCTGAGTGGTTTTGGGGCAGACGGAACTACCCGGTCTACCACGCTTCCCCCTGGGTCGTCCCGCACCACAAGAAAAACGACGAGGCCGCAAGGGCAGCAAGCGGCCTCATCGTGCAGATCTTCGTTGATTACTGCCTAGTAGATTGACAGATACCGGTCCAGTTCCCACTGGCTGACGTACTGTCGGAACGAGTCCCAATCCTGGTGCTGGGCCTCGGAGAGTCGCTCGTAAACGTGCTCGCCCAGCGCCTCACGCACCACGTCATCGTTGGCCATCTCGTGGAGTGCCTCGCCGAGTGTCGCGGGCAGCATCTGAACGTTGCGCCGCTTCAGATCCTCGTCCGTGAAGTGATAGAGGTTCTCTTCCACCGGTTCCGGCAGCTCGGTCTTGTTCTCGATGCCGTCCAGGCCGGCCGCCAGCGAGACCGCATACACCAGGTACGGATTCGAGGCTGGATCCGGGCAGCGGAGCTCAACACGAGTTGCTGCATATTTTCCGTTCCGGATCGACGGAACCCGGATCAGGGACGACCGGTTCTGGCGGGCCCAGCTGATGTAGACCGGGGCTTCGTAGCCCGGAACCAGGCGACGATACGAGTTCACCAGCGGAGCAATCACCGCGGTCATGCCGCGAGCGTGCGCCAGCTGTCCAGCAATGAAGTGCTTGGCCAGCGTTGAGAGACCGTACGAGTCGTCCGGGTCGGCAAACATATTGTCACCCGTTTCCAGGCCGGCCAGGCTCTGATGGGTGTGCATGCCGTTTCCGGAGATTCCTTCAATCGGCTTCGGCATGAACGTGGCGTGCAGGCCGTGCTGCTCGGCAATAGCCTTCAGCGTGTACTTGAAGGTCAGGACCTGATCTCCAGTGGCCAATGCATTGTCGTACTCGAAATCGATCTCGTGCTGACCGGTTGCCACCTCGTGGTGGCCAGCTTCGACCTTGATACCCATCTGCATCAGGGCCTTGATCATGTCCTTGCGGACCTCGGTGCCCCGGTCGGTGGAGAGATCGAAGTATCCGCCGCTGTCGTGCGGGGTCGGGGTCACAACCTTGCCGGCAGAATCACGCTCCAGCAGGAAGAACTCTGGCTCCGGTCCGGTGTTGAAGGCGTAGCCGAGCTTTGCCGCGCGCTCGAGCTGGCGGAGCAGAACGGCCCGCGGGTCACCCGGAAAGATGTCGCCATTCGGGTTGTGTACCCAGCAGATCACCCGGGCGGTGACGTTGCGCTCCCGCTCCCAGGGAATAATCGCGAAGGTGGAGAGGTCCGGCATCAGGAACATGTCGCTCTCGGCGATGCGCGCGAAGCCGGCGATCGATGAACCGTCGAACCACTGACCGTTCTCGATAACCTCCGGGAAGACCTCGACCGGGATCGCCACGCTCTTGACGATGCCCATGACATCAGTGAACTGCAGGTTTACGAACTCAACGCCGTGCTCTTCGCACTTGCGAAGGATCTCGTCAGCACTTGGCATTCTGGTGGCTGCGCCGATCGTCGTCGTATCAATCACGGTATCTGCCCTTTCTGCGGTCACTCGACCGGTGACTGAAGATCGAACCGGGCGCCATTGCCCGGAATCACGGAATGCGTCGTCACACCCCGATAGCAAAGGCTACCGGTGGGACAGATGAGGTACTACGGAAATACGCATGAATTCTGGCGGTCAGCGTTGTGCAATGTGCACAAACGCTAATCGGCGGTTGAGGAACGCTGCTCCTCGAAGTCTGACTTCGGATCGTCAACGATCTTGTGTTTGAGCCGGTAGAGCAGACCGCCGATGATTCCGACCCCGCACATGGCCGCACTGAGAACGACTGCGCCGGAAACCGACCAGTACTCGGCCAGCGTGCCAACGAAGAGGTTCCCCAGCGGTGCGGTTCCCTGGAACAGGAAGATGTAAACCCCCATGACCCGACCCCGCATCTCGGGCGGTGCGAGCAGTTGCAGTCTGGAGTTTGCGGTTGCCGTGAAGACGATGCTTGCCGCGCCAAGCCCCACCAGAAGCACCACAGTCAGCGGCAGCACGGTTGAGATCCCGACCGCTGCGAGAAGGATTGAGAACGAGATCGCCCCGGTCATGAACATCTTCTCAGTTGGTCGACTGAGGTAGGCAACGAAGAGCGCTGCGGCGACAGATCCCACAGCCATCGCCGACGTCAGTCCGCCAAATCCAAGGGCTTCGGTCCCCAGCACGTAGCGGGCGATCAGCGGCAGGATCAGGCTGAAGTTGTACCCGAAGAGCCCCACGAACCCCATGACAATGATGATGATCAAGACAGGTGGCGTTGTGAGCGAGAAGTGAATCCCGTCCCTGAACTGCTGATAGATGTTGCCCTTCGGTTCTCGTTCCACAAGGTGGAGTTCCGAGCTGCGGATCATTCCCAGTGCCACGATCACGGTTGCGAAACTGACCGCGTTGACCAGGAATGGGATGGCCAGACCGAAGGCGGCGATCAACGCGCCGCCCAGTGCAGGCCCGAACATCCGGGCGGAATTGAAGAGGCTCGAGTTCAGCGCGACCGCGTTCGCAATCTGACTCCGCCCGACCATCTCGGCCACGAACGCCTGGCGAGTCGGGTTTTCGATTGCAACAGCGATACCGTGGACCGCAGATAACACGAAGACGTGCCAGACTTCGACCAGGTCCGTCAGGACGAGCAAGCCTAACGATGCTGCCTGCACTGCCATAAGTGCCTGCATGGCGATGATCACCGGGCGCTTTGGCATGCGGTCAGCGATCACCCCGCCGAACAGGGAAAGCAGCATGATCGGAGTAAATTGCAGAGCCGTGACGGCGCCGAGCAGGAACGATGAATCGGTGAGTTCCAGCACCAGCCAGGCCAGCGCAATTCGCTGGATCCAGGTTCCGGAGACCGAGATCAACTGGCCGATATAGAACAGGCGGTAGTTTCGATTTCGAAAGGAGGAAAAGGTACGCAGGAATCCCCGGGGCCCGGCCGCGGCGGGAGCTGGCTGGTCGTCTGGCTGCTTCTTCGAATCGTCTGGAGTGTCAGGCTCCTGATCGCGAGAACTCATCGCATCGCTGCCGTTTCCAGTTCCACCTGTTGGTGCTCAGTATACGGCAACGTTCCGGATTACGGGTGCATCGTGTATGGTGAATCCATTATCCGAACACGGAAATGAGAATCACGCCCCCGGTGATGATCAGCGCCGCCACAATTCGTGTCGTGGTCATGACTTCCTTCAGAAAGAGCATGCCGAGGATCGCCCCGAACAGAACGCTGACCTCGCGCAGCGGCACGATGTAGCTCACCGGCGCAATCGTCATTGCCGCAAGAATGATCAGATATGTCGCCTGAACAAACAGTCCCCCGATGAGTACGAGCCACGGGTTCGTCCGCCATTCGCGCCAGGCGTCTTCCTGATGGTTGTTCATCACGTACGGTGTCAGTCCAAGCGTCATGCTGACGAAAATCAGGTAGCCGTACACCAGGGGATGCGCGTGTGAGACGCCGATTTTGTCGACCACCGAATAGGAAGCGATCGTAACTCCAGTGATGAGAGCGTAAACCGCACCCCGGTTGGATGCGAGGCGGTCTTGCAGCATGACTCCGACACTTGAGGGTCGGAACAACAATCGGATCTCCCGCGCATAGAGCGAGAGTATCCCGATAAGCACCAGGCTGATTCCCAGGACCCCGACGAGTGAGATTTCTTCTCCGAGTAGCGGGATTGCGATCAATGGGACCAGCGCGACGCCAGTACCGCGTGAGATCGGGTAGGCAATCGAAAGCGCGCCGTAACGATAAGCCTGGGAAAGGAACGAAATGTAGAGGATATGCAGGACGCCTGTCGCCACGACCCAGGGCAATGCGCTGGCCGGGAGTCCGTGCTCCCAGATCGCCCAGGTGAAGACAGGCAGGAACATGACCGTGGACGAAAGGTTCACCAGCCAGAGGAACGCAAGCGGATGCGAGCTCCGCTTGGCCAGCATATTCCAGGTAGCGTGCATGAGGGCCGAGACGAGAACCAGTGCGGTCGCGAGAGCAGTCATGAAGCAGATCTTAGCATGTCGTGTGCTTGGTACTCGTCATCACCATCTCTCGTCGCTGATTCCCCTTCACCTCTCAGATTTCTCCACTTCGCGCGACGGTATACGCGATTGTCTTCGATCAGTGACCTCCCTGGACGTCGCGCTCCGGTCGAAATGACAGCCTTTGCGTGCGCTATACACGTTCTCTGGTAGCATCAACACGGAAGCAGTAGCCGGATTCGATCAGGGAGTGCAATTGGCCACGGTCAGCGAGCTG
>SLMJ01000393.1 GCA_007133615.1 Thermomicrobiaceae bacterium | reverse complement strand
GTGGTGGAACGAACGGGCAGTCCTTGGGATCATGCTGGAATCGGTCGAAGCGATCGCCAACGCCCGCCGGTTCGTCAAACCGGGGCTCGATTTCATCGCATTCGGCACCAGCGATCTCGGATTGAGTCTCGCGACCAACCCGCAATTCCCGATTCAGGACACCGACGACTGCATGCGCTACGTTTGCGACCAGGTCCGTGATCAGGTCGCCCTCGGCATGGCCATCCCGACTGAACCCGACGAGCGCCAGAAATATCTGGACATGGGCATCACGATTTTCCAGGAGACGCTGGTGCCGCGGTAGGGGACGGGGCCCGGTAGCCCGCAATGCCGGTTCGCAAGTGACGACTTCCCTCGAGCGGGCCGATGCCGCTATCAGGACGGCTACGTGTGCTTTCCTGAGTAATCGTGACTGAGTTAGTCTGCGTGGGATGGTTCGGGGTCCTGGCAGCGGCCGCAGGTTCCGAAAATCTCCAGCCAGTGACCTTCGATGCGGAAGTTGGTCTCTGATGCCAGGTTTTCGATGAGCTCGTCTACGTTGCATCCCTGGAATTCGACGACCTCACCGCAACCCGAGCAGACCATGTGGTGCCGGTGCCCTGGGCCACGAAGAACGTAGCCGTGAGCGCCATCTGGCTGATGCACGCGATCGAGAATTTCGAGTTCGACCAGAACGTCGATCGTGCGGAACACAGTTGCCCGGCCGACACCGGAACCACGCTCGCGCAAATCTTCGTAGAGTTGTTCGCCAGTGAACAGGCCGTTCCGGGAATGGATCTCCTCGACGACTTCAATGCGGGGATCGGTCACTCGCAGTCCGGTTTGCCTGAGCTGTTTCAGTGTGTCGCTTGCGCTCCGCATAGCACCTCTCGATCGGTTACCTGGATCGATTATACCGGACGAAGCATTCGGCGCGGGATGACCCCGCGCCGCGTTCCAATGTTCGATTTCTGGCAGTTACTGCAGCCAGACGGCTGGCTCATAAAGAGCGCTTCGAAGGGCTGCCCAGAGGGTCTGGTACTGATCCCAGAGGTGCGTGCCCTCGATCCGGATGTTCAACGGCCCGGTCTGTTCGACACCCGCAGTTCGACCGGCACGATCAGCCTGTTGCATGTTATTGAAATCGACTTCGATCACCTGCGGGCGCTCCGGGGTATAGAGCTTGACGTCGCCCCGATTCGCGATCGCTTGCTTCGCCGCCTCGGTGATCTCCGGATGCGTCGCCGCCGGAGGGCGGCAGATCGCCGCGTTTCGACCGCAAGATTCCTTGACCGTGACCGTCTGGATTTCGTTACCGAGAAAAGCCGTTGCCTCCTTGATCGTGGTCGCATCCCCGGTGACCATGACCGTCGGGATGCCCAGAGATGCCAGGACGGCAGCGTTGAGGCCGGTTTCGCCATGAGGACGTCCATTGACCCGAAGTTCCGACACGACGGCTCCGGCGATCGTGTGCGGGTGGATCGCTTCCCATGTGCGAGCCATCGCGTGATAACCGACGAACACCGCGCAGTCGAACTGGCGCGTGTCGGCACCTTCGAGCTGGCAATGCGGTTTGGCGTCGCCGGAGCCAGTCAGCAAGTGAGCCCCGCTGTGCATGTCCTCGAAGAACATGTTGCGCATCGGTCCGTGGGAGTCGTTGACGAGGATGAATTCGGCCCCGCCCTGAACGAGGCCCTCAACGGCGGCATTCGCATCATCGGTCATCAGTTTCCGGCCCCGGTTGTACTCCGGCTGGCCGATCATCATCATGTCGCCATGGGTGATTCCGGTGATGCCTTCCATATCGACTGACACATAAACGTTCATAAGCCCTTCCCGTTCTCTTGAAATGTTTCGATCCGATCCCGCGTTCAGTGACAGGGTAGCGGATGTCAGGCGATGCTGGAAGCCGCGGTGGTGTTGCAGGCCCTGTACTGATGGTCATTGCCATTACACATCGAATCCGGCACCATTGAGAGTTGGACGGTCTGTAACCGGCCGTCGTGAAGTTCTGGAGATCGCTCCGTGAGTGCGCCTGCTCCCGTAGAACCAACTCGTTCGGACCAGTCCGACCCGCCAGTCAAGCTAGTCGTCGCACTGGTCAGTGCCTGTACCTTCGTCTCGGTTCTCAGTACCACAATGTTCAACGTTGTTCTTCCGGAAATCGGCCGGGATTTTAACGTGACGCCGGCAACGCTGGGCTGGCTTTTCACCGCGTATTCACTGGTCTTTGCGGTCGCTACCACCTTCTACGGCCGGCTGGGTGATCTCTACGGAATCCGACGATTCCTCACCGTCGGTATTGGCATCTTCTCACTTGGGTCGGCATTGGCTGCCCTGGCATTGAATTTCGAACTGCTGCTGGCTGCTCGAATCTTTCAGGCAACCGGTGCGGCGGCGATCCCCGCGCTCGGGACCGCAACGATGTTCCGGCTGGTACCTGCGCACACCCGCGGCACTGCCATGGGGTATATGAGTGCGGTCATCGGGACGGGAGCCGGGTTGGGGCCGGTCATCGGTGGACTCCTGGCGGAATTCCTCTCCTGGCGCGCCCTGTTCCTGGTTCCGGCGACGCTCTTCCTGATGATTCCAGTGTTGCTGCGGCTCCTGCCACCGATGGAAGGCAAGGCGACCGGGAAGCTGGACGTCTACGGAGGGTTTCTGGTCGCGCTCAGCCTCGGTGGACTGCTGATGTCGGTTACGAACCTCGAGCGCGCCGGACCTGGCTCGCCGATCGTCTTCGGGCCGTTCCTGGTGTTCGTTGGCGTGATGCTCGTGCTGATCCAGCGAATCCGCACCCGGGAAGACTCGTTCATCCCTCGTTCCCTGTTGGCTTATCGAAATTTCCTGCTGCTCGGTGTAACCGCAGTCGGGATGACGTCCGCCGCGATGGGGTCGATGGTGACCTTGCCGTTGCTTCTGGATGACGTGCAGGGCGTTCCGGTGGGCCAGATCGGACTGGTGATGCTGCCGTCGGCGCTTGCATCTGCGGTGCTCGGGCCGGTGGGCGGTCGCCTCGCAGACCGGTATGGTTCGGTGATCCCGCTTCGCCTCGGGCTCGGATCTCTGGTGTTCGGAACCTTCATCATGTCGTCGTTTGGAACAAGCGGCTCCCCGACGACAGTGGCTATACTCTCGATCTGCTTTGGCGCTGGCATGGGCCTGGCAGGCGCTCCACTGCTGAACAGTGTTTCGCTGATTCTCCCGCAGTCGCAGGGCGGGATGGGTATTGGCCTCATACACATGGTCTTCCTTATGGGCGGGTCATTTGGTGTTGCGGTGAAAACAGCGATCATCGACGCCCGGATTGACGCGACCGATGCGTTCAACCCGCTGCATTCAGGTGCAGGGGCCGGATTTTCCGATGCCTTCCTTGTGGTGCTGATCACCTCCGGCATCGCGTTCTTCATTACCGTCCGTGTACTCAAAGTGCCGCGGCCCGGTGAACCCGTCGCCGAGAGCACGTCGTCGACTGATCCCAGGCAGGACGCCGTCAGCCCGACCCGCACGTGATTCTGACCGTTGCCTGATCGCGGGGGGCACGGTAGGGTGATCCGACGGCAAGATTCTGCTTATCCAGGGGGACACACTGATGGCTCAGCACGACGAGATCTGTTTTTCCACAGCAACCGAACTGGCCGACCGTCTTCGGCGCAAGGAGATTTCCGCGCGAGACGTGATGGAAGCACACCTGGCGCAGATCGAGCGGGTCAACCCGACGGTGAACGCGATCGTATCCCAGTTACCGCCTGAACAGTCGCTCCAAGCCGCGGATGATGCTGACGCGGCGCTTTCGCGGGGGGAGAACGTCGGCCCGCTGCACGGTCTGCCGATCGCCCATAAGGACACCGAGCCGACGAAAGGCGTTCGGAGCACATCTGGCTCACCGATCCACGCCGAGTTCGTGCCGGACTACACCTCCCACCACCTGGAACGCGTTCAGGCGGCTGGAGCGATCATGATCGGTAAGACGAACGTGCCCGAGTTTGCGGCGGGTTCCCACACCTACAATCCGGTGTTTGGTGCAACCTATAACCCCTATGACCAGAGCAAGACCGCCGGAGGAAGTAGCGGCGGAGCCGCGGTCGCTCTGGCGACCGGGATGCTGCCGATTGCCGATGGGAGCGATCTCGGCGGCTCGTTGCGTAATCCTGGCAACTTCAACAACGTGGTCGGGTTTCGTCCATCACCGGGTCGGGTTCCCAACATCCCCAACGGGAACGGCTACAACTGGATTTCGATCAAGGGGCCGCTAGCGAGAACCGTCGCCGATACCGCGCTGTTGTTCAGCGCGATGGTCGGACGTGACGATCGCGATCCATTACTGATCGATGAGCCGGGCGAGCAGTTCCGGAAACCGTTAGACCGCGATTTCTCGGGCGTGAAGCTTGCCTGGAGTCCGGATCTCGGTGGGTTGCCGGTGGATCCCCGGGTGGCCGAGGTGCTTGCCAAGGCGATCTCCGTGGTGCAGGGTGAGCTCAAGGCCGACGTTGACGAAGCGACACCGGATTTCACCGAC
>SLMJ01000185.1 GCA_007133615.1 Thermomicrobiaceae bacterium | reverse complement strand
TGCTGGTCCAGCGTCGGGGGTTCACCGATGGTCGCGACGATCAGTTGTCCGCCGACCCGGTCATCATCGTCAGCCGGTTCGTCTTCGGTGTCTTCGACTTCTTCTTCCTCGTCGTCTTCCTCAACGTCGTCGACTTCCGGCTCTTCCTCTTCTTCGACGTCTTCTTCTTCGTCTTCATCATCATCCGGCTCGTCGACGGGATCGGCTGTGTCGTCGTCTTCCGGCTCCTCGTCATCGTCGTCTGTTTCACATGCCGAAAGCAGTGCGGCAGCCGCCGGAACCGTCAGTCCGAGGACAGCGGTGCGTTTCAGCAGCGCACGACGAGTCCAGGTGACGGAATCGGCTGCCTTAACCAGGCTTGCCAGCGATTCAATTCGAGCCATAAAAGGGTCCCTCCTCAAGTTGCGCGAAAGCTCCCCTGTAGACCAAAGGAGGCAGCTTCGCTCATTTGCTGCGACACAGGAAAGATCTGTGTCCAAGCAAAATCAATGATCGACTTCTGTTTACCCTAGAACTCCTTCGAGGTGCCGTCAACCCCCCTGAGCGCAAAGGAATTCTGTGTTCGGTGCCGAATTGGCCTCGGCTGAGCTAACAGCGGTGAACATGCAGCCTTGTTGATGGTAAGTGGGTGCCGATTGGTGGAACAGGAAGTAGCCGGGAGCTGGAGCGGCGCGCTGGAAACAGGGCTCGTGTGAAGGACGAGCCGATCCCGGCTCGCCCTTCTCCGCTAGAGACCGTTCTACTCTTCGAGCCAGACGTTCCAGTAGGGGATTCCCCGCTGCAGTTGCTCGGTAAATCCGCCAACGTTCACGTTCCAAACGGCGATCACGCTGGAATCTCCCGTCTTGACAGCCGGAACGGTTTCGTAAGCACGCTCCTGAATCTGCTCCCAGAGATCATAGCGACTATCGAAATCGGACTCGCTCATCAGTTGGTCAGCGAGATCGAGCGCAACCTCGTCACTCCACCAGCCGGGATAAACGTTCATCTGGCCGACATACGTAATCTGGCTGGGGTCCGGGACGAAGCCGTGTCCGGTGACGAAGATGTCCCATTCATCCGGATTGGCGCGCATTTCCAGAATCGTGGCCCAGTCGTAGATCTGCAGGTCGACTTCAAAACCAGCGTCCTCCATTTGCTGAACCGCGATCGCCGCCGAGTTGTACATGTAGCCGTATTCCTGAGTGGCGATGAACCGTACTGGTGTGCCGTCGTAGTCGGCTTCCTCGAGATACTCGGCCGCAAGCTCCGGATCAGCGATGTTGTAGAGCGCTTCGCCGGCGGTCGAGTACCAGGGTGTCGGTTCCATCATGAGGCTGGGATCAAGCTCGACGAAATCCCCGCCCCCGCGCGCTGCTTGCAGGATCGGCATGTGGTCAAGGCAAGCCTGAAAGGCTTTGCGAATCGGGAGCTGGCTCATGAGCGGGGATTCCCAGTTCAGGAAGAAAACGTCCCAGTTGCTCGGCGGAAGGATCTCAACCCGAAGATTATCCTGGTTGGCCAGCGCGTCGTACTGGTCGTTACTCAGATTCATGACGAGGTGATAATCTTCGGCCTGCATGCCGGTGACGCGAGCGCTTTCGTCTGGAACCGGGATGAACTCGATCTCATCAACATAGGCATGCTTGTGCCCGCCGTAGCCGCGAATCTCACCATCCAGTGCGGCGTAGTCTTCGAAGCGCTCGAAGAGAATGTGAACGTCCGGGACGTGCTCAACGAATCGATATGGTCCGGTTCCGATGAACTCCTGAATGTCGTCGGTGCCTGCATCTTCGATTACTGATCGCGGATAGATAACGCACGCTTGCGTGTTGCTGCTCAGGGCGACCGGGATCGTTCCGTAAGGACTGCTGGTAATCCATTCGAAGGAGTAGTCGTCCAGGATATTGATATCTTCGGTGACCTCCATAATGTTCCCCGCGACGCCGCTGATTTCGCCCCACCGCTCTATGCAAGCAACCACATCCTCGACGGTCATCTCTTCGCCGTTATGGAACGGAACGCCCTGGCGGAGATAAAACGTATGCACGGTTGCATCTTCGTTGACATCAAATGATTCGAGTAGCATGGGGATCGGTTCGAAGTTCTCGTCGTAGGCGAACAGCGTTTCGTACATGCAGTAGCCGATTTCCGCCGTGATCCCTGCCGTAGTCTGGTGTTCATCCAGGGTGGCCGGTTCCCCGATGGCCGCAACTCGAAGCCGCCCCCCATAGCGGCCCTCTCCGTCTTCAGCAGTATCATCATCGGCGACTTCGTCATCTTCAACTTCGTCGTCGACGGGTTCCTCGTCTTCCTCATCTTCTTCAGCGTCAACGTCGTCTTCGACGTCGGGGTCTTCGTCATCTTCCTCTTCATCATCGGGCTCATCGACGGCGCCGACTGCTTCCTCATCGTCTTCATCGTCGGTCTCGCACGCGGCAAGCAGCGCAGCGATGGCCGGAACGCTCAGTCCGAGCGCAGTTGCACGCTTCAAGAGTGTTCGGCGAGTCCACTTACCTGATTCGGCAGATCGAACCAGGTCGTCAAGATTGCTGATACGTGTCATGGGATGATCCTTTCATGTCCTGGAAAGCTCGCCACGGAGGGAGAGCCGGACACTCGTGTCTGCGTGTTTCTATGAGTGAAACACATGCAGGGGCAGAATAAGTGGGCGACATGAGTCCACAGTAATGCAAGCGAAAGAGATAGTCAACACTGGTTCGTGGACTGTTTCACTTTTCCGGCCAGCGTATGAAGTCAAAGGCCAGGATGGTTCGGTTTGTCACTGGCGAGGGGGCTCTTGCCGAATCCAGCCTTCGAGTCCACCGGTCAATCACGGGTGTGTCCGGTATAGACCCAGGTCGTTCCCAGTTCCAGGCGGCGATCGAGCGTGGCGATGTCCCTGGCGACTTGCCACGGCTGTGGTCGGGTCAGTGGTGTGATCCAGGTACCGAGGTTGATGCGTTCGGTCCTGGTCGCGATGCCGGCGACGGAGATCCATGGGTCGATGAAGTCTTCGCACTCATTGGGGTTGCATCCGCCTTTGGTATCTTCGGCCACGATGGCGTACTCGACGATCTTTGACGCGTCAGCCCCGACGATCATGTTCGGAATGCACAGGGCATGCTTGACCGTCCGCTCCATTGTGTACCGTCTTTCCAGTTCGATCGTGCCTTCGTTGCCTGGCGCCTCAGACTGGTGGACCCTGTCGGATCCGGTCGAGGTCCAGCACCCGGTTGCCCTTGTCGTCCCGCATATCGGACCACAGCCAGGTAACGCCGGATGCTTCACAGACGTCGCGATAGGAGGCGGATCGGTTGGGTGGATCAGCGGGGAGAAATACGTCACCGGGTTCGTCCGTGAGGCTGTGGTAGTAATCCATCAGAGCCTGAACTTCTTTTTCAGGCGATGTGCTGCCGTCGCCAGGAACGACGCCATCACCCGGGAAGTGCGGCATCATACCGTCCCATCGAACGGCGCGCTCAAATGGTTTCCTGTTTGGCCAGAGGCCCGCCGTCAGGACAGGGATTCCCGGTTCCTGTTTCGGAGTCGGGAGAACCGCCACATCATCAACACGGTAATGCTCTCCCTGAAAACTTACCCGCTCTCCACTCCAGAACCGGGATATAAGTTCCAGCGCCTCATCCAGTTTGCGAGCCATCGCTCTGGGATTCCACGGATCGCCAAAACGCTCGAACTCGGATCGGCGACCGAGCCCGGCTCCAAGTATCACCCTGCCATTGGACAGTCGATCGAGCGTCGCCAGGTCCCGGGCGGTTTGCCAGGGTTGCCGGCGAGCGATTGGCGTAATCCACGTTCCGAGCGTGATCCGTTCAGTTCGCGCGGCAATTCCGGTCAATGTGATCCACGGGTCCAGAAAGTCAAGGTACTCTGGTGGGCTTGGGGACTCCGGACTCGTGCTTCGAGCCTCTGCGTACACCTCCCTGGCGGGCGGAGGTGGAAATGCCATGTGGTCGGCCAGGAGCACCGCGTCCCAGCCGGCGTCTTCGGCCGCAACTCCACATTCCACCATCAGTTCAGCATTCGAACCAGCCAGGTGATTCAGCAGAATCAGGGCGTGTTTCATAGCTACCGCCTCCACCTTTCATCGCTGCTCCCACGGAGGATGCCTCATCTCGGTGGGCCTTCCTGAATACGGCTTTTGCTCAGGTCATATGTGCCGGACGGGCCGATGCCCGTCGTCAGCAGCCACGTTGCTCCAAGTTCGTTGCACAGTTCGATGTTTTCTGATCCAGCGTTATCTGGACCAGCCGGCAGTACAATGTCTCCCGGAGTGTCGGTCAGGCTGCGGTAATACTGAACGAGTTCGCGTACCTTTTCGTCGTGTTGACCACGCTCAAGCATTCCCGGCCAGTTCGGCATGATGCCATCCCAGCGTGCACCTCTGCGGACTGGACTCTTGTTCGGCCACCAGCAGCCGACGATAATCGGTATGCGCGGCTTCTGGACCGGTGTCGGCAGAATGGCTAGTTCGTTGATTTCGTAGTGCTCTCCGGAGAAGCTCAGGGGTTCACCAGT
>SLMJ01000376.1 GCA_007133615.1 Thermomicrobiaceae bacterium | reverse complement strand
CCGGTCGGAACCGTGAAGTACAGAACACACGAGACGAACAGGAGCCCGGCAACGGGAAGCATCACCCAGCGGGGAGTCCAGAAGCGGCACAGATACGGTGCACTCTGGCTGCCGAACAGGAAGAATATCCCTCCAACCATGAACAGATACCCGAAATCGCCGAGCGATACGCCAACGGAGTCCACGGCAAACGCACCGAGGTACGTGTTGAGTCCAGTCCAAGACGCACCCCAGATAATGGTTGCGGACTGGAGACCAAACATACGCCGGTCGGAGAGAATCTCTCGATAACCTGAGAAGAACTTCCGAAGGTCCAGTGTTCCGCTGTCGGCTGGTAAATCTGGCGGAAGTGCGAGGATGTATGCAGGAATCAGCAGGATGCCAAAAGCGCCGACTATTGCGAACCCAATGCGCCAGCTAAGTTGATCCCCGATGAACGCGAGCACCGGCGCCCCGATTATCACTGCGATCGCGGATCCGCTTACCATCCAGCCGAGGGCGGATCGCCGCTGCATTTCCGGAAGGTGGTTCGTGGCGATACTGGCCCCGAGTCCCATGATCATGCCGAAGGCCAGTCCTCCGGGTATCCGGGCCAGCAGCAGAATCCAGTAGTCGAATGCGAGTGCCGTTCCGAAGCCACAAAGGGCCATCGTTGCGCCGCCGAAGATGAGAACGCGACGCAACCCGTAATGATCACTCAACGGCCCAACGAACAATCCGACCACAGCGCCGATGATCAGACCCGCCATCTGGGCCTGTCCGACAAGTGGAACGGAACTCTCGATGTCCGATGCGATTGGCGAGAGATAGGGAACAATTGCGACATTGTTCATGTTCGCGACGAATCCCCCGAAGAATAGTGCGGCTATGAGCAATCTGTGAGACACGGTGACCTCAATCAACTCAGGCGTGAGCCTGGAGTTGCCTGGCTTCCTCGACAGCAAACACCGGGATCCGAGTCTCTGCGCTGAGCGCCACTGTTATCGCGCTATCGTCAGTAGGATGATATGGCCAAATTATCAGGACAGGTGGTTATTGTCAATAGAGATACGCATGGTCTACGACCTCTCAAGGAACCAAGTACTCAGTGACTCTGCCATCAGGTAAGAGAGAAAATTCGCGTCTGCTACCACCGCTCCCAGTGCAGCACCGTTTCCAGTGGCTGACGTTTGGCCAGTTTGAAGTCAGTTCCCTTTGTGTAGGCTACGGGGATAAGGCCGACCTGCATGATCTCTTCGTAGGGAATCCCGAGAACGTCGGCTGCTTCTTCTTCCAGGTTCAGGTGCATGGTCGTCAGGCAGGTGCCGAGCCCGCGATTTCGCGCCGCCAGCATGAAGCTCCACATCGCAGGGACGATCGTGCCCCAGCGTGAGGCCTGGTTTGCGATCGGTGCGTTGTCGGTGCGGCCTTCGATGCAGGGAACGAACAGCACCGGCGCCTCGGCCATGTGAGCGATCAGGTACTGGGATGACTCGCGAACCCGGCGCTTATCCTCACTGAACGCCAGGTCTTCGTTCGCCCGGCTGGCGTAAGAGATCTCCGCGCCACGCCGGTAGATATCGGCGAGTTTCGCCCGTGTGTTCGGCTCCGTGACGAAGATGAAGTGCCAGTCCTGCCGGTTAGATGCAGATGGCGCCTGGACCGCGATATCCAGACACTCCTCGATCACTTCTTTTTCGACCGGCCTGGAGAAATCCAGCCGCTTTCGGACCGAACGAGTTGTTGTGAGAACTTCGTCCGCGCTGAGGTTGAGGCTATCGGCCACTATACTGCCCTCTCTCTTATCTCATGGACGCCGGAACACGTGGTATCCGGCGCCCATTCTACCCTGAGGGCATCACGCTGAGATCCTGCCCGGACGCGCTTCGATGCTGTCTGAACTCAGTCAACCGTCGTTCCTGTCATACGACTCCAGAAACTCCCGGGTTCCTTCCGGTCCGTGCAGGCTCAGCGTAATCGGACCGTGTTCGGGCGCGAAATGGAGTTCGAAGGTCGAAAAGGCGCAACAGTGACGCTCGAAGTTGATGAACTCGACCAGCTCCCGGGCCGTCTCCTCGTCTCCGGGGAACTGATACGCCCGCCCGTCCGGCAGTTCCGTTGTTTCTGCCACTCTGGAGAACAGTCCCTTCTGCAGATGTTCGTGTCGCTCCTTCTGATCAGTTAATGAAAGCGTGCAGGCGATTGGCGTGGACCTACTCTCCTGCATAAACCTGACTCCTTTCGGCATAATCCAAAAACTTGTTGGGATCAGTCTGCAGCTTGAAGTCGACTTGAAGTCAAGGGGCACGGTGTATGGCACAGATGTCCATCGGGCAACTCGCGGAACGAACCGGAGTCCCCGCCTCAACAATCCGCTATTACGAGCAGATCGAGCTACTCCCCAAACCGGCACGAGTAAGCGGGCAGCGCCGGTATGATGAGTCCGCGATTGGCCAGCTCGAGCTGATAACGTTTGGTCGATCGGCCGGAATGTCACTCTCCGAGATCGCCCGCTTGTTGCACGGCTACTCCTCGGAGACGCCCGCACGTGAGCGCTGGCAGTATCTTTCCAGTGTCAGGCTCTCCGAGATCGATGACCAGATCACGCGGTTACAGGAGATGCGCGAGCGCCTGGCACACACCCTGGAATGCACCTGCGAGACGCTCACGGAGTGTTCAGACGAGCTGGCCAGTCACAGACAGGTTTCCGGCTGAGCGCCAGGCGATTCGCGGCAACCTACCGCCACACCTGATCGAAGACCCGCAGGTAGTTCTCGCCAAGAATCTTCGAGACATCCTGCTCGGTGTAGCCGCGATTCTTCAGCCCGGCGATGAAGTTCATCACTTGTGGATAATTGCTGAATCCATCTAGCGCCCGGCGTGGTGAGCGTACGTTGCCGGTGATGTGCCTGGTGTAGGCGCTGGCGACATCTTTGTAACCGGATGGCTCGCCCCAGGGATCGTGATCGTGATCGGGATAGGTTCCAAGGCTCATATCCGTGCCCAGGCCGATGTTGTCGGCTGATCCGGCAAGCTGAGCGATGTAGTCGACATGGTTGATGAACTGATCGAGCGTTGGCTGGGTGGTCTGACCTTCTTCCAGCACGATCGGTCCCCACGGCGCGACTCCGATCACGCCGCCTTTGGCAATGCACGCCTTGATCTGCTCGTCGTCGATGTTCCGCGGGCTATCGACCACGCCCTTCGGGTTCGAATGGCTGAAGACAGTCGGCACTGAGCTGCGCTCCATGATCTCCATGCTTGCCCGCTTGCCGATATGGGTGCAGTCGAGCAGAAGGCCGACCCTGTTCGCCTCATCGACCACCAGTTCACCGAAGCGGGTCAGGCCGGAATCTGTTTTATCCAGGCAGCCGTCGCAGATGTGGTTTGTCCGGTTGTACGCCGGGAGCATTATCCGGAGTCCGAGCCGGTACATCGCCTCGATCCGGTGCAGTTTGAACCCGATCCAGTCGCCGCCTTGTGCGGTGATGATGAAGGCGGACTTGCCCTCCTGTTTTGCCCGGCGAATGTCATCTGCGGTTTCAGCGACGATCAGGTTCGGGTTCTCCCTGGCGACCAGGTGCCAGAACATCCCCTCTTCGAGTGCCTGATCAATCGTCGCGTGCGGACGCCAGGCAGTGTTGCAGTACGCGGTAACACCGTGCCGATGAGCGTTCGGCCAGTCGCCATCCGGCCAGGCCTGCATGCAGGAATCGATCCAGATGTAGCCGTGGTCCTCTTCGAGGATCGGGTGAAAGCCTTTGTTCTCCGTTGAGCTCATTTCCCGGTTCCTTTCGTAACTGACACTTTCCTCTCCCGCGATTGGAGGTGACTTCGTGGTTTGTCGTCAACGTTCCGGCAATTCAGCACGGCCGACAGGCGACCTAACATTTCTCCCCTCTCCCAGAATTGGGAGAGGGGCCGGGGGTGAGGGCTGGTTGCATTCTCGCACGAGGCATCATCAATGCGCACCTTTTGACGAGCTGTGATAATCAGGGATGATGAACGTATAGCAACGGGATCAGGAGGGGACCATGACGACGAAACTCAACCTCACCGCAGACGAAGTGCTCGGCACAACCCGCGCCGTTCGGAAACGACTCGATCTCGAACGCCCGGTCGAGCGCGACGTGCTGATTGAGTGCCTGAAACTCGCCCAGCAGGCTCCGGCAGCATCAAACAAGCAGCACTGGCACTTTCTCGTCGTGACCGATGCGGAGAAACGAAAGGCGCTCGGTGATCTCTACCGCAAGGGCGCCGAGCTCGCCTATTCCGGTCGATTCGAGGGCATCGCCAGCGCCGACCCGCAAACCCAGCGCCTGCTCGAATCCGCAAAGTACCTGGTCGATCACATGCACGAGGTGCCGGTCCACGTTGTTCCGTGCATCGAGGGACGAGCGACCGATCCCTCACCTCGGGCACAGGCGGGAATGTGGGGAACGATCATGCCGGCGACGTGGAGCTTCATGCTTGCGGCTCGGGAGCGTGGCCTCGGCACCGCCTGGACGACATTTCACCTCGCCTATGAACAAGAAGCGGCGGAGATTCT
>SLMJ01000353.1 GCA_007133615.1 Thermomicrobiaceae bacterium | reverse complement strand
TGCGACGGCAACTGACGGGTTGTCGACTGTCGCACTGCTCGACTTTCTTCTTCTTCTCAGCAGCATTTCTGCCCTGTATCAGCGCGATCTCCCCACGAGCGAACTGACGCTGACAGTCCTCATCCAACGGGACTCGGAGCTTGACGCAGTCCGACGCGTGCTGGGCGAGTATGAGTCGGTCCTGCGTGATCGGTATCCAGCCGATGACGGTTTTCCGGCTCGCCTGAGGGAATCGATCGTCGACGTCCGGTTCGTCAAACAGCAATCTTCGAGCGAGGAAATTTGGGACCTGATCGTCGCCGATGCGACGGAGTGCCCTGATGTCGAGCGATTGTCTCCCACCGGGGCATTGATCGTCCGAACCGGCGGCACCAGACGTGAATCGAGCGCCCTGTCCGCCTGGCGACGATCAATCGTGCAGCAACACCCTGATCTGGTGCCCCTGGGTCCATGCGGCGAGGAGTTCGGTCGCTCGCTTCCGGAATGCTGTGACCGGTGCTGGCCCGTTCGGACTGAGCGGTTCGATGTTCCACAAGTCGAACGTGATAACGACCCTGAGCGACCTGCCAGCAGAGCGCCACTGGGAACCCAGTCGGTCCCCTGGGCGTACACGCTGATCGCGCGAACGAGCCAACAGGGCTCTGAAGACGGACATAATGGGTCCACGGGATTGCGTTATGTCGGATCGTTCCGCGGCACGCAGCCGGTTCCCGGGTATCCGACTGGCCCGGCAGCGGACTCGGCCACGGTCTACCTGAAGATCTGTCCGGCGACAAACGGCGGCAAACCGACGGCTGTGCAGACGACGCAATCCCGCCTCGCGCCTGATCTGCGGTTTGGAGATCGACTGGATCTGACGGTGCAGGATGTCGAGCATCACGATCGCGGAGTCATTCTGCATCCCGCCTCACAAGAGATCGCACCGATACGCCCCGCGGAACCGGAACGACTGTCCCACTTCATCCCGGCGCCTGGTACTGATCAGGATGACCCGAAGCTGGAAGGACTGGATGAGGTTGGCAATCGCCTGTTCGGCTTCCCCGAACTTCGGGATTTCCAGCACGCGATTCTGGGGCGGGTCCTCGCCGGGCGCTCGATTCTCGGCATCGCCGCAACTGGTGGCGGCAAGAGCGAATGCTTCATTCTGCCTGCGATGCTCTTGCCCGGAATAACCGTTGTCGTCTCTCCTTTGAAGTCGCTGATGATGGATCAGTATGAGGAGCGAATCGTCCGGCGGTTCGGCCTGGCAGATCGAGCGACCTGGATCAACGGCGATCTGAGTCAGTCCGAGCAACGAAACCGCCTGGATCGGACTATTCAGGGCCACTTCAAGCTGCTCTACCTCACCCCGGAGCAGATGGACAAGGAAACGACGATCGAGGCGTTGCAGATGGCCGATCAACGCATCGGGATCCGGTATCTGGCGATCGACGAAGCGCACTGCATCAGCCAGTGGGGCCACGACTTCAGGCCGGCCTATCTCAGCACCTTGCGTCGCCTCTCTGATGCCGGGATTCATCCGGTGCGCATCGCGCTGACCGCAACAGCCAGCCCTCAGGTTCGGGAAGATATCTGCGAAGAGCTCGGCCTGACAAACGCGCCGCTCAACGAAGGTGGCGATGTCTACATCTACTCCTCGAATCGCCCTGAACTGAACCTGATAACCAGGGTTGTGCCGACTCGACCGAACAAGGTCAGCCAGATCGTCGATGAACTCCGACCTTTTGCGGGTGGTTCCGATGCTCACGGGGCGGGATCGGCAATTGTCTTCATGCCGTGGACCGAGGCGAAGGACAACGATCCGGCTGATGAGTCGAAAGTCTCGCCGCACGTGACATCGATGGCAGCCTATCTCGAGAAAGCGCTTCGAACCCGGGTATCCGTTTACCACAGCAAGATGGAACAGGATGACGCCCGGCAAATGCAATTGCCCGGCACAGACGAGCAAGTCGTTTCGCTGGCGGTCACCGAACGCGACCGTGGAGCCGAACAGCAGGCGTTCATCCGCGGGGAGAACCGGATCATGGTCGCAACCAAAGGATTCGGGATGGGTATCGACAAACCGGACATCCGAATGGTTGTCCACGCCACCCCGCCCGGAAACCTGGAAGCATATGTGCAGGAAGCGGGACGGGCCGGCCGCGACGGACAACCGGCGAACGTCGTGCTCTACTACAGCCCGGACGGCGTCGGTCGAGACGACTTCTTCTCAGACTATCGGATTCAACAGAATTTCCTGGAGCAGAAGCGCTTTGATCGGGTAGACGTGCTAGGCATTGCCCGCTATTTGATGCTGCAGTACCGCGAACACGGAAGCTCGTTTCAGATAAACGCCGAGGACCTGCTTGCGTACGTTGAACAATACCGCCTCACGCAGAACGAGCTTTCCAGGGAGTTTCCCGAGCGACGGACGAATCCAACCGAGTCACCCCAGCATGCCCAGATTCTGGATCGAGGCCACCGCTACCAGGAGTGGTCAACCTATCTCGATCGGGTTATCCGGGAACTCGATTCCTTTGGAACGATGGCCGCCCAGGCAGAACAGCAGCCCTTGTTTCAGCAGATCGATTTCCCCAACCGATTGAGAGATCCGGCATACCGATCAATGTCTCTGGAGGACAAGCGAGAGATTTTCGGGGCCCGTTTCCGGGCATTTCCGAACATGGCGATGCAACGTGCCGCGCAGGCAGGTCGCGAGAAACCGACGCACCTCGAAGACTGGTTCAGCGAACGGGAGCTCCCCTGGCCGAAGAGCTGGATAATCACTGCCGGAAAACTCTTCGACGACCCGCAGACCTTTGCCAGTTATGTCTATGCATTCTGCGACGCTCACGAACAGCGCTACAACAATGCCCGTGACTCCTATACCCGGCTTTTGACTGATTACCTGGGACTCAAGCCGGACGGAACCGTCAACCCGGCGGCGGAGCCCGAGTGCCTCCGGTCCGTGATGCTTGGATATTTGAAGACCAACGAGATCGTACAGGACGGTAATTGTCGGAGCTGCAGCAACTGTGTTCCGGATGAGCGGTTCGACCGGTATTCGCTTCAGGAACGTCGCGACGCCGTCATCAGGATCGACGAGGAGATTCAGGATCTGCTGGAGCGTCTGGAAGCCTCGGCTGATGAGCTGCCGGAAGAGGCGGATCTCCAGCCGCTGCTCGATGCGGTCAATCGCGAAACTGATTCGGCCCACGCGCTCCATCGCTACGTCGCTGGATGGTCCGGTCGGATCCTTGATGAGCAGCCGGAACACGTCGGCATACGCTGGCTACGGTTGAGTCTGTTTGAGAACGAAGATGCGATCGAGTTTCGCGAAGACGAGTTCGTCAACCACCTCCGAAGTCTCGTGCAGCATGTACGGGCAGTCCAGCTTCCCAGGGTTCGCGCCGTGCTCGACCGTGTTCGGGAGCTCGCGCGTTTCTCGTCCAGCCGGGAAATGCTGAGATTGCAGGCGGAGATCGCTCACCGGATGGGACTGCACGAGGAAGAAGCCGATGCACTGATTCGGTTGCAGGAAATACTCGGTGATCTTACCGCCAGCAGCGCGGAAGACACTCGGTGGCTATTCGAGCGGACTTCCGAATTACACCGCCCGGATGGGCCGCTGCCGCACGAGGAGCGCTACCAGAATGCCAGGCTGCATCTGGCCCGGATCAGCGCGACTCCGGATGAGGCATCGGACCATTATCGATACTCGGGGCGGGTCTGGACTGAGGACGCAGTGCTGGAGGAACTCCAGATACTCGACCTCTTCCGGACCACCAGGGTCTCGTCGATCTGGGGATTGCTCCGGATCTGGATGAGTGAGTCCACACCAGACCAGACCAGACGGGTGCGGGTCGTCATCAGGTATCTGGATTCTGCGCGGCCCGACGTTATCGATCAGGCAGACCTCTCAGACATCCACCATCTCCTTCGTCTGGCGGGCGCGGATGACTTCGACGACGGTCTTGCCGCGCTGGAGCGTCTGACCGGCCGCCTGCTCACGGCCGGCAATCAGCCCGGCCAGCTCCACCCTGATGCCGTCTGGCTGCTGGGTCGATTACTCGAGCAGCGCGGAGAGCTTCCGCACGATGTGTCTGCCACCCTGGTCAAACACATCGTAAGGCTCGATCAGCCTTCCGAGTTCGAACAGCAGATCGACCAGATCACCGACGGTCTCGCTCATCGCCGACAGAATCTTGCAAGGTCGCTTTCCGGTGCGCTCGAGGATCTCTCCGAACCGGAACTGCGCTGCTGGCTGACACTGTTTGATACCGATATGCACCTTGAAAGCCCGGAACTGGCTGCGAATCTGGTCGCGGGGATGATGGCGCCGGTTTCGGATCCGAAGCTTCGAGCCGATCTGAACTCGGTCGCCGCCGTGGCGTTATGGGAAGACGGCCGCGACCAGGCGCTGCACCGACACTGGATCGGACTGCATCGGCGGGATGGCGGTGCCCTGGGCGAATACATTCAGGACTGTCTGGAAGCGGAACCACCAGAGATCGACCTGGCCGAGCTGGCATTCGCCCGGATGATGGAGATTCGCAGTCTTCGGGACCT
>SLMJ01000055.1 GCA_007133615.1 Thermomicrobiaceae bacterium | reverse complement strand
GAGAGCCCGCTGCGAAAGGCCGACGCGGAGCACTTCGACTGGGTCGTAGTGCGGGAGAACTCTGAGGGCGAGTACGCCGGGATCGGTGGGCGGAACCTGGCGGGTCGGGGGCCGGGCAAGCAGATCGCCCTGCAGGAAGCGCTATTCACTGAAGAAGGATGCGAACGAATCATCCGCTACGCCTTCGATCTGGCAATGAGTCGACAGCATAAGAAAGTCACCAGCGTAACCAAGAGCAACGCCCAGCAGTACGGCATGGTGCTCTGGGACGAAACATTCACCCGGGTTGCCGCTGATTATCCAGACGTCGAGACTGAAGAGTGGCTGGTCGATGCGATGGCCGCCCGGTTCGTGCTCCGTCCGGAAACGCTCTCAGTCGTTGTCGGCTCAAACCTTTTCGGGGATATTCTCTCCGATCTCGGCAGCGCTCTCGCCGGTAGCCTCGGAGTCGCTGCCAGTGCGAACCTGGATCCGCAGCGACGGCACCCGAGTATGTTTGAACCGGTTCACGGGAGTGCCCCGGACATCTACGGTCAGGGGATTGCCAACCCGATCGCCGCAATCTGGACTGTAGTCATGATGCTGGAGCACCTGGGATTGCAAGCAGAAGCCGATCAAGTGATGGAAGCAATCGGCAAGACCACCGCGGCAGGGGTCGTTACACCAGATCTTGGTGGTTCGCGATCCACCCGCGACGTTGGGGACAGCATCCTGTCACACCTGGTTTAGGGAGACAGCCCGTGTCATTTGACACTACCTGATCGCTATGGAATTATTTCAATGCTCATTGAACTATTTCGACCCGGAGCAATGCATATGGAAACCAGGACCCCTACCAAGCCAGACTACGAGACAATGGCTCGCCAGCTGAAAGTGCTCTCCGATCCCAGACGACTGGAGATTCTGGACGTCCTGATCGGCGGAGTTCAGTGCAACTGCGAAATCGGAGACCACCTGGATATGGCTCCGAACCTGATCTCGCACCACATTAGCGTCCTTCGCAAGGCCGGTCTGGTGCGTGCGGAGCGAGACGCGGTTGATGCTCGCTGGATCTACTATTCGATCAACGAAGAATCGCTCGCCGCAATCTCTGAAACTTTCGGGCAGTTCTTCAGCCCGGGCCGGATCAAGCCACGTCGACCCGACTGTGGGCCGAAAGCGGTGACGCTAACGAGCGGACATCACCGGCAGAGCTCAGCGCGATGCCAGTAAAGCCGCGCGTTGTATAGATCAATCAGCATTGAAGTAATCGAGAGTCTGCAGAGCAGCACGGAGGACTACATTGACAGCGGATGCAGCAGCGTCAGGACGATCGGTAACCGAGCAACTCTCGGCGCTTGACCGGTATTTGCCGGTCTGGATCTTCGCAGCGATGGCGTTGGGTGTCGGGATCGGATGGGCGGTGCCGGGAATTGGTGACGGACTGGATGCACTCCAGATCGACAATGTCTCGCTCCCGATCGCCATCGGTCTGCTCTGGATGATGTATCCGGTGCTGGCGCGGGTGCAGTATGAGAACATCCCGGCCGCAGCCGGGAATTTCAAGTTGCTCGGAACGTCACTGCTCCTGAACTGGATTCTCGGTCCGGCGCTGATGTTCACGCTCGCCTGGACGATGCTTCCGGATCACCCGGAGTACCGGACCGGGCTGATCATCGTTGGACTGGCGCGCTGTATCGCCATGGTGCTGATCTGGAACCTGCTGGCAAAAGGCGACAATGAGTACGCTGCAATCCTGGTCGCCCTGAACTCCGTCTTTCAGATCTTCATGTTTACGATCCTGGCCTGGTTCTATCTTTCGGTTGTTCCCGGATGGCTGGGTGCCGAGTCGACCGCGCTCGACGTCTCCATGTGGCAGATCACCAAGAGCGTGTTGATCTTCCTCGGAATCCCCCTGACGGCGGGATATCTGACACGTCTCGTCCTGACCCGCCGAAAGGGCAAAGAATGGTATGAGCGCGAGTTCGTGCCGCGGCTTTCGCCCACAGCGATCATCGGGCTCCTCTTCACGATCGTCATGATGTTTTCGCTGCAGGGAGAGGCGATCGTTGAGCTCCCGGTCGACGTCCTGCGGATCGCGATCCCGCTACTTGCATATTTCCTGCTGATGTTCTTGCTGGCATTCGGCGTGTCGTACCTGCTCGGGTTCAAGTATCGCGAGACGGCCACACTCTCGTTCACCGCGGCGAGCAACAACTTCGAGCTGGCAATTGCCGTGGCAATCGGTGTGTTCGGATTGGCTTCCGGACAGGCACTGGCGGCCGTCGTCGGACCGCTCGTTGAAGTGCCAGTTCTGATCGGGCTGGTCTACGTGTCACTCTGGCTGGGGCGCAGGCTCTACGGAAGCATCGTCGACCAGGTTCCGGAGCCAGCGAGCGAAGCCCGGACCGAGCCGGAGCCGAAACCTGGCGCTTCGACCGGGAACGGGAACTAGCGCCTCACACTCCCCGAATTCAATTGTTCTTCCAGAAGGAGCTTTGTCGGAAGCTCCTTCTGGTTCTGTGATTCATCGTCGGGAGTGCTGATGAGCCGACAATTCAGCAAAACGGAACTCGTTGAACAGCTTCGCGAGCTGGGCATCCAGCCGGGTGGCGTTCTGGTGGTCCATTCCTCGTTCCGCGCGGTGCGCCCGATTGAAGGTGGGCCGCACGGATTGATCGATGCCCTGCAGGAAGCGTTGGGGCCAGAAGGGACGCTGGTCATACCGTCCTGGACCGGCGATTCCGATTCGCCATTCGACCCTGTGTGCACTCCGGCTGATCCGGACCTCGGCGTGACAGCCGATCTTTTCTGGCGTCGGCCCGAGGTGGTCCGCAGCGAGCACTGTTTCGCGTTTGCGGCATCGGGACCGCGCGCTCACGAGATCGTGTCCGGGCCATTGCCACTTCCGCCGCACATTCCAAACAGCCCGATCGGCAAAGTGCACGATGCAGATGGGCAGGTGCTCCTGCTCGGGGTGAATCACGACGCCAACACAACGGTTCATCTGGCAGAGATCATGGCGGACGTTCCCTACCGGATTCCCTACTATGTCACGGTGCTGCAGAAGGGACGTCCGATGCGGATCGACTACGGTGAGAACGACAGCTGCTGCCAGCGGTTCACGTTCGTTGATGACTGGATGCGAGATCGAGGACTACAGAAGGAGGGCTCCGTCGGCCACGCCCGAGCCAGGTTGGTGCGTTCACGCGATGTAGTGAACATCGTGACGGAGAAGCTAGGCGACGATCGCCTGACGTTTCTGCACCCGCCCGATTTTGGGTGTGAGGAGTGCGACCTGGCCCGGAAGAGTCTCGGCGGGTAGCTCGCCAGCAATAAAATGACCCCTCTCCCAGCATCGGGAGAGGGGAACGGGGGTGAGGGCGGAATTCTCTACTCGGACAACCAGTAATTCCGCATCAGTCCGGAGCGATACAGCTTGGTTCCGTGCAGGACGTCTGCCTCATCGGGAAGACCCTGAACACGGATACTGAACTGATTGAACCAGTCCCAGTAGGTCTGATAAAGGAACGGAACATCTTCGACAAAGAGCTCCTGAACCTGATCATAGACCTCACGTCGTTCTTCGATCTCGGTCAGTCGCACACCCTCGGCGAGGAGCTCGTCCATCTCTTCACTGCTGTAGTGGCTGTAGTTGTCGCCGCCACCAGTCGATAGTCCGATTCGCGCGTCGGGCTCGCCTTCCCAGCCACCGTAGTTCCAGTTGAAGAGCGCCATATCGCCACCTTCACGCATGTGGGCGCCGGTTGACGGCACTTCGTTGATGTTCATCTGTCCGCCGATTTCGCTGACGAACTCGGAAACCATCTCCGCGTGCGGCCGGCGCGCTTCATCACCCTGGCTCACGGCGCATTCCCATTCCCAGAGTTCACCATCACGTTCGCGGATGCCGTCCCCGTTCAACTCCCAACCGGCCTCGTCCAGGAGTTCACGGGCGCGATCCGGATCGTAGTCGTACTGATAAAGATCATCCTTATAATAGTCGTCCAGCGCAGGCGGGAAGCAACTGTGTGCCACGGACGCTGCGCCGGCGTAGACGCTCTCCGCAACCTGTTCCCGATTGATGGCGTACATCAGCGCCTGACGCACCCGTCGGTCATCGAACTGCGGGATCTCGTTGTTGATTGGAAAGTGGTTGACCGGAAAACTGACCGACTGGATCGTCTGGACCTGATCGGTCATGTCCTGAAGTCGAAGAGCGTCGTCAAAGCCCAGCGGCCAGATCGGCGAATCGGCACCTCCAGTCTCCATTTCCAGTGCCCGCACCGATGGCTCTGGAATGACGCGGACTTCCAGTTCGTCCAGATAAGGGCGACCATCCCAATGATCCTCGAATGCTTCCATAAGGGTGAACTCATCCGGGGTCCAGTCAGTCACCCGGAAGGGACCAGTTCCAACTGGCTCAGCGGAGAAACCTTCGTATCCGAGCTCTTCGTGAACGTGCTCGGGGAAAATGAACCGATGGGCGCCGAGTCGCAGGAACGCGATATCCGGCTCGCCCATTGTGACGACGACCGTATGCTCGTCTTCGGCCTCCACGCTCTCGACAGATCGGAAATCAGCGAGCATAAGGGCCGCGTTATCCGGGTTCATGTACCACTGGTATGTGTAGACAACGTCGTCAGCGGTGAATGGTTCACCATCATGGAACACAACGCCCTCGCGCAGGGTAAACGTATAGGTAATGGCGTCATCCGAGACCTCGTACTCGGTCGCAAGTGTCGGCTCCAGATCGTGCGTCTCGGTAACAGCAATCAGTGGTTCACAGATGTTGTTGATGGTCGAGTACTCGACGTAGGGACCTGCATCGTCTGGATGGAGACTATCGACAACCGTATGTGCCATTAGCACCATACGCCCGCCGTAGCGGTCATCGTCGTCGACGGCGTCATCCTCGTCATCGACCGGTTCCTCGTCATCGACAGGATCGTCATCAACTTCGTCAGTGTCATCGCCGACGTCGTCGACATCGTCGTCATCCGGGTCTGTTTCAGCTGCAGCGTCATCGACGTCGTCGACAACATCGTCATCATCGACCTCGCATGCCGCCAGAAGCGATCCGGCAACCGGGATCGACACACCAAGCACGGCACCCCGTTTGATCAGATCTCGCCGGCTCAACCGTGCGGTATCGAGAAACGTGCCAATATCGCGGCGCTTGGAACCCATAATGGCCCTCTCCTCTACTCTTGTGCGCTGCCGACGTCCTCAGCATCAGCGACCAGTCACAAGAAAGGCACTGTTTGCGTGCTGGGCTGTCGGACTGCGCACGAACTCTGGTATTCGGTGCAGAGGAGATTAGCATCAGATTTTCCGAAGGTCAATTTTGTTCCATTCGGTGAAACAGTGGGCCACCGGCGAATCCTCTTCCAGGCCTGCAACACCTTTCCAGATCATGGACAATTGCCTGAGATACTGCCGCCTATCTAAAGGAGTAGCCGGATGGCCGATGTCATTCTCTCGGTGGACCAGGGAACAACGAGCAGCCGGGCGATTCTCTTCACACATCGAGGCCAGCCGCTGGTGACCCGGGCGCAGGAGTTCGAGCAGATCTATCCGCAGCCGGGCTGGGTGGAGCATCGGCCGGAGGACATCTGGAACGCCCAGGTCGACGTAATCCGGCAAGTTCTGCAGAGCGGGGTCGGTTCGCAGAGCGAGATCGTGGCCATCGGCGTCACCAATCAACGCGAGACGACGGTTGTCTGGGAGCGTAGCAGTGGCAACTCCGCTCACAACGCGATCGTCTGGCAGGACCGTCGCACCGCTGACTATTGCAATCAGCTCAAAGCCGCCGGCTGGGAACAGACTATCCGGGAGAAGACCGGACTGGTGATCGACCCGTACTTTTCCGGCACGAAGTTGAAGTGGCTGTTGGACAACATTGACGGTCTACGTGATCGGGCCGAGCGGGGAGAGCTTGCCTTCGGGACGATCGATAGCTACCTGATCAACCGGCTCACCGGCGGGCAAGTTCACATAACTGATTATTCCAATGCGTCTCGCACGATGCTGTTCAACATCAACACCCTGGATTGGGACGATGACCTTTTGCAGGAATTCGGGATTCCACGAGCCATGCTGCCGGAGGTCCGAAGCTCGAGCGAGGTCTACGGCCACACCGATCCGAGATTGTTCGGAGCGGAGATCCCGATTGCCGGAGCAGCCGGTGATCAGCAGGCCGCCACATTCGGTCAGGCGTGCTTCGAGACCGGAATGGCGAAGCAGACGTACGGTACCGGCAGCTTCATGCTTATGAATATCGGCCAGAAGCCGGTGCGTTCAGAATCCGGGTTGCTGACGACAATCGCATGGGGACTCGACGGTGCACCAACCTATGCACTGGAAGGGGCGATCTTCGTTACGGGAGCCGCGGTGCAATGGTTGCGAGATGGTCTACAAATGATTCGGTCGGCCGAGGAGACGGAACCGCTCGCGAGCTCGATTGACTCGACCGGTGGTGTCTACCTTGTGCCGGCGTTTGCCGGGCTCGGAGCGCCGTACTGGGATCCATACGCCCGGGGAGTGCTTGTGGGCCTGACCCGCGGCACCGGACGAGCGGAAATCGCCCGGGCGACGCTGGAATCGGCCGCGTATCAGACCCGGGACGTTCTGGAAGCGATGCAGCAGGATTCCGGGATCGATTTCCGGGAACTGCGGGTTGATGGTGGGATGGTCGTCAACGACTTCCTGATGCAGTTCCAGGCAGACATCATCGGCCGTCCTGTTGAACGGCCGGCAGTGCCGGAGACGACCGCGCTCGGAGCTGCCTATCTGGCCGGACTGGCGGTCGGGTTCTGGAAGGACCAGGATGATATCCGAAAGAACTGGCGACTCGATCGAAGATTCGAACCAGCGATGCCATCAACCCAGCGGAACGGACTCTATCGCAACTGGCAGCGAGCGGTCGAGCGATCGAGGGACTGGGTCGAGCCGGAACAGGGCGCGAGCAACCCGGATAGTCCGTAACCTCGTTCGCTATAGCGAAAGGATCACACCTCGATGACGACTGGCACCGCGATCCGACAGCGAAATCTCGACCGGGTTCAAAGGGAACAGTACGACGCGATTATTGTCGGCGCCGGGATCAACGGTGCCGGAATTGCCCGGGACGCCACAATGCGCGGACTGAAGGTGCTCCTGCTTGAAAAGGGAGACATCGGTGAGGGGACCACCGCCTGGTCGACCCGGTTGATCCATGGCGGGCTTCGCTACCTGGAACATTACGAGATTCCGCTGGTGCGGGAGTCGCTCCGGGAACGAGAGCTGCTCTTTCGACACGCACCGCATCTGGTTCGACCGCTGCCGTTCGTGGTTCCGATCTACAAGAGCGGGAAGCGGCCACCCTGGCTGATCCGGATGGGGATGCTGGGCTACGACGCGCTATCGTTCGATCGAAGCGTGCCGGGACATCGCATGCTTGACACAGACGCAACGCTGCGCCGGGTTCCCGGCATCAACAGTGATGGTCTTCGCGGAGCGGCGACGTATTACGATGGCCAGGTCGAGTTTCCGGAACGCGTTTCGGTTGAAAACGCGCTCTCGGCCAGTGATCACGGCGCCAACGTCTTGACATACACCCGGGTGGACGATCTGGTTATGGTCAACAAACGACTTGCCGGTGTCGTCTTCACAGATTTGCTGGATGACAACCAGCAGCAGCACACTGTCCACGCCCCATTGACGATCAACGTCACCGGTCCCTGGGTCGACCGGCTCGCCGGTCAGGTCTCCGACCAGCGATACATCGGTGGCACCAAAGGCAGCCACATTATCGTGGAAAAGTTCCCCGGGGCACCGACCAGCGCAATCTATGTGGAGAATGAAGCCGACGGACGTCCGTATTTCATCGTCCCCTGGAACGGTCTCTACCTGATCGGCACCACGGATTTCCGTTATACCGGCGACCTGGATCGGGTGATCGCCGACGATGATGAGATCGACTACCTGATCGCCGACACCAACCGGGTGATTCCTGGTGCCGGTTTGGGTCGCGAACACGTGCTCTACACGTATTCTGGTGTCCGGCCGCTACCGTATGAGGAAGAGGGGGCGGAATCGGGCATTACTCGCCAGCACATCGTCCGCGACCATGCGCCGGAGGTCCACGGGCTGATCTCGATCATCGGCGGGAAGCTAACAACCTACCGGAACCTGGCCGAGCAGGCTGTCGATCTGGCGTTTCGGAAGCTCGGACGACCCGACCCGGGCTGCCGGACGGCTCGAGTGCCGTTCCCGGGCGCCAACACGGACGACTTCAATCGTTTCCTGGCCGAGTTCAGGGTCTGGTCATCACTTCCGCCGCGAACCGCAGAGCGGCTGATTTCGATCTACGGCACGCAAGTGCGACCGCTCCTGGACCGCTCCCGCGAGACCCCGCATCTGCTGGAGCCGATCGAAGGAGCCCCGCACACGATCCAGGGCGAGGTCCCGTTTGCATTCGATTACGAAGCTGCGCAAACACTTACCGATGTTCTGATGCGACGGACGATGCTCGGGTTCAGTCGAGATAACGCAGTTGCGGCAGTCGAGCATGTCGCCCGACTCGCTGCGGAGCACAATGGCTGGACCGATGATCGGAAACAGGATGAGATCAACCGGTACTTTGCCTATCTCGAGCGGTTCCGATCCCGGGCGGCAGGCGAAACGGCTGTACGACAATAGCCCGTCCGGGCTATCACCGACCTCGCCGGATCATGTTTAATAGATGGCTGTTGGGGAACCAGTCGCCACCCGGGTGACTGGTACAGCTGATCGGATTACATTTTGGACATTCAACTCATCACAACTGCTACGGCTCTGATGCTCGCTGCCTACATTCTCGGGTCCGTACCTTCTGGACTGATCATCGCTCGCGTCGTATCAGGCACCGACGTTCGGCAGCATGGTTCCGGCAATACCGGAATGGTGAACGTCTTCCGGGCCGCCGGACCGCTCGCCGGCTCGCTTACCTTTGTCATGGACGGTCTCAAAGGGTTTATCCCGGTCTTTGCTGCTATGCAGGCCGACCTTCCGATTTGGGGTGTCATTGCCGTTGCCGCGGCCACGATTGCTGGCCATAACTGGTCAATCCTGCTCCGTGGTAAAGGCGGGAAGGGGATTGCCACGTCGGTCGGCGTGATCGGGGCAATCTCTCCGGTAGTTGGCCTGATCGCGATCGTTATCTGGATCGGGCTCCTGGTCACGTTCAAGTACGCCTCGCTGGCTTCTATGCTGATGGTTGCGAGCATGCCCGTCATGCTTGCGATCGCTGGTTACGACGTTCGCTACGTTCTGTTCGGCGTCGTACTATTCATCCTCGCGGTGATCCAGCACCGGGAGAACATCTTCCGACTCCGCCACGGGTCTGAGCTGAAGATCAATCTTGGATCCACCCGCGTCCGGCACAGTGACTAGCGCCCTGAATCATCCACGCATCCTCGTCTACGGGGCGGGAGCAGTCGGCACTCTGCTCGGCGGTTGCCTTTCAGAAGTCAGAGGCGAGGTTACCTTACTCGGTCGCGGTCCTTCTATTGAGGAAATCGCTAAGGGTGGGCTTCGAGTTGAGACGCCGTCCCGATCCTTCCGGACCTCTCCAGCTGCCATTTCTGATCTCGAGCAACTCACCGGTCAGTTCGATGTCGTTCTTTTGACACTCCGGGCCTTCGCTGTGGAGCAAGCTCTCGAATCGGTCAAAGCCCTGCTTGCGACAGACGGCGTGCTCATTACGCTGCAAAACGGGATTGGCACCGAGGAGCTCGTCCAGAACCGACTTCCTGACGTACACCATATCGCAGCGAGCCTCACGTTGAGCGCAGACATCCCTGAACCGGGAGCTATCTCGACGAGCAGCCGGTCCGGCGGGATCGCCCTGGCGCCGGTTTCACCCGGGGCGCCAATCGAGTCGATCGCCTCAACCTTCCGTCAGACTGGCATTCCTACTGCGACGCTGGACTCCTACCGCTCGATGAAGTGGTCGAAACTCCTGTTGAACCAGATGGCGAACGGAATCGCGGCGATCCTGGACTGGAAACCGGGACAGGTCTACCGGCATCCAGACGTTTTTCGAATCGAACAGGCAATGCTGCGTGAGACGATGCTGGTAATCAGTGCCGAGAACGAACGACTCGTGTCGCTACCGGGGTTTCCGGTTCCGCTCCTCGGGTGGGTGCTACGGATGCCGCCCGGAGTCGCACGCCGATTGCTGTTGCGGCAGGTTGAAGGCGGAAGAGGAGACAAGCTGCCTTCTCTGCTGCTGGATTTGCAGGCCGGCCGGCGAGAGCTCGAAGCGGACTGGCTCTACGGCGCAGTTGCCGAGCGAGGTGACGCTCTCGGCACCCCCGCTCCCGTCAATCGACGGATCAACACACTCCTTAAAGGAATCGCAGCCAATCCCGAATTGTGGGAGACGTTTCGAGATCAGCCGGGGCGGCTTATTCGTACTGTACGACTGGCCGTTGAGGGCTCTTCGGAAACGTGAAGGCTCGCGATCGTGCTCACCGTGCTCTCAGCATGATGTCATCCCGACCGGAGTCAGGCGCGCGTTCGTGACCTCAGGAGATATCCGGCACCTTGTGCGTCGAACCGTCCCACTGTCATCCCGACCGAAGTGAGGTGCTCCAGTCGAGATGACACAAGTACGAGGAACGCGTCTGCCTGGGAGAACAACGGGGCGCTGTAATCGTCGTGACAAGCATGCGGGCGAGGAAACTACCCCTGCCCCTGTTCGCGCAACCACTGCCGGCCGACGACAACGGTGATCTCAACCGGTTGGCCAATGATGCTGGAAAGTACGGACTGAATCTCCGGCAGGAGCTTGCTCTCCACCCGTTGCTGGGCGAACTTGTTCGGCACTCCCAGAACCAGGCGGTCTTCCTCATCTCGCCCGATCAAGGAGGAGGGCCGGATCCACGTCTCGAAATTTGCCGACGAGATCCGGCCCCGAAGTTCCTCCTGAGCCGCGGCCCAGACCTGCGCGTTAGTCAGGCCGTCGGCAACGGAAAAGCGCGGTGCCGGCTGGGGGACAGCGGGGGCTGTGGAGTCCGACACCGGTTTTTCCGACCCATCTCCCTCCCCGGAAGAGGCTGACTCCGGGGGCTGTTCGTCAGGTTCGTTCGTCGGTTCAGGATCGTCTGGACCCTGAAACTCGAGCGAAACCGTGCGTTCGAGGTGTTCGATGAAGCGCGGTTCGATTGTCTGCCGCAGATAGTCATCCATCTCCTGACTGATCCGCTGTTCCGGCAACCCGACCCGGACTACTCCCTGGTCCTCGCCAATCAGAACGCTGCCAGCCAGTGTTTCTCCGACATCGGCCCAGGTTCGCGTACCCTGCAGCTCACTGAGAATCGTTCGCCAGACCGATCCGACTTCGTCGTTGCGGCGTCGGACCGATGCAGTCGATTCCGAGCGCGTCACTCCCGATGACGTCTGGCCGCTCGTCCGAACGCGACGCTCTTGCGCGGTCGTCCAGCGGTTGAGGATTTCCCGGATTCGTTTCGGTGCCACGAATCGAGAACCGGAGTTGACTGCTTCCCGAATGGCGTCCACGACCCATGTGGCGGGGGAGAGTTCGGCTCGTTGCGCGGCATGAGCGAAATCCCGCTCCAGTTCACCGAGGAGTTCCCGCTCGAGCGCTGTCGCTGCACGATCGTTGGCCGATTCGAACGCGGCGAGGACAGACGACGACGCCTGGAGCACCGGACCGGCGCCGGGCTCTCCGGCAGGTGGGTGTCCGGGTTCAGCGTCTTGATGACGTTCCAGGTCATCGACAGTTGTTGTCGTAGTTGTGTTAACAAAGTCTTGGTTATACGTCGTGTTGCTGTCGTCAACAACGGTTGGCCCTCCTTCGTTGGGGTGTCCATCAATGGTTGGCGATTTATGGCCAAAAGCTCGGTTGCCCTCGGCAACATCGGTGGTCGGACCGTTGTTGGGCGTTTGAACATCGGTCTCTGAACCGGTGTTGGCGGGAGCAACAGAGGTTTGATCCTGCTCAGGCTGCGCAACATCCGGTTGCGGTGCTTCCGCAGCGGCACTGTCATCATGTTGCGTTGTGGATTCCGAGCCGCCCTTTCTCTTGCGGTGGCCGGCCTTGCTGCGGGCCGAGGCGCGGGCGTCTTCCCGGGCTGCTTTGGCGGCGAGTTTCTGCCAGGTCTCCGTCTGTCGGACGGCGGGCAGGATCTCGTGCCAGGGATTGGTGCGGTCGATCGGGGCGAAGTTCGGAGAGAAGACGCGGCGAATGTAGCGGTAGACGGCCGGGGTTTTCGCGGCGAGTTCCGCCACGCGCAGAACATCTTCGACCGTCAGGTTGAACCCGTTGGCGTTGTCCTTGACCCGGTAAAGGTTGTGGGGGACCTTCCAGCGGCGTCCCTTGTCGTCGACATGCAGCACCATCTCCTTGCGGACCTCGATCAGATCGAGCTCCACCAGGATCTTGTTGATGGTGATCAGTTCTGCTCGATCTTCTCCGTAGAAGATCGATTCCGCCTGCTGGCTGGGGAAGGCATAACCCCGGTGGGGAGAGTCTTCCCGCCGGTCCGTCCATACCGTATATGAATTCAATAGACCAATCCCCTTGAGGCCGATCAGCGGAGCGTACTGGGTCACGATGCTGTTCCAGTGCCAGTACCAGCCCCGGCGGCGGATGTCCTCCCCGGTTCGCTGGTCTGGTCGCTCGTCCTGCTCACCGGCTGGCCCCCGGGCCTCGTCCGGCACCGCAACCTCCCTGTATGAACGCCCTGTCGTCCCCGTAGACGTACTACGAGAACGTTCACGAGCATAATAGCACAGTCTCCACGCATTCTCAACTGTTTTGGTGACTACGTGACAATTATGAATTCACGCACAGCCAGGTGTCAATTGAGCAGTGCTGTGACGAGTAGTGTCAGTGTTGCGGGTTGTGGCGATCGGCCGCCTCGGGAGCGGTCACGGTCGAGGATGCGCCGTGCTGATGCGGTATTGTGGGGCGACTTGCTGTCGCCGGGCGAGGTGAACGGACAGGGTGTAGAATTCGTCAAGTCAGCGTGCGGCTAAGGCGTCGTGAGGGAGTGGCGCACGTGCTTGAGAATGGAAGGTGTCATATCCCATTCCGGCGGCAGTGCGAACTTGACTGTTCTGGCAATGACATGGGACAATCGTCACGTGACTGAACGGCGTGGATTCAAGTGCGAGGTACACAATGCAAGTGATGCTTCCATACCGGACTGACTGGCGATCCGTGATGGCGATGCTCGACTACGTCAAAGGCAAAGGTGCCGATCGCACCGCGCTCGAGGCTCGACTCGGAACCGGCGAGGCCTTCCGCGAGACGCTGAACACCGCTGAGCAGCTGGGCCTGGTGGAACGGGACGAGAGCGGGGAGATTCGACTGACCATTCCCGGACAGCGGATTGCCTATGCATCTTCTGACACCGAACGCCGGCGGGAAATTGCGCTGGCACTGTGCCGCTATGAGCCGTATCGGGTTCCGTTCGAGCGCGCTTTGCAGGATCATCACCGGGTGATCGATGGTCCCTCGGTCGAACAGACCTGGCAGGTGAGCATGCGTCTCGGCCAGCCGCGAAACCGCGTTGAAGAGGCGAGAACGTTCTTCTTTCGACTTGCGGACGAAGCAGGGCTTGGTACGTTCCGCAGAGGGGTTCGGGGTCAACCGACCCGGCTGGAACTCGTTGATGGCTATTCCACGTTGATGGCGGATCTGCTGGTGGAGACCGCAGACCAGACCGACGTCGCCGAAGCACCGGAACCCCCGGTTGGCGAATCCGAGCCAGGCGTTCCGGAATCTCTGAATCTGACGAGCACCGTTCCTGGACGGCCGGGTGTCAGCCTGGAGATCCACGTGGATATGACGGAGTGGGACCTCGATCGCATCGACGCCTTCCTGGAGATGGTGGGGATGCGGGCTCATCGAAGCGAGTAGTGTCATCCGAGCCCGCACGGTGCTCTGAATGTCAGTCGGGCGCGAGCACCCGGGTGATCGGCATTACGAAAACGCTAGCTGGCTTTTCGGATCGGCCAGACGATCTCGGTCCGATAATCCTCTGGCGCCGTTTCGGCCGGATCAGTCCAGTAGTATTCCCAGGGGCCACCGGCCGGCTCATAGCCATTCTCCTGGATCCACTCTTCGATGGCGGTGTACGCCGGAACCATCTCGTCGCCGTATGGTCCGGTGTACCAGACAACGGCGACTGGCCCTCCCGGCAGACGTGAGGGCTTGACCTGATCATTGCCCTCCAAGGGGTTGCCGACTGCGACACCGGCCTCCATATCGATCTCATCCTCCGTCATCTCGTGATACCAGGCGAACGGGACACCGACCGGCTCGACGCCGGCCTCCTGAAGATACGAGAAGACCTGATGATAGATTCGGCCGATGTCATCAGAGATCGTGCTCATGGTCGTCTTCACGCGCACGGTGACTGTGGGTTGTTCGCCGTTCATCTTCTCGGTTACGTCTGTTACGGTGATCATTGATTCAGACATTGACTTCTCCCTGTAATGAACGTAGGAGGGGTCGATCGCTGCGTTCGATGTCGCGATAATAGGACTTGAGGTGTCGCGAGCGTAATCGGATTCGGCAGGAAGTCGTGTCGAATTCATCACATTTCCAGCGAAGCGGACCGATCTCACATCCGCTGGACAATTGTGTTCAAACCGCAGAGCGCTCCGTGGAATCCGTCTGATCAACCCGCCGAGAGGATCGGATGTGAACGAATCCGGCTACGCAGATCCGGACATTGCACACCTGTACGAATTGCTCAACGAATGGGCCGAGTCCGACGATTTCTATCTCGAGTGGGTGATGGATGCCGAGGCAGTGCTCGATGTCGGCTGCGGGACCGGGTTGATCCTGCGAACTGCCCGGGAGCGTGGACACCCCGGTCGGCTAGTCGGTGTGGATCCCGCCGCCGCGATGCTCGACGTTGCGCGATCACACCGGACCGATATCGAATGGGTCAACGGATACGTTCAGGATTTCTCCTTCGAGGCCGAATTCGATCTGGTGTTCATGAGCGGTCACGCGTTTCAGGAGTGGGTGAGTGATGAGGAACTGCGGACCTCACTGACAGCGATCAGGGACGCGCTGACCGAAAACGGCCGATTCGTTTTTGAGACACGAAACCCCGAGTTGCGGCCATGGGAATCCTGGACGCCTGAGAATGCGGTCGAGATTGCGCATCCGGACGGCGGTGTCATCTGGGACCAGAACGACGTGCAACTTCCAGTGCGCGGTGATGTGGTCACGTTCGTGAGCCGCACGACAAGTCCTGATTTCGAAGGCACGAAGGAAGTCACCTGCACGTTGCGGTTTCTCGGTCGCGAATTACTGAGCGTGTTCCTGGAAGAGGCGGGGCTCGAGATCGAGGCTCAGTACGGGAACTGGGATCTTACTCCCCTGACGAGATTAAGCCCGGAAATCATTACGGTTGTCCGCCGTCGTTGACAAGGGTCTATTGACATAACCACGATCTCACGTTCGAGCTCAAAGAAGGAGCGTTCATTGCCTGATCGGATCTTCACCGAACAGAAGCTGGCCGAGCTGTACGACCACTTCAATCCGTGGGGTGGGCGCTCGGGTGACGACGAGTTCTACATGGAACACATTCTGTCCTCGGATTCCGTGCTCGATGTGGGTTGCGGAACCGGGCTCCTTTTGCGAAAAGCCCGCGAATTCGGGCATTCCGGTCGACTGGTCGGACTGGATCCGGCCGATGCAATGCTGGAAATTGGCCGGAATAGTCGCTCCGATATTGAGTGGACGTACGGGGTGCTCGAATCAGCTAGATTCGATCAGGAATTCGATCTGGTCATGATGTCCGGACACGCTTTTCAGGTGTTCATTTCTGATGGTGAGGTTCGGGGAGTGCTCGCGGCTGTCAGGCGTGCGCTGACCGCGCAGGGAAAGTTCGTTTTCGAGACCCGGAATCCGTCGGCTCGACGCTGGGAACGATGGACGCCGGAACACGCTATCGAGATTGCACATCCGGCTGGTGGTGTGGCCAGGATGGAGCATCAGGTCGATCTGCCGATTGATGGCGATCTGGTGTCATTCACCACCCGATTCACGGCACCGACGTTCGATGGGGTTATGGAGAGTCGGAGTACGCTGCGGTTCCTTGATGAATCCGGGCTGAACGTATTTCTGGCCGAGGCCGGCTTCGAGATCGAGGCGCAGTACGGATTCTGGGATCGCAGTCCCGTGACGGAGACGAGTCCGGAGATCATCACGGTTGCCAGACCCGCATCCGCGTAGGGGCCGACGCCCCTGTCGGCCCGGGTTAACGACGGATCGATGCGTTCGGGGACATG
>SLMJ01000367.1 GCA_007133615.1 Thermomicrobiaceae bacterium | reverse complement strand
GGAAGACCGGGATGTGAACGATTGGATTGCGGTCATCCGTCTGGATCAACGGCCCGTCCGGGGTGATCGCTGGATTGGTGTGAGCGACGCCGGCCAGTTCGTACTGACGCCAGTGGTCGGGCTCCTCTTCGAATCTCGGTGTGCCACTGAATTTGATCGTCGCCTGAGTCAGGATCGCGATCGCTTTCGAACCGTCATCAGGTGGACTGGCGTCGGGGCCACACGGAACAGCTTCCCACTGATAGAAACCAGCGTCTTCCACGCCTTCACTCTCCAGTGAGACGTGGCAGGTGAAACCGCCGGTCCCCACGAGATGGCCGTCATAGGCTAGCTCGCCGTCAACCTCATTGTGACCTTCCAACACGAACGTGTTGAGATGGACTCCCGAGAAGGAATAGCCTGCGCTCAGCACGGTTTCGACCGCCTCCGGGGTCGCTCCGTCTCCGGCTTCATCATCGTCGAGATAGGTCGCGGGATCTCTCAGGAAACCCGCTGCGTCGCGGATGATTTCCCAGGCATCACTCGCCTGCTCGATCGAGCCCGACGCAAGGTGATTCTCCTCGGCGGCTTCGTCGTCGCCATCGAAGAAATCCGTGGCCTCCTTGTTCCACTGCAGGGCCAGGTAGGTGTACCCCTGCTCGAACATGTAGCCATCGGTCGTCTGCCGGATGAGCATTAGTGACGAATTCGGGTCGTCGACGGTGAATCCGGTTCCGGGATAGAAGACGGAATTCGTCAGGTCGACCACTCCGACGTCATTCCCGTCGCCGTTTTTATGAATGAGTAGAAACGGAACGGAGTACTCGCCCTCCGACCCGTCGTCTCGTTCAACCTCACCGTGCATTGTCGCCTCGACGTAGGTGTAACCTTCGGCTTCGTCGAAGGGTTCCTGATGGTCAATGGTCACCTCGGTCGGACCGATACTTTCGGCTCCAGCCACCGCTTCGTCTGCATCTCGCTGCGCCAGTGAGTCGCACGCAGTGAGCAGGCCCGCCATTGCCAGCATGAGCGACGCTGTCAGCACGCTCCTCTTCAGCGCGGACCATCGACTGCCCCGGACTTCGGTTTCGATCCCGATGATCGGGTGATGGGTGGAACTATTGTGTCGCACGACCAATCCTCCTCTGTGTTCTTCAGTCTTTCGCCTACGCGGGCGATGATTGCTGGCTTGCTGAGAACACAGGAGGAGGTCATGTATACTGCGGAGTGCAAGAGGTTCGCAGTGAGTATTTCGTCTCCTGTGCCCTCTAGGTCCCGGCGTCGTTGCAGCGACTCCGGGGCCGTCTTCGTTTAAGGGTTCGGTGGCTCCCGACAGTTGTGGGTTGGCCACCGGTTCCTGGCCTGCATTTTCGTGACTCCTTACACACTTACCTTGCTTGATTCGACCTGGATTTCCGCAGTTGCCGTCGAGATCAGCGGGGCGATCCGCTCCGCCACCAGTCGTGCACCATGACCATCAACGGGTCGATAGTCCACAGGATCACTCAGAGCTCGGGATACCCGGCTGGTGATCACCTCCGGCGTTGCGTCCGGAAACTGGATCCGTGCCCACTCCGGCACACCGTAGCGCTCCAGCCGGTGCGCTACATGGTGCTGCTGCTCGTAGTGCTCCTGCAGCGGGAAGTAGATAAACGGTTTGCCCAGCGTGACGAGCTCCATCGTTGTGGAGAGACCACCCTGAACCAGCGCAACATCCGACGCGGCCAACAGCTCATAGAGATTGCGCACGTAGCCGCGATAAGCGACGCCATCCACGTGCGGGAAATCCGCCAGATCGACACGTGGGCCGCCGACAACGACCAGCTGCAGATCCGGATGATCGGCCTTTACCGCGGGCCAGGATTCGATAATCCGGCGCAGCAGGGCATTCCCGACCGAGGTTCCGCCACTCGACGCGACGGCGATCCGTCCCTCGTCAGGCAGCTCGAATCGTCGTCGCAGCTCTGTGTGATCTGACAATGAATCCGGATCGAAATAGCGGATGTATCCGGTGAACTCGTGCGTTTGCGCGGTCCACTCGGGAATCGTCGGCAGATCGGGCCCCATCGGCAGATTCGGCATGTCGTCTCGTTCTCCGATGTAGAGAGAGCGATCCCGCAACGCTGGATAGCGGTCGATCTGGTTGATCAATTCGGCGTTGTAGTCGGTAGCGACGTGACGCTCCCAGTCCGTGGCGGTTTCACCATCTCCGGGCAGGTAGCCGACGACGTCGGTCAACCAGACGTAGGGCGCGGTCTTGTGCTCCGGATTCTCGAGCAGAAAGCGATCGACGTCCCAGGCTTCATCGCATATCCAGACGTCGTAGGGCGTCTCACGAACGGCATCGAGAAAGACGAAGAAGTTTGCCGCCAGGATCTCGTCCATATCCCGGATCGACATGAAGACGTTGATTGTGTGGTCGTCGGTCACCCAGGATTCGATGTGCTCGGACTCGCTGGCCAGCCGGTCGCTCATTTGGTGAATGTGTTCACCACGCTCTTCCAGAAATGTGCTGACTGGATGCTGGGCCAGCCAGTCGATCTGCAGATCCGGAACCAGCTGCCGGAGTTCATGTGCGATGTCGAGATCCCGCTGAGCGTGGCCGAGACCGATCGGGCTGCTGACGAACAATGCGCGTCGCGGTCGTTGTAATGCTCTCGGCCAGTTCAGTTCGCGGGTCATCTCACGACCGATGAAATCGTGGATGAGTTCGTTGAACTTGACGGGATCCCGCGCTCCGGTGTTGTGCCCGCCTGCTTCGATCAGGACCATCCGGGAATCGGGAAACGCGTCGTGCAGCCGGTGGGCTCCTTCGACCGGAATTACTGCATCTTCCACCCCATGGATGATCAGTACCGGACAATGGATGTGAGCGGCGTTCTCAACGGTATCGTCCCATCCGCCGGCTTCTCGTCCAGCGAGGAGCACGTCCGAAGTCGTCTCGAGCGCCCAGTTGACGGTATCTTCAACCGCTTTCGTCGAGTGTGGTTCGGTGACGCACATTCGCATGAACCACTCGACGAAGTCCGGGTAATCTTCCCGCCAGTGATGAACGTTGAATTTATGCCAGCCTTCACGGTCAGGCGGGACCTCGTAGAACGTTTGCTGCGCTCGAAACAGATCACAATCTATCCCTCGCGCGCCACCGCCGTTCAGAACGAGGCGTTCGACCAATTCCGGTCGCCTCACCGCGATCATTGGTGCCAGCATGACGCCCTGGGAAAGTCCAACGAATGTTGCGGTTTCGACGCCAATCGTGTCGCAAACTGTCAGCGCATCGGAACACAGGTCTGTGCCGGCATATCTCGAGTTGGGGCGATCTGACTTTCCATTGCCACGGGGATCGTAGGTGACAACGCGGAACCCTCGCTGGGCGAAGTACGGCACCTGGAATTTCCACTGTCGGCTGTGAATGAGATTCCAGGTTGGAAGGAAGACGATCGTACGGTCTGCGTCCACAGGACCGAACACCTCGAAGAAGAGGCGAACACCATCTTCCGGGTTGACTGTATACCCTGATTCTCGAGGTTCGATCGCGCGCATCGGGCTACCCCTCTGCCTTTGCGGGGCCAGACCGAATCGACGCGATCGTCATACAGTCGCCGGGGTCAGAACCCCGCTCGGAAATCTGTGATTGTGATCATCCCGTTATGTCCCCTGTTTGTCGTTTTCAATTCCGTATTGTCGCTCGCGTTCTTCGAGCCACTCGGCTATGCATTCGAGGATCTCGAAAATATCGTCATCGCTATTCAACGTCCTGGTGAGTAATCGCTGGTCCATTCCATACCAGAGACTGCAGATTGCATCGGCAACATAGGCTGGTGGAACATCGATCTCCAGCTCCGGGAAGTAGGTTTCTGCAACTTCCTGGAGCATCTTTTGCCAGCGTTCGGTGCGTTCGTTCCACGCTTCGGCGACATCCCGATCGGTTATGGACAGGTAGCGAAGTTCCTGATTGAGTCGGATGTATCCGTCCGCCAGATCCTGCCGGTAAAACTCGATCGCCTGCCGCCACTTCTGACTTAGCGGTACGCCAGGCTCGGCGTACATCGACGTCTGTCTCGAATACTTCGCGGTCTCCAGCGCCCGGGCCATTTCAACCAACAGATTACTCTTGTTCTGGTAGTGATAGTTGATAAGCGCCTGGTTGACGCCGGCTTCACGCGCGATCGCTCTGGTTGTCAGCCCGCTCATCCCATCGCGACCCAGAATCTGGATCGCTGTCTGCATGATGCTGTCTCTGGTCGACACATCTTCAGACTGTTCCCCGCTCTCCTGGCGCTCGAGGTGTATTCTCGAGCTGGAAGCGGGCTCGCCGTTCGCCATTCAGCATCCCTCACAGGTGGGTGCCCGAACTTAAGCACCTGATTTAGTCAGTTGATTTAGTCATGTGATTAACATATCGGATCACCTTTCCGGTGTCAACCCGTTTTCTCAGATTGATCTCCTGCTCACTCGTCCACAGCCAGGGAAACCTCGTGTAGACTGCCCGGGGCAGTTCGATTTCATCCACCGGGCCAGCGGAGGGGAACACATGGCACAGCAGACACTTTCCGGAATCAAGGTCGTTGATCT